>JANPIH010000179.1:0-62622 GCA_031424895.1 Rhodospirillales bacterium
CCTTATACCAATCGGCCGAATGATCGACCTATACCGAAGTTAAAGCTGGGCTCTGCCCAGACCCGCCAGGGGCCGAGCCCCTGGACCTCAACTCATTGAAAATAAATGGGGTTCCAAGGGCCGCCGGCCCTTGGTGGGTCCAGGGCAAAGCCCTGGCCTTTTCTCTCTTCATGGGTCATTTGGTCGGTTGGTATTAGACCCCCCAAATAATACAATATGTTGAGCCCCCTGGCCTCTGAATCACAGGTTCAGTTCGGCGCCGTCGCGCAGGATGGCATCGGCTTCGGCGGTGAAGGGGCCGTGTGGGGTGTGCAGGGTGATGCCTGCGAGCAGGCGGGCGGGGCCGCGCGCGCCGCGTTTGGCCTGGAGCAGGACGAGGCGGGCCGGGCGGCCGGGTTTGGGCCAGAGTGGGAAGACAATGGGGTTGCCGCAGCCGGCGGCGGCCAGGGCTGCCAGGCCGGTGGCGAGATGGTCGGCGCCGAGGACCAGCGTGAGGGTGCCACGTGGGCGCAGGGCGCGTGCCAGGGCGGTGGCCCAGCTTGCGATCAGCGCCGGCGTGGCGCGGCGGGCGGCATCGCGCATCGAGTCGGGTGAGGCGGTGCCGGAGGGCGCGTGCCAGGGCGGGTTGGCGAAGGCGTGGTCGAAGCGCCGGCTGGGCTGCCAGGCGGTGAGGTCGCAGGTTTCGATGTCCAGTTGGGCGAAGCGGTTGGCGGCGATGTTGGCGCGGGCGAGATCGGCCATCGCCGGGTCGCGTTCGAGGCCGAGGCCGGCAATGCCGGGGATGCGCGCGGCGAGGCAGAGCAATGCGCCGCCCGCACCGGTGCCGCCCTCCAGCACAAGCTGGCCGGGGCGGGCGGGGATGCTGGCCGCGAGCAGGACGGGTTCGAGCCCGGTGCGGTGGCCATCGCGGGGCTGGGCGTGATGGACGCGGCCGCCGAGCAGGGTGCCCTCGGTGGTGGCGAATGCGCTCATCCCTCGCCGGAGTCGGCCAGCACGCGGCGGGCCTGGGCGGCGTCCTCGTCGGCGACGACCACGCGGCGGGGGATGGCGCCGATGCTGCCCTCCACGCCGCTGGTGAACTCGTCGAGCACCCAGCACTCGATGCCCGCATCGCGCAGCAGCGCGCGCAGGAAGGACAGGCGGACGGGGTCGTTGGTGAGGATCACGGTTTGCATGGAATGGGCCTTGCGGCGGGCGCGTGGAGGGGGTGCTTGCCTTGACCCTTCTTCCGGGCCGCCGATATGGTGGATGGAGACTCGCTGACCGCCGTTGCCGCTGCAACCCCCCCGGTTCCGCTTGTTCGGGAGAGCCATTTGGGCGTCGCCGCCATCCTGCCAGTGACCAAGTCGACGCCGGAGACCGGGCGTGAAGCGGCCGACCAGGATGCGCTGGGCGCACTTGTGGTGATGCTGCGCGACGATCTCGAGGCGACGAACCGAACGATCGTGGCGCGGATGGACAGCCCGGTGGTGCTGATTCCGCAGTTGGCGGCGCATATCGTGGCGGCCGGTGGCAAACGGCTTCGGCCGCTGCTGACGCTCGCGGCAGCGCGGCTGTGCGGCTACGGCGCGGGCGAGGCCCCGGATGCTGCCATGCGGCATGTGAAGCTGGCCGCGTGCGTGGAGTTCATCCACACCGCAACGCTGCTGCACGACGACGTGGTGGACGAGAGCCTGCTGCGCCGCGGGCTGGCCAGCGCCAATGCGGTGTTCGGCAACAAGGCCAGCGTGCTGGTGGGCGATTTCCTGTTCGCGCGCGCCTTCCAGCTGATGGTGGAGGACGGCTCGCTGCGGGTGCTGGACATCCTGTGCCAGGCCTCGGCCACGATCGCGGAGGGCGAGGTGTTGCAGCTGGTGATCCAGAACGACCTGGCGACCGGCGAGGCGCAATACCTGGAGGTGATCAAGGGCAAGACCGCGGCGCTGTTCCTGGCCGCCTGCCAGGTGGGCACGGTGGTGGCCGGGCGGCCGGAGGCGGAGGAGCGGGGGCTGGCCGAGTTCGGGCTGAACCTGGGCATCGCCTTCCAGCTGGTTGACGATGCGCTGGACTATGCGGCCGACCAGGCGACGCTGGGCAAGACGGTGGGCGACGATTTCCGCGAGGGCAAGATCACCCTGCCGGTGCTGCATGCGTTCCACGCCGGCGATGCCGCGGAGCAGGCGTTCTGGCAGCGCACGGTGGGCGAGCTGGAACAGGCGGACGACGACCTGGGCCACGCGATGCGGCTGATGCAACGCCATGGCTCGATCGCGGCGACGCTGGCGCGGGCGGCGACGTTCGCGGCGGAGGCCAAGCAGGGCCTGGCGGTGTTCCCGCCCTCCGCGATGCGTGCGCGGCTGATGGATGTGGCTGACTATACGGTCAGCCGGGCGCGCTGAGGCCGTTGCCGCCGCCACGATGGCCCCCTCAGCCATGGCAATGGACCCCCTGGAAAGGCTGACGACCCCGCTGTGGCGTGCGGGCGAGGCGGCGTGGGGGGCGACCTGGGGGGCGGTCGAGCGCGCTGTCAACGAGGAGCGCATCCGCCTGGCGGTGACCGGGCTGAGCCGGGCCGGCAAGACGGTTTTCATCACATCCATGGTCGAGAACCTGCTGGCACTGGCAGGCGGGCGGGACACGTTGCCGAAGCTGCGGGCGCGGCTGGAGCAGGACGGGGCGAACCGGTTGCGCGGGGTGCGGCTGTTGCCGGCGGGGGCGGGCAGCCTGCCGCGGTTCGACCACGAGGGACATGTGGCGGCGCTGTCCGGCGCCGGCGTGGGCGCCGGCGGCGCTGCGGGGTGGCCGGCGCGGACCGAGGATTTGGCGGAGCTGTCCCTGGCGCTGGAGATCGAGCGGCGCTCGGCCTTGGGGCGGGTGCTGGGAACGCGGCGGCTGCGGCTGGACATCCTCGACTATCCTGGGGAGTGGCTGCTGGACCTGCCGCTGATCGACATGGGCTATGCGGCGTGGTCGGCAGCGACGCTGGCGCGGTTGCGTTCACCGGAACGGGCGGCGTTGTGCGCGCCTTTCCTGGGCTTTTTGCAGGCGTTCGACCCCGCGGCGCCCGCCGAGGAGGGGCTGATCCGGCGCGGGCATGAGTTGTATTGCGCGGGGCTGGAGGCCTGCCGTTCGCGCCTGGGGCTGCGGTACCTGCAGCCGGGGCGTTTCCTCAATCCCGGGCCACGGGGGGAGGTGCCGTTCATGTGGTTCTTCCCTGCGGAACCGCGGGGCGCGCCGATGGCAGGGACGGGCGGGGAGTTGCTGTCGGCGCGGTTCGATGCCTATCGGCAGGATATGCGCGAGGGGTTTTTCGAGGCGCATTTCCGGGCCTTCGACCGGCAGATCCTGCTGGTGGACGTGCTGGGGGCGCTGCATGCCGGGCGGGCGGCGTTCGAGGACACGGCGGAGGCGATCGCCGACCTGTGCCGCGGGCTGCGCGGGGCGCCTGGGTGGTTGGGGGGGGGGCGGGCGCCGATTGCGAGAGTGGCGGTGGTGGCGACAAAGGCAGACCATGTGCCGGCGCTGCGGCGCGAGGCGTTGCGCCACCTGTTGGCGGCGGTGGCCGGGCCGGGGCTGGGGGAGCGCGGCGGCGGCGGCGTGAGCCTGCATGTGGCGGCGTCGATCCTGGCCACGCGCGACGACAAGGCGCGACTGGGCGGGCGGGACGTGGAGGTGGTGCTGGGCGTGCCGGCCGGTGAGGATAAGGCGCGCGCGTTCTTCGTGGGCGACGTGCCGGCGGGCTGGCCGCCGGAGGGGTTCTGGTCCGGCGCGTATTTCGAACTGCCGGTGTTCCGGCCGCCGCGCATCGAGGGGGGCGTGGGTCCTTTGCGGGCGGGGATACCCCATATCGGGCTGGACGAGATTCTCGTCACATTGCTGGGGGACCTGCTTTGACCAGGCAGACGCCGGGCTTCGTCGATGGGATGCCGCCGGGACCGGGAGAGCCGGCTGGGGCGCTGACGGATAATGCGCCGCAGCGGCCGGTGCTGATGGAGGCGGCCCCGGGGGCGCCGAGCGTGATCGAGCCGGAGTGGCGTGCGGCGGAACTGCTGCCCGATGGCGGCGGGGGGTCGACGCTGGGTTGGCTGCTGGGCGGGGTTGGGCTGCTGCTGCTGGCGTGGGTCGGGTTGTCGTCGGTGGAGCTGGTGCTGGCAGCGTTCGCGCGGGCGCCGGCCTACGGCTGGGCCGCGCTGGCGGTGGTTGGGGCCGCCGCGGGGATGATCTTCTGGGCCGGCTGGCGGGAATGGCGGGCCTGGCGGGCGCTGGCGCGGGTCGACCGGCTGCGGGCGCTGCTGGCGGGCGAGGGTGATACGGAGGGGGCACGGACGGCGGCGCTGGGCTGGCTCGCGGCCGTGGCGCGGCGGCTGCCGGAGCCGGAGACGGCGCGGGTGGCGGTGGCGGGGGCGGAGACCACGTTGGTGCTGCGCGCGGCACTTCAGCGCCATGTGGCCTTGCCGCTCGGGCAGGCGGCGGGGCAGGCAGGGCAGCGGGCGGCTTTGCAGGCCGGGGCGCTGGTGGCGTTGTGCCCGCATCCGGCGCTGGATGCGCTGCTGGCGGGCGGGCGCGGGCTGATGCTGGTGCGGGAGGTGGCGAGCTTGTACGGGCTGCGACCGGGCGCCCTCACGACGCTGGCGCTGGTGCGTCGGGTGGCGGTAACGGCGGCGGGCACGGCGGGGCTGGAATTGCTGTCGCAAAGCCTGTCGGACCAGCTGTTGCAGCACATGCCGGTGCTGCGCCATGTGGCGGGTGCGGTGCCGGGCGCGACGCTGGCGGCGGTGCGGCTGTACCGGCTGGCGCGGTTCACGTCGGTGGCGTGTTCGCCGCTGGTGCCGGGCGGGCGTTGACGGACGACGTGGGAGGCGCAACTTGTGACGGCGCGTCTTGTGACGGCGTGTCTTGTGACGGCGTGTCTTGTGACGGGGGCGCGGGTGCGCTAAAGCCGCGCGCTCATGGTTGCAGCAGGCCTGGGCGCGGCTGCGGGCGTGGTGAAACTGGTAGACACGCCAGATTTAGGTTCTGGTGGCGCAAGCCATGGGGGTTCAAGTCCCTTCGCCCGCACCACGCCGCCCCGGGTTTGGCCGATGGCCAAGCCTGGACCACGAGAGGAACGCTGCGCAAGCGGCTGGATGGACGAGGATTATCCGACAGATGCAGGTCACCGAGACGCTTTCCGATGGGCTGAAGCGCGGCTATTCGATTGTTGTGCCCGCGGCTGACATCGAGGGCAAGCGCACCAACCGGCTGGTCGAGCTGGGCAAGACGGTGAAGCTTCCGGGCTTTCGCCCCGGCAAGGTGCCAATGGGGGTGGTTCGCACCCGGTTCGGCAGCGCCGTGATGGCCGAGGTGCTGGAGGAGAGCGTCAACGACGCGACCCGCCAGGTGCTGAGCGATCGCGGGCTGCGCGCCGCGACCCAGCCGAAGGTGGAGGTGGTGAAGCTGGTGGAGGCCCAGGACCTGGAGTTCAAGGTCGAGCTGGAGCTGATGCCGGACATCGCGATGCCGGACTTCGCCACGATCGAGCTGACGCGCATGAAGGCCGTTCCTGGTGACGATGCCGTCGGCAAGGCGCTGGAGCAGATGGCCGCGCGCGCGAAAGAGATGGTCGATGTGGAGGAAGCCCGGCCGGCGGCCAAGGGCGAGGTGCTGGTGTGCGACTTCGTCGGCAAGCTGGGCGGTGAGCCATTCCAGGGCGGGGCCGCGACCGACATGGACATCGAGGTTGGCGGGGACGGGTTCATTCCTGGCTTCACCGAGCAGCTGGAGGGCATGAGCCCGGGCGAGGCGAAGACCATCACTGTGACCTTCCCGGCCGAGTACGGTGCTGCCGAACTGGCGGGCAAGGAGGCCACGTTCGACATTACGACGAAGAAGCTCAAGCAGCCCGTGCTGCCGGCGATCGACGACGAGCTGGGCAAGAAGTTCGGCTTCGAGACGCTGGACGAGATGAAGGACCTGATCCGCGGGCAGATTCAGCGCGAGTACGACCAGATCAGCCGCATGCGCATCAAGCGCCAGCTGTTGGATGCGCTGGCAGGGCAGGCGAGCTTTCCGATCCCCGAGAGCATGGCCCAGGGCGAGTTCGACGCGATCTGGCAGCGCCTGGAGCAGGACCGCAAGAGCGGCCAGATCGACGACGAGGACAAGACGAAGGACGAGGAGACGCTGAAGGCCGAGTATAAGGCCATCGCCGACCGGCGGGTGCGCCTGGGGCTGTTGCTGGCTGAGATCGGGCGCAGCAAGGACATCACCGTCACGCCGGACGAGATGGCGCGCGCGATGCGTGCCGAGGCTTCACGCTATCCGGGGCAGGAGCAGCAAATCATGGACCTGTTCCGCAAGAACCCGAACGTGGCCGAAACGCTGCGGGGGCCGATCTTCGAGGAGAAGGTGGTCGATTTCATCCTGGAGCTGGCAAAGGTGACGGTGCAGGACGTGACGCCGGAGGAGCTTGCCAAGGAGCCCGAGGCGAGCCCGGCGGCCTGACGCCAGGACAAGGGCGGCAGCCGCGCGCGCGGCGCCGCCCTGACCCGACGCGACGCCACCTGCCTGCCGCCCTGGCGCGCGTTGGCGTTCGTGCCTACTTAACGTGCGGTCGTTATCGTGGTTGTGTCGGTCGTCATGGTCCCGGCGTCGCGGTCGGGGCCTGGGGGCACCTGGCCCTGGCGGTCAGGGCGTGGCGGCATCATCGGAAGGTTCGAGAACATGTGGGATCGTGATCCCGTAGACGTCTACAACAACGCGCTGGTTCCCATGGTGGTCGAGCAGACCGCGCGGGGCGAGCGTGCCTTCGACATCTATTCGCGCCTTTTGAAGGAACGGATCATCTTCCTGACCGGCCCGGTCTATGACGGGGTGGCCTCGCTGATCTGCGCGCAGCTGCTGTTCCTGGAGAGCGAAAACCCTGGCAAGGAGATCTCGTTCTACATCAACTCGCCGGGCGGCGTGGTTTCGGCCGGGCTCGCGATCTACGACACGATGCAGTACATCCGCTGCCCGGTTTCGACCGTGTGCATCGGCCAGGCCGCCTCGATGGGCAGCCTGCTGCTGACGGCGGGCGCTCACGGCAAGCGGTTCGCGCTGCCGTATTCGCGGATCATGGTGCACCAGCCCTCGGGCGGGGCGCAGGGCCAGGCGACGGATATCGAAATCCAGGCGCGCGAGATCCTGAAAACGCGGGCGCTGCTGAATGGCATCTATGTGCGCCACACCGGCCAGCCGATCGAGGCGATCGAGCGCAAGCTGGAGCGCGACACCTATATGTCCGCCGAGGAGGCCCGTGAGTTCGGGCTGGTGGACCAGGTGGTGGAGAATCGTCCTGTCGCCGTCGACCCGGACGCGCGGCCCTGAGCGGGCTGGTAACGGCGCCAACCATGATGGGGCGCTGGCATGCGGCGTGCACGGCATCCACGCGTCCGACGGTCGGGTGCGGGCATCGGAATGACGGTGGCTCCTGGATTGGGGCAGGCGGCGGGGTTCTTGTCGCGATTGCCGGCCGGGGGCTAGACTTGAGGCCGAGCGGGCCCGCAGATGCGGGACAGGAGGGCGCATGAGCAAGTCCGGCGACTCGAAGAACACCCTCTACTGCTCGTTCTGCGGCAAGTCCCAGCACGAGGTCCGCAAGCTCATCGCGGGCCCGACGGTGTTCATCTGCGACGAATGCGTCGAGCTGTGCATGGACATCATCCGCGAGGAGCACAAGACGCACCTCGTGAAATCGCGCGACGGCGTGCCGACGCCCAAGGAGATCTGCAAAGTTCTCGACGACTACGTGATCGGCCAGCTGCACGCCAAGCGCGTACTGAGCGTGGCGGTGCACAACCACTACAAGCGCCTGGCGCACGGGGCGAAGAACAACGACGTCGAGATCGCCAAGTCCAACATCCTGCTGCTCGGCCCCACCGGGTCGGGCAAGACGTTGCTCGCCCAAACTCTTGCGCGAATTCTGGACGTGCCGTTCACCATGGCGGATGCGACCACGCTGACCGAGGCGGGCTATGTGGGCGAGGATGTGGAGAACATCATCCTGAAGCTGCTGCAGGCGGCGGACTACAACGTTGAGCGGGCGCAGCGCGGCATCGTCTATATCGACGAGGTCGACAAGATCAGCCGCAAGTCGGACAACCCGTCGATCACGCGCGACGTGTCGGGCGAGGGCGTGCAGCAGGCGTTGCTGAAGATCATGGAGGGCACCGTGGCCTCCGTGCCGCCGCAGGGCGGGCGCAAGCATCCGCAGCAGGAGTTCCTGCAGGTGGACACCACGAACATCCTGTTCATCTGCGGCGGGGCGTTCTCGGGTCTGGACAAGATCATCTCAAGCCGCGGCAAGGGGGCGGGTATCGGCTATGGCGCCGAGGTGCGGGCCCCCGAGGAACGCCGGCAGGGTGCGGTTCTGCGCGAGGTGGAGCCGGAAGACCTGTTGAAATTCGGGCTGATCCCGGAGTTCATCGGACGGCTGCCGGTGGTGGCGACGCTGGAGGACCTCGACGAGGCGTCGCTGATTGAGATCCTGACCAAGCCGAAGAACGCGCTGATCAAGCAGTATGGCCGCCTGTTCGAGATGGAGGGCGTGAAGCTGAGCTTCACCGAGGATGCCCTTTCATCGGTGTCGCGCCGGGCAATCCAGCGCAAGACCGGCGCGCGTGGCCTGCGCTCGATCATGGAGCAGATCCTGCTGTCCACCATGTACGAGCTGCCGAGCCTGGACGGTGTCGAGGAAGTGGTGATCAACCGGGAAGTGGCCGAAAGCCGCGCCAACCCTTTGTACCTGTATGGCAAGAAGGCCAGCGAGACGAGCGCCTGATCCCTTCAAGGGGTCAGGTCCGCGCGGCCGGCGCGACAGGGGTGCGATGGATGCTGCCACTGCGGCACCCCTCGGAACACCTCACGGACTTGCGACATGTGCGGGGCATGACGATATCCCATTGCATCTACCGGCATTGCCTCTGACCCTGGGTCGCCACGGCGACGGGATATGGAAGTTGTGCCGGGGGGTGCGGTCCGTGCCCATGGTTGGGGCGGTCTGCGTACCGACTGTCCCTATGGAGGTCATTTGATGTCTCAGTCCGACGAATCCGACGTCCCCGCCCCCAAGGATGTCCCACCCACTGATGCCGCGCCGAAGGAGACTTCCGCCAAGGAGGTCGCCGCCAAGGAGGTCGCCCCCAAGGCGGCTACACCCAAGGAGGCTGCGGCCAAGGTAGCAGGCCCCAAGGCGATGGCGCCCGGCGAGCTTCTTCCGGTACTGCCGCTGCGCGACATTGTCGTGTTTCCGCACATGATCGTGCCGCTGTTCGTGGGGCGCGAGAAGTCGGTACGAGCGCTAGAAGCGGTGATGAAGGACGATAAGCAGATCCTGCTGGTCGCCCAGAAGAACGCCGCCCAGGACGATCCCTCGGCCGACGACATCTTCCGCGTGGGCACCGTGTCGACGATCCTGCAGCTGTTGAAGCTGCCGGACGGGACGGTGAAGGTGCTGGTGGAGGGCGGAAAGCGCGCCAAGATCACCGCCTTCAAGGAGACCGAGCACTATTTCGAGGCCTTCGTGGAACCGATGCCGGACCGCGAGCCGGAAGCCAAGGAGTTGGATGCGCTCGGGCGGACCGTGGTCAGCCAGTTCGAGCAGTACATCAAGCTGAACAAGAAGATCGCGCCCGAGGTGCTGGTTTCGCTGAACCAGATCGACGACCCGTCCAAATTGGCCGACAGCATCGCCCAGCATCTGAATCTCAAGATCCCCGAGAAGCAGGAACTGCTGGAAACCGCGCGTGTCGGCGAGCGGCTGGAGCGTGTGTTCGGACACATGGAGTCCGAGATCGGCGTGCTGCAGGTGGAGAAGCGCATCCGCAACCGCGTAAAGCGGCAGATGGAGAAGACGCAGCGCGAGTACTACCTGAACGAGCAGCTCAAGGCGATCCAGAAGGAACTCGGCGAGGGCGAGGACGGCAAGGATGAGACCGCCGAACTGGAAGCGCGCATCAAGAAGACCAAGCTGACCAAGGAGACGCGCGAGAAGGCACTGGGCGAGCTGAAGAAGCTGCGCACCATGAGCCCGATGAGTGCCGAGGCCACCGTGGTGCGCAACTACCTCGATTGGATCCTGTCGATCCCCTGGAAAAAGCGCAGCAAGGTCAAGAACGACGTGCTGGAGGCGGAAAAGGTCCTCAACGCCGACCATTTCGGGCTGGACAAGGTCAAGGAGCGCATCCTGGAATACCTGGCGGTGCAGTCGCGCAGCCAGAAGGTGCGGGGGCCGATCTTGTGCCTGGTGGGACCGCCGGGCGTCGGCAAGACCTCGCTCGGCAAGTCGATCGCCAGGGCCACGGGGCGCAACTTCGTGCGCATGTCGCTTGGCGGCGTCCGTGACGAGGCGGAGATTCGCGGCCACCGTCGGACCTATATCGGCTCCATGCCCGGCAAGGTCGTGCAGGGCATGAAGAAGGCCAAGACCTCCAATCCGTTGTTCTTGTTGGACGAGATCGACAAGCTTGGTGCTGATTGGCGCGGCGATCCTTCCAGCGCGCTGCTGGAGGTGTTGGACCCCGAGCAGAACTCCACCTTCGCCGACCACTACCTGGAGGTGGACTACGACCTGTCGGACGTGATGTTCGTCACCACGGCCAACAGCCTGCGCATGCCCCAGCCGCTACTGGACCGCATGGAGATCATCCGCATCGCTGGCTACACCGAGGACGAGAAGGTAGGCATTGCGAAGCAGCACCTGGTGTCCAAGCAGGCCGAGGCGCACAGCCTCAAGCCCACCGAATGGAGCGTGACCGACGAGGCTCTGCGCGACCTGATCCGCTACTACACGCGCGAAGCCGGGGTGCGTAACCTTGAGCGCGAGTTGGCGGGTCTGGCGCGCAAGGCGGTCAAGGAGATCGTGACCACGAAGGTGAAGAAGGTCCCGATCAACCGCAAGAACCTCGAGAAATACGCCGGCGTGCGCAAGTTCCGCTTCGGCGAGGCCGAGACCGAGGACATGGTCGGAGCTGTGACGGGCCTGGCCTGGACCGAGGTCGGTGGCGAGATCCTGACGATCGAGAGCGTGCTTCTGCCGGGCAAGGGCGCCATCAAGCACACCGGCAAGCTCGGCGACGTGATGCAGGAGAGCGTGTCGGCGGCACTGAGCTATGTGCGAAGCCGCTCGATCACCTTCGGCATCAAGCCCACGTTGTTCGAGAAGCGGGACATCCATGTCCATGTGCCCGAGGGTGCCACCCCGAAGGATGGGCCGAGTGCGGGCATTGCCATGGCAACTTCCATCGTCTCGGTGCTGACCGGCATTCCGGTGCGGCGCGACGTTGCCATGACCGGCGAGATCACGCTGCGTGGGCGGGTGCTGCCGATCGGCGGCTTGAAGGAGAAGCTGCTGGCCGCATTGCGGGCTGGCATCACGACGGTGTTCATCCCGAAGGAGAACGAGAAGGACCTCGCCGACATTCCCGACAACGTGAAGAAGGGTATGAAGATTGTGCCCGTCGCCCATGTGGACCAGGTGATCAGCCAGGCGCTTGTCCGCAAGCCGGAGCCGATCGAGTGGGTGGAGCCGCCGGAGACCCCTGTGGGCAGCGCGGCACCCGCTCCGACAGGGACTTCGCTGCCGCACTGAGCGGATTTCTGCGCAGCGGCAAAAACGGAAAGCACCCGCCAGGGCGTGTCTGGCGGGTGTTTTTTTGGACACTGCAACGATGGCTGCCGAGTGTTCCGTGTCACATGACTGCCATGAGCGTTGCGCGGATCGTTGCCCGTGCCGCGTGGTGTCTCTAGTGTCGGTGCGGGGAGCGGCCGCGATTCGCGGTTTCCCGAAGAAGAACACAGCAGGCAAGGGGACAGGGGTGAACAAGAGTGATCTGGTTGCGGCGGTGGCCGAACGAACGGAACTCAGCCGCGCGAAGGCCGGCGAAGCGGTGGATGCCGTTCTGGGCGCCATCGAGGAGGCGCTGAAGAAGCGCGAGGATGTGCGGCTGGTCGGCTTCGGCACCTTCGCCACGGCCACACGCAAGGCCAGCACGGGGCGCAACCCGCGCACCGGCGACGCCATTGCCATCGCCGAGTCGACTTCGGTTCGGTTCAAGCCTGGCCAGGGGCTCAAGGACGCCTTGGGCTAAGGCTGGTTCCCAGCGCTTACTTTCCAAGCGTTGGATCAATTGGCCCACAAGAACACGGCTTGGCGGTGCCACTCTCACCATGCGTGGCTTGGGAGTGGCACCCCCGGCGGGCGGTTAGCTCAGCGGTAGAGCGTCTCGTTTACACCGAGAGGGTCGGCGGTTCGAACCCGTCACCGCCCATTGCCTGAAGTGTGTGCAATGCATCGTGGACGCATTCAGTGGTGCGTCGACGCGGCCGAAACAGGTGATGTGTTATGCCAACCGCCCGAAGTGCCGACTTTTCGGCATTTTGGGCGTTGGTATCGCGCGCCGGGTTGGCCGGCGGCGGCGCATAAAGCAAAGCGGCATGCCGGCCGCTGTCGATCGGTTGTTCATCGGTTGATATCAAAGGCGGTTGGGATGAGTGGCGGCAGGGATTTGTTCAGATCGGCGGCGAGGTCGCTTGACGCAGGGGCCACCAGCCTCTAAACGCCGGGCCTCGCTGGATGCGGGTGTAGCTCAGTTGGTTAGAGCGCCGGCCTGTCACGCCGGAGGTCGCGGGTTCGAGCCCCGTCACTCGCGCCAGCCAGATTCCCACCCACCGTTCGTCGTGTCTCTCGTGATTCAGGCCATGAGCGGGTTGGCTGTGGGTGGACCGAATCTTGTGTTTCGCTGCCCGCCCCCTATGGCAGAGGGGGACGGTTGCGGGTAATGTCCAGCCGCGCTGTGCCGCGGCATATCCCTTCGCCGGGCGCAGGGCGTTGCCGTGCCGGCACGGAAGGATCGGGTTGGATGTCGCCGCTGTTGTTCGAATATTTCCCGATCCTGGTGTTCATGGCCATCGCGGCGCTGATCGCTGTCGCCATGGTAGGTGGCTCTTTGTTGGCGGCGCGGCAAAAGCCGTATGCGGAGAAGCTGTCGGCGTATGAGTGCGGCTTCGAGGCGTTTGACGATGCACGGCGCCGGTTCGACGTGCGGTTCTACCTGGTCGCCATCCTGTTCATCATTTTCGACCTGGAAGTGGCCTTCCTGT
This sequence comes from Rhodospirillales bacterium, assembly GCA_031424895.1. Lineage (GTDB taxonomy): Bacteria > Pseudomonadota > Alphaproteobacteria > Acetobacterales > Acetobacteraceae > CAMDGX01. Next base: position 13,099 of record JANPIH010000179.1, read on the forward strand.
TCCCTTGGGCGGCGACATTGGGCGATATCGGGCTGTTTGGGTTTCTTTCGATGCTGGCCTTCCTTGGCGTTCTGACGGTCGGCTTCATCTATGAGTGGCGCAAGGGCGCGCTTGATTGGGAATGACGCGGGTGGGAATGACGCGGGTGGGGATATCGCAGGTGCGTTGCGGAGATCTGGTGCGGGAGAGCGTGGCATGAGTGGCATTCAGACCATCCCCCCCGGCGGCGTGCTTCCGCCCGGGCCGACGCAGGATGCGGTGATCAAGGGCATCACCGGCGAGATCGACGACAAGGGCTTCGTGGTCGCCAACCTCGACAAGCTGGTCAACTGGGCGCGCACCGGCAGCCTGTGGCCGATGACCTTCGGGCTGGCCTGCTGCGCCGTCGAGATGATCCACGCCTACATGCCGCGCTACGACCTCGACCGCATGGGCGTGATCCCGCGCGCCTCGCCGCGGCAGTCCGACGTGATGATCGTCGCTGGCACCCTGACCAACAAGATGGCCCCCGCCCTGCGCAAGGTGTACGACCAGATGCCGGAGCCGCGCTGGGTCATCAGCATGGGCAGCTGCGCCAATGGCGGCGGCTACTACCATTATTCCTACTCGGTGGTGCGCGGCTGCGATCGGGTGGTGCCGGTGGACATATACGTGCCCGGCTGCCCACCGACGGCCGAGGCGCTGGTGTACGGGATCATGCAGCTGCAGAAAAAGATCAATCGCACCGGGACCATCCTTCGTGGCTGACGAGACAGAAGCGGCCGAGGTCGCGCCGGTTGCCCCGCCCACGCCGCCGCAAGCGCTCGCCGGCACCGTGGCCGGGCTGCCGGGTGTCACGGGCGTTGCGGTCCATTATAACGAAGTGGTCGTCACGGCCGATCTGGAGGCGCTGCCGGCGCTGATGACCGCGCTGCGGGACCGCGAGGACTGCGCCTTCGAGCAGGTGATGGACATCTGCGGCGTAGACTGGCCGCAGCGGGAAAAGCGTTTCGACGTGGTGTACAACCTGCTGTCGGTCACGCTGAACCACCGGTTGCGGGTGATCGTCGCCACCGACGAAACGACCGCGGTGCCGTCCGTGCACACGATCTGGCCGGTGGCGACGTGGTGGGAGCGCGAGGCCTGGGACCTGTTCGGCATCGTGTTCTCGGGCCAGCCGGACCTGCGCCGCATCCTGACCGACTACGGCTTCGAGGGGCATCCGCTGCGCAAGGACTTCCCACTCACCGGCTATGTCGAGGTGCGCTACGACCCCGAGCGCGGCCAGGTGGTGTACGAGCCGGTGCAGCTGACCCAGGATTTCCGCAACTTCGATTTCCTCTCGCCCTGGGAAGCGATGACGACGCTGCCCGGCGACGAGAAGGTGCCGCCGCGCAAGCTGGAGGGCGCGCCATGAGCGAAACCGAGGGCAACGACAGCAAGTCGACCGGGAGGAAGACGGTCGAAATCGACAGCCACGCCATCAATTTCGGACCGCAGCATCCCGCGGCCCACGGCGTGCTGCGCCTGATTCTGGAGATGGACGGCGAGGTTGTGGAGCGTGCCGATCCGCATATTGGCTTGCTGCACCGCGGCACTGAGAAGCTGATCGAGTACAAGACCTACATCCAGGCGATGCCATATTTCGATCGGCTGGATTACGTCAGCCCGATGAGCCAGGAACACGCCTTCGCGCTGGCCACCGAGAAACTGCTTGGCATCGAGGCGCCGGAGCGGGCGAAGTGGATCCGCACGCTGTTCAGCGAAATCACCCGCATCCTCAATCACCTGCTGAACCTCACCACCTATGCGCTCGATGTGGGCGCCATCACGCCATCGCTCTGGGGCTTCGAGGAGCGCGAGAAGCTGATGGAGTTTTACGAGGCGGCGTCGGGTGCGCGGCTGCACGCCAACTACTTCCGCACCGGCGGCGTGGCGAAGGACCTGCCGGCCGGGTTGGAGGACAAGATCGGCGAGTGGGTGGCGGGCTTCCCGAAGTTTGTTGACGACCTGGAAAGCCTGCTGACTGCCAACCGCATCTGGAAGCAGCGCACCGTCGATATCGGCGTGATGTCGCCTGAGAACGCGCTCGCCTGGGGCTTCAGCGGGCCGTGCCTGCGGGCCTCCGGCGTGCCGTGGGACCTGCGCCGGTCGCAGCCGTACGAGGTGTACGACCAGCTGGACTTCAAGGTGCCGGTTGGGCGCAACGGGGACTGCTACGACCGCTACCTCGTGCGCGTGGCTGAGATGCGCGAGAGTGCGCGGATCATCGAGCAGTGCCTGGCGCGGATGAAGCCGGGCCCGGTGAAGGTGTTGGACAACAAGATCACGCCGCCCTCGCGCGCCGAGATGAAGCGGTCGATGGAAGCGCTGATCCACCACTTCAAGCTTTTCACCGAGGGCTATCACGTGCCGGCGGGCGCCACCTACACCGCAGTCGAGTCGCCCAAAGGCGAGTTCGGCGTGTATCTGGTGGCCGACGGCACCAACAAGCCGTATCGCTGCAAGATCCGCCCGACGGGGTTTGCCCATCTGCAGGCCACCGAATTCCTCAGCAAGCGGCACATGCTGGCCGACGCGGTGGCGATCATCGGGTCGCTGGACATCGTGTTCGGCGAGATCGACAGGTAATCCCGATGGCCGATGCACCGCCCGCCGCCTTCGAACAGCCCGCAATCTTCGCCTTCGACGCCGAGAGCCAGGCGGAGATATCCACGACGATCGCGAAATACCCGCCGGGCAAGCAGGCCAGTGCCGTGCTGCCGCTGCTGTGGATCGCCCAGCGCCAGATGGGCCGCCAGACCGACAGCGCCTGGGTGCCGGTGAAGGCGATGGACGAGATCGGGCGCATCCTGGAGATGCCGCCGATCCGCGTGTACGAGGTCGCGACCTTCTACCTGATGTTCAACACCGCGCCGGTGGGCAGGTTCCACCTCCAGCTTTGCACCACCACGCCGTGCTGGCTGCGCGGGTCCGACGAGGTGGTCGCCGCCTGCCGCGCGGCGACTGGGCTGAAGGGCTGGAAGGAAGTTTCGCCAGACGGGCTGTTCACCATGACCGAGGTGGAATGCCTCGGCGCCTGCGTAAACGCGCCGATCCTGCAGGTGAACGACGATTTCTATGAAGACATGGACGCCGAGAAGACCAAGGCACTGATCGCGGCATTGAAACGCGGCGAGATTCCCAAACCAGGCTCGATGGCGGGCCGCCAGACCTCCGCCCCCGAGGGCGGGCCGATCACGCTGACCACGCTGACGTTCGAGAAGGCGCAATAGCACCATGCTGAGCGACCAGGACCGGATTTTCACCAACCTCTACGGCGTCCACGACTGGACGCTGGCCGGCGCACGCGCGCGCGGCGACTGGGACGGCACCAAGGCGATCATCGAACGTGGCCGCGATGCGATCATCGACGAGATGAAGGCCTCCGGCCTGCGCGGACGCGGCGGGGCAGGGTTCCCCACCGGCATGAAATGGTCGTTCATGCCCAAGGCCATCGGCGACCGGCCGCACTACCTGGTGGTCAACGCCGACGAGTCCGAGCCCGGCACCTGCAAGGACCGCGACATCCTGCGCCACGACCCGCACAAGCTGGTCGAAGGCTGCCTGCTGGCGTCCTTCGCGATGGGTGCGCATGCCTGCTACATCTATGTGCGCGGCGAATTCACCAATGAAGCCAGGCACCTGCAGCAGGCGGTTGACGAGGCTTACGCGGCCGGGCTGATCGGCAAGAACGCCTGCGACTCCGGATGGGATTTCGACTGCTACGTGCATCGCGGCGCCGGCGCCTACATCTGCGGCGAGGAAACCGCGCTGATCGAGAGCCTCGAAGGCAAGAAGGGCATGCCGCGCCTGAAGCCGCCCTTCCCGGCAGCGGTCGGCCTCTACGGCTGCCCGACCACGGTGAACAACGTGGAGAGCATTGCCGTGGCACCCACCATCCTGCGCCGCGGCGCCGCATGGTTCTCGGCGCTCGGCCGCCCGAAGAATGCCGGCACCAAGCTGTTCTGCATCTCCGGCCATGTGAACAAGCCCTGCAATGTCGAGGAGGAACTCGGCATCCCGCTGCGCGAGCTGATCGAGAAATACGCCGGCGGCGTGCGCGGCGGCTGGGACAATCTGCTCGCGGTGATCCCTGGCGGCGCCTCTGTCCCGTTGCTGCCCAAGGCCACGTGCGACACGGTGCTGATGGATTTCGATAGCCTGCGTGAAGTCCGCTCGGGCCTGGGCACCGCGGCGGTGATCGTGATGGACCAGTCGACGGACATCATCCGCGCCATCGCCCGCCTGTCCGCCTTCTACAAGCACGAGTCCTGCGGCCAGTGCACGCCGTGCCGCGAAGGCACCGGCTGGATGATGCGGGTGATGAACCGGATGGTGCAGGGCCGCGCCGAACCGGACGAGATCGACACGCTGGAGCAGGTGACCAAGCAGGTGGAGGGCCACACGATCTGCGCCCTCGGCGATGCCGCCGCCTGGCCGATCCAGGGGCTGATCCGGCATTTCCGGCCGGTGATGCTGGAGCGGATCCAGCAGTACAAGTCGCGCGGCGCGACACGAATGGCGGCGGAGTAGTTTGCCATGGTGAAAGTCACCGTCGACGGCATCGAGGTCGAGGTTCCGCCCGGCTCCAACGTGCTGCAGGCCTGCGAGGCCGCCGGCAAGGAAGTGCCGCGCTTCTGCTACCACGACCGCCTGAGCGTGGCGGGGAACTGCCGCATGTGTCTGGTGGAAATCGAGAAGGCCCCGCCCAAGCCGTTTGCTTCCTGTGCCTATCCGGTCGCCGAAGGCATGGTCGTACACACAGACACGCCGATGGTGGTGAACGCACGTCGAGGGGTGATGGAGTTCCTGCTCATCAACCACCCGCTCGACTGCCCGATCTGCGACCAGGGCGGCGAATGCGACTTGCAGGATCAGGCCGTCGGCTATGGGCGCGACACCTCGCGCTACGACGAGCACAAGCGCGCGGTGAAGGACAAGAACCTCGGCCCGCTGATCAAGACCGTGATGACGCGCTGCATCCACTGCACGCGCTGCATCCGCTTTTCCACCGAGATCGCCGGCGTGTCCGAACTCGGCGCCACGGCGCGCGGCGAGGGAATGGAAGTCGGCACCTATGTCGAGAAGGCGCTTTCCAGCGAGCTGTCCGGCAACTTGATCGACATCTGCCCGGTGGGCGCGCTGACCTCCAAGCCGTATGCGTTCATCGCGCGGCCGTGGGAACTGAAGAAAACCGACAGCGTCGATGTGCTGGATGCGGTGGGTGCCGCCATCCGCGTCGATACCCGCGGCACCGAGGTGCTGCGCGTGCTGCCGCGCCTGAACGAGGACGTCAACGAGGAGTGGCTGGCCGACAAGTCGCGCTTCTCGATCGATGGCCTGAAGCGCCGCCGGCTCGACAGCGCGTGGGTGAAGCGCGACGGCCGCCTGGCCAAGGCGACCTGGACCGAGGCCTTTGCCGCCATTGCCGAGCGCCTGAAGGGTGCCCCCGGTGAGCGCATCGGCGCCGTCGCCGGCGATCTCGCCGATGCCGAAAGCATGCTGGCGTTGAAGGACCTGATGCTCGCGCTCGGCTCACAGAATCTCGACTGCCGCCAGGACGGCGCTGCCTTCGATACCACGCGCCGCGACTTCTACACCTTCAACACCTCGATCGCCGGCATCGAGGAGGCGGATGCCATCCTGCTGGTCGGCACCAATCCACGCACCGAAGCACCGCTGGTCAACGCGCGAATCCGCAAGCGCTGGCTGGCCGGCGGGCTGACCGTTGGCGCGATCGCACCGGCCGCCGACCTCACCTATCCCGTGCAGGCGCTCGGCGACACGCCGGCCACGCTCTCTGCCCTGCACGACGGCAGCCATCCCTTCACGGCCACGCTCAAGGCGGCAAAGAAGCCAATGCTGATCGTCGGCGCCGGTGCGCTCGCGCGGCCCGACGGTGCCGCGGTCCTGGCGGCGTGCTGGCAGCTTGCGGCGAACAGCAACATGCTCACGGCGGAGTGGCACGGCTTCAACATGCTGCACACCGCCGCTGCCAGCGTGGGCGCGCTGGACCTCGGCTTCCTGCCCGGTCCCGGCGGCAAGGATCTGGCTGCCATGCTCGGCGGCGGCGTGGACGTGCTGTGGCTGCTCGGGGCGGACGAGTTCGACACGGCCAGGATCGGTGCGAACACCTTCGTGATCTACCAGGGCCACCACGGCGACCGCGGCGCCGCCCGCGCCGACGTGATCCTGCCAGGTGCTGCCTACACCGAAAAGAACGGCACCTACGTGAATACCGAGGGCCGCGTGCAGCACGGCCAGCTCGCTCTCCACCCGCCCGGTGACGCCCGGCCGGACTGGGCGATCATCCGCGCCTTCAGCGCCGTGGTCGGCAAAACCCTCCCTTATGACAGCCTCGAGGCGGTGCGCGCGCGGCTGGAACAGGCCAATCCCGTCTTCACCCGCATCGACATCCTGCCCCGCTTCGGCTGCACTGACTCGGCCGGCCCTTCCGGTGACCCTGCGGCTCTCTCCGCCGCGCCGTTCCGCCCCAACCTGGCCAACTACTACCAGACCGACCCGATCAGCCGCGCGAGCCCGACCATGGCCGAATGCACCGAAACCTTCGTCTCGCCCCCCCGCGCCGCGGCGGCGGAGTAGGCGGCGATGGTCGAGTATTTCACCACCCACCCCTTCGGCATCCTGCTGCTGACGATCGGCAAGGCGCTGCTGATCCTGGTGCCGCTGCTGGTGTCCGTGGCGATGATGACGCTGGCCGAGCGCAAGATTATGGGCGCCATGCAGCTCCGCCGCGGCCCCAACGTGGTCGGCCCATTCGGCCTCTTCCAGCCCTTCGCCGATGCCATCAAGATGCTCATGAAGGAGACGATCATCCCCACGGGGGCGAACCGCATCCTGTTCCTGATGGCGCCGATGCTCACCTTCGCACTCGCCATGATCGCCTGGGCGGTGATCCCGGTGAACGATGGCTGGGCGATCGCCGACATCAACGTGGGCATCCTCTATTTGTTCGCGGTGTCCTCGCTCGGCGTCTACGGCATCATCATCGCTGGCTGGGCGTCGAACTCGAAGTATCCATTCATGGGCGCGTTGCGCTCCGCCGCTCAGATGGTCAGCTACGAAGTCTCGATGGGCTTCGTGATCGTCACCGTGCTGCTCTGCGTCGGCTCGCTGAACCTGAATGCCATCGTGAAGGCGCAGGAGACGATCTGGTTCGTCATCCCGCTGTTTCCGATGGCGATCATCTTTTTCATCTCCACGCTGGCCGAGACCAACCGCTCGCCCTTCGACCTGCCCGAGGGCGAAAGCGAGATCGTCGCCGGCTTCTTCGTCGAATACAGCTCGATGTCCTTCGCCCTGTTTTTCCTGGGCGAATACGCGAACATGTTCCTGATGGCGGCGATGACCACCATCCTGTTCCTCGGCGGCTGGCTGGCGCCATTCGGGATCGAGCCGTTCACCTGGGTGCCGGGGCCGATCTGGTTCATCCTCAAGATATGCGCCGTGATGTTCGTGTTCGTCTGGGTGCGCGCCACCTTCCCGCGCTACCGCTACGACCAGCTGATGCGCCTGGGCTGGAAGGTATTCCTGCCGTTCTCGCTGTTCTACCTGGTCCTGGTCGCCGGCGTGCTGCTGGCGATGGGCTGGCTGCCCACTCCCGCCTGAAAGAGGATTTCCCCGATGGCATTCCTCGACCGCACCGCGCGCAGCTTCCTGCTCTTCGAGCTGGTGAGCGGCATGGCGCTGACTCTGAAATACTTCTTCAAGAAGAAGGCCACCATCAACTACCCGTTCGAGCGCCAGGCGCTCAGCCCCCGCTTCCGCGGCGAACACGGCCTGCGCCGCTACCCGAACGGGGAGGAGCGCTGCATCGCCTGCAAGCTGTGCGAGGCGGTGTGCCCGGCCCAGGCGATCACCATCGAGGCCGAACCGCGCGAAGACGGCAGCCGCCGCACCACGCGCTACGACATCGACATGACCAAGTGCATCTACTGCGGCCTGTGCGAGGAAGCCTGCCCGGTCGATGCGATCGTCGAGGGGCCGAACATGGAGTTCGCGACCGAGACGCGCGAAGAGCTGATGTACAACAAGGCCAAGCTGCTGGATAACGGGGACCGCTGGGAACCGGCACTCGCCGCCCGCCTGCAACAGGACGCGCCGTACCGATGAGCCACACCAGCCAGGGGTACGGAAGATGATCGCGGCACTTGCCTTCTATCTGTTCGCGGGCATCCTGCTGGTCTCGGCCGGCATGGTGGTCACCGCGCGCAACCCGGTGCACTCGGTGCTGTGGCTGGTGCTGGCCTTCTTCAACGCCGCCGCGCTGTTCCTGCTGGCCGGCGCCGAGTTCCTGGCGATGATCCTGGTCATCGTCTATGTCGGCGCGGTCGCGGTGCTGTTCCTGTTCGTGGTGATGATGCTGGACATCAATTTCGCCCAGCTGCGCGAAGGGTTCCAGCGCTACCTCCCCATCGGGGCAACCATCGGCGCCGTGCTGCTGATCGAACTTGCCCTCGTGCTCGGCGGCTGGAGCCTGGCACCCCAGGCCGGCGGCCTGCGCGCCGATCCCATGGACCCGAACGTGACCAACACGGTCCAGATTGGCCGCATCCTCTACACCGACTACATCCTGCCGTTCCAGGCCTCCGGCCTGGTGCTGCTGGTGGCCATGATCGGCGCCATCGTGCTGACGCTGCGCGACCGCGGCTTCTCCCGCAACCAGAACGTCGCCACGCAAATCGCGCGCACGCCGGCCGACACGCTGGAACTGCTCGATGTGCCGAGCCGCGTGGGCATCAAGGGCATCGGCTTCCTGCGCCCGAAGCTGCCCTCTTCCAAGCATGGGGCCCTGCCGCATGCCGAGCCCGTCCATATCGGCCACGACAGCCATGGCCCCGACGCAAGCGGCCATGACGACAAGAAGGGGCACCACTGAGATGCTGCTGCCGGTTCCCCTCAGCCACTACCTCGCCGTGTCCGCCATTCTGCTGGTGATGGGCATCTTCGGGATTTTCCTGAACCGCAAGAACGTCATCATCATCCTGATGTCGGTCGAGCTGATCCTGCTCGCCGTGAACCTGAACCTCGTTGCCTTCTCCGCCGCTCTCGGCGACCTCGCCGGCCAGGTGCTGGCGATGTTCGTCCTCACGGTCGCGGCCGCGGAGGCGGCGATCGGGCTGGCGATCCTGGTGATCTACTTCCGCAACCGCGGCTCGATCGAGGTCGAGGACGTGACGCTGATGAAGGGCTGACCCGACCATGCTGTTCGCAACCGCGGTCTTCGCGCCGCTGCTCGGGTCCCTCGTCGCCCTGCTGTTCGGCCGCCAGATCGGCGATCGCGCCGCCCAGGCGGTGACGATCATCTGCATGATCCTCGCCGCCGTCTGCGGCATCTCCGCCTTCGTGTCGCTGGTTTATGGCGGCGCCGCGCCGGGCGTGATCACGCTGGGCACCTGGGTCTCCTCGGGCGACTTCAGCGCCGCCTGGGCGCTGCGCTACGACACGCTGTCGGCCGTCATGGTGGCGATGATCACGCTGATCGCCACGCTCATCCACATCTATTCCGTGGGCTACATGAGCCACGAGCCGCATGGCAGCGCCTGGCGCTTCTTCAGCTATCTCAGCCTGTTCACCTTCGCCATGCTGATGCTGGTGACGTCGGACAACCTCCTGCAGCTGTTCTTCGGCTGGGAAGGCGTCGGCCTGGCGAGCTACCTGCTGATCGGCTATTGGTACCACAAGCCCACCGCCAACGCGGCCGCCATCAAGGCCTTCGTCGTCAACCGCATCGGCGACCTCGGCTTCGCGCTCGGCATCGCGCTGATCTTCGTGGTGTTCGGCAGCATCACCTTCGACGCCATCTTCGCCGCCGTCGGCCAGCACACCAACGACAGCTATCGCGTGTTCGGCACCACCTTCCGCGCCTACGAGGTGATCGGCATCCTGCTGTTCATCGGCGCCATGGGCAAGTCGGCACAGCTCGGCCTGCATGTCTGGCTGCCGGACGCCATGGAGGGCCCGACCCCGGTCTCCGCCCTCATCCACGCCGCCACCATGGTCACCGCCGGCGTGTTCCTGATGGCGCGCATGTCGCCGCTGCTGGAATACGCGCCCTATGCCATGGCCTTCGTCACCCTGGTCGGCGCCAGCACCGCGCTGTTCGCGGCCACGGTCGGCTGCGTGCAGAACGACATCAAGCGCATCATCGCCTACTCCACCTGCTCCCAGCTCGGCTACATGTTCATCGCCGCCGGCGTCGGCGCGTACCAGGCCTCGGTGTTCCACCTTCTCACGCACGCCTTCTTCAAGGCGCTGCTGTTCCTCGGCGCCGGCAGCGTGATCCACGCCATGTCCGACGAGCAGGACATCCGCCGCATGGGCGGCATCTGGAAGAAGATCCCGCTCACCTACGCCATGATGTGGATCGGCAGCCTCGCGCTGGCCGGCGTGTTCCCCTTCGCCGGGTTCTACTCGAAGGATGCGGTGCTCGAAGCCGCCTACGCCTCGCATGTCGGCTTCGCGCAATTCGGCTTCTGGGCCGGCATCGTCGCCGCTTTCCTCACCGCCTTCTATTCCTGGCGCCTGATCATCCTCACCTTCCACGGCGCGCCGCGGGCCGACAAGCACACCATGGACCACGTGCATGAAAGCCCGCTGGTCATGACCGGCCCGCTGATGGTCCTGGCCACCGGTGCTGTCGTCACCGGCTTCATCTTCGCCCCCCAACTCCTGGGCGACAACTGGCAGGGTTTCTGGGGGGCGGCGATCCACAACGGACCGCACAACCATGTGCTGCACGACATGCACGAGGTGCCGGGCTGGGTGGTGGCACTGCCGGCCATCGTCGGCCTGTCGGGCATCCTGCTGGCCTATGCCGTATACATGGGCGCGCCGTCGCTTCCGGCGCAACTCGCCAACACCTTCGGGGGCGTGTACCGCTTCCTGCTCAACAAGTGGTATTTCGACGAGCTTTACGACCGCATCTTCGTCCGCCCTACACTGGCGCTTGCCCGCACGCTCTGGCAGGTCGGCGACGCCAGGATCATCGATGGCATCCCCAACGGCGTGGCCTCGCTCACCGCCCAGGGCGCCGGGCGCGTGGTGAAGGTGCAGACCGGATCGATCGCCCACTACGCCTTTGCCATGCTGATCGGCGTCGTCGTGCTGGTCAGCCTCTACCTGATCATCCGGTGACGCTGCCATGAACGCCAACGTTGCGGGCTTCCCGCTGCTCACGCTGCTCACCTTCCTGCCGCTTGTCGGCGGCGCGGTGATGATGGCCATCCGCGGCTCGGAGGAAGCGGTCGCCTCCAACGCCCGCTGGACCGCGCTGTGGACCAGCCTGATCGTCTTCGCGCTCTCCCTCGTGCTCTGGTTCAAGTTCGACACCTCCAGCGCCGGCTTCCAGTTCGTCGAGGAAGCGGCCTGGCTGCCCGAATGGGGCATCAGCTACAAGATGGGCGTCGACGGCATCTCGGTGCTGTTCGTCCTGCTCGCAACCGCACTCACCCCGATCTGCATCCTCGCCAGCTGGGAAAGCATCGGCACCCGCGTGCGCGAGTTCATGTTCGCTTTCCTGGTGCTCGAAACCATGATGGTCGGCATGTTCGCCGCACTGGATTTCGTGGTGTTCTACATGTTCTTCGAGGGCGTGCTGATCCCGATGTACCTCATCATCGGGGTCTGGGGCGGCCCGCGCCGAGTCTATGCCGCCATCAAGTTCTTCCTCTACACGCTGGCCGGCTCCGTGCTGATGCTGCTCGCCCTGCTGGCCATGTGGTATGCCGCCGGTTCGACGGACATAGAGGCGCTGATGCGCCACCAGTTCGCCCCCGCGATGCAGACCTGGCTCTTCCTCGCCTTCTTCGCCAGCTTCGCAGTGAAGGTGCCGATGTGGCCCGTCCACACCTGGCTGCCCGACGCCCACGTGGAGGCGCCCACCGCCGGCTCTGTCATCCTGGCCGGCGTGCTGCTGAAGATGGGCGCCTACGGCTTCCTGCGCTTTTCCGTGCCGATGCTGCCCGATGCCACCGCCACCTTCGCTCCGATGGTCTTTGCGCTCTCGGTCGTGGCCGTCATCTACACGTCGCTGGTGGCACTCGCGCAGACCGACATGAAGAAGCTGATCGCCTATTCCTCCGTCGCGCACATGGGCGTGGTCACCATCGGCATCTTCACCGTCAACGAACAGGGCATCTCCGGCGCGCTGTTCCAGATGCTCGCCCACGGCGTCGTCTCCGGCGCCCTCTTCCTCTGCGTCGGCGTCGTCTACGACCGCATCCACTCGCGGGAGATCGAACGCTATGGCGGCCTGGCCGACCGCATGCCGAAATACGCGCTGGCCTTCATGCTGTTCTCCATGGCCAGCGTCGGCCTGCCCGGCACCGCCGGCTTCGTGGGCGAGTTCCTCGTCCTCGTCGGCGCCTTCAAGGTCAGCTTCTGGCTCGCCCTGCTGGGCAGCATGGGCATGATCCTGGGTGCCGCCTACATGCTGTTCCTCTACCGCCGCGTGCTGTTCGGCCGCATCACCCGCGACGACCTGAAGTCGATCCTCGACCTCTCCCCGCGCGAGATCGCGGTGTTCGCGCCGCTGGTCGTGCTCACGCTCTGGATGGGCATCTACCCGTCCAGCTTCACCGTGTTCTGGGATGCCTCCGTGCAGGCCATGGTCGAAAAGCACCTCGCGGCCCTCGAAGCCACCACCAAGCTCGCCGGAGTGCTCGCGCCGTGAACTGGCAACTCGCCCTCCCCGAGATCGTGCTGGCCTGCGCCGGCATGGCCATCCTGCTCTACGGCGTGTTCGCCCGCCCGGAGCGCAGCTTCCTCACCTGCTCCATGCTCACCATCGGCGCCCTGCTGGTCGCCGGCGTGCTGGTGCTGTCCGGCGTTCCCGGCAGCGGCTACCACGGCCAGTTCGTCGTCGACGCCTATAGCGGTTTCGCCAAGCTGCTGGTGCTGGTGGCCGTCGGCCTCGGCGTGGCGATGTCGCTCGACTACAACGAACACGCCAACATGCGGCGCTTCGAATTCCCCATCCTCATGCTGTTCTCGTCGATCGGCATGATGCTGATGGTTTCGGCCAACAGCCTGATGACGCTGTATGTCGGCCTCGAACTGATGAGCCTGTCGATCTACGTCCTCGCCGCCTTCGCGCGCGATGAGCGGCGCTCCGCCGAGGCGGGCCTGAAATACTTCGTCCTCGGCGCGCTGGCCTCCGGCCTCCTGCTGTACGGCATCACGCTGGTCTATGGCTTCTCCGGCACCCTGTCGTTCGAGGCGCTGGCCAGGCTCATGGAACAGCCGGGCGCGGCCTCGCCCGGCCTGATCGTCGGCATCGTCTTCATCGTCGCGGGCCTCGCCTTCAAGGTCTCCGCCGTGCCGTTCCACATGTGGACGCCCGACGTCTACGAGGGCGCCCCCACCCCGGTCACCGCCTTCATGGGCACGGCCCCCAAGGTCGCCGCCATGGTGCTCCTGGTTCGCCTGCTCGCCGGCCCGTTCCAGCCGCTGCTGGAGCAGTGGCAGCAACTGATCGTGCTGGTCTCGATCGCCTCCATGCTGCTCGGCTCGCTCGCCGCCATCGGCCAGTCGAACATCAAGCGCCTGATGGCCTATTCCTCCATCGGCCACATGGGCTACGCGCTGATCGGGCTGGCCGCCGGCACCGCAGACGGCGTGCGCGGCGTGCTGATCTACATGCTCACCTATGTGTTCATGAACGCCGGCACCTTCGCCTGCATCATCGCCATGCGCCGCCGCGACCGCAACGTGGAGGGCGTGGGCGACCTCGCCGGCCTCGGCCGCACCGACCCGGCGATGGCGCTCGCGATCGCCGTGTTCATGTTCTCCATGGCCGGTATCCCGCCCTTCTCCGGCTTCTGGGGCAAGTACTTCATCTTCACCGCCGCCGTGCAGCAGGGCATGTGGACGCTGGCCGTCATCGGCGTGCTCACCAGCGTGATCGGTGCCTTCTATTACATCCGCATCATCAAGGTGATGTACTTCGACGAACCCGCCGAAGCGTTCGACCCGCGGCCGGTCTCGCTCTCCTTCGTCGCTGCCGCGAGCGGCATCTTCACCACCTTCTTCTTCCTCTTCCCCGCCCCGGTCGTCGCGGCGGCCCAGGCAGCCGCCCGGGTCCTGTTCCCGAATGGCTGAGCCCGGCCGCCTCGCCTGGCGGCTGGAGATCCACGACGAACTGCCCTCCACCTCCGACCTGGTGAGAACCCGCGCGGAGGCAGGCGAACCGGCCGGCCTCGCCGTGATGGCCCGCCGCCAAACCCAGGGGCGCGGCAGCCGCGGCCGCGCCGGGTCCACGCCGGCCGGCAACCTCGCCATCTCCATGCTGCTGCGCCCGCACCTGCCGATGCGCGAAGCCGGCGGCCTGTCCCTGCTTGCCGGCCTTGCCTTGGCCGAGGCGGTGGCCGAAATCCTCCCGCCCGGCCCGGCCCTGGCGCTCAAATGGCCGAACGACGTTTTGCTCGCCGGGAACAAGCTCGCCGGCATCCTGCTCGAAAGCCACGGCGACGGGCAGGGCGGCGTTGCCTGGGTCATCCCCGGCATCGGCGTGAACCTTGCCCACGCCCCCATCCTGCCCGACCGCATCGCCGCCTGCCTCGCCGACCACATGCCCGCCCCCGCGCCCGAGACCTTCGCCCCCCGCCTGCTCGCCCGCCTCGCCCATTGGTGCGTTGTGCTGGAGCAGGGCGGTTTCGCCCCGGTGCGGGCGGCCTGGCTCGCCCACGCCCAGACGCCGGGCAGCAAGATGAGCCTCAAGCTGGGGGCAGACGTGCTGTCAGGCACCTTTGCCGGGCTCGACGCCGATGGCAGCCTCCTAATGGCCATTGATGGCGACGTCCGGCGCTTCACCACCGGCGAAGTGCTGCTGCCCCAGGCCCGTTGACACACAGGCCCGCTGAAAGACAGGCCGGCAGGAACACAAGGAGCACGAACCATGCTGCTGGTCGTCGACACGGGCAACACCAACACCGTCATGGCCGTGCATGACGGCCGCAACTGGGTCGGCCGCTGGCGCATCTCCACCGATGCTCAGCGTACCTCCGACGAATACGCCGTCTGGCTCCTCACTCTGCTGAGCCAGGCCGGCATCCGCCGCGACCTCATCACCGCCGCCGTCATCGGCACCGTCGTTCCCGCGGCACTCTACGACATGCGCCGTCTGTGCCGCGACTGGCTCGAGGTGGAGCCCCTGGTCGCCACCGCCACGCTGGACTGGGGATTCGACATCAAGATCGACAACCCCCACGAGGTCGGCGCCGACCGCCTGCTGAACACCCTGGCCGGCCACCAGCACCACGGCGGCCCCGCCGTGGTGATCGATTTCGGCACCGCCACCACCTTCGACGTGATCGACCGCGACGGCGCCTATCTCGGCGGCGTGATCGCGCCCGGCATCAACCTGTCGATCGAGGCCTTGCACCGCGCCGCCGCCCGCCTGCCGCGCATCGCCATCGGCCGGCCCCAGGCGGTGATCGGCCGCTCCACCGTGCCCGCCATGCAGTCCGGCATCTACTGGGGCTACGTCGGCATGATCGAGGGCCTGGTCGCGCGCATCCAGACCGAATACGGCGGCGGCCTGAAGGTCATCGCCACCGGCGGCCTCGCCCCGCTGCTCGCCGAAGGCACCACGGTCATCCAGACAATCGACGCAGACCTGACCCTCGAAGGCCTGCGCCTGTTGGCAGGGCGCAACCCGGCGCCCATATGGAGTAGGGAGCGGACGCGTCTGGCCGAAAGTGACTGAATGCGGCGCTCCCGGCGCGCGGACGTTGACTTTCCGGCCGCGCCGGCGCCACTACGAGTGCCGGCCGCGGCGCGTGCCGGATGCCAATAGATTCGCCTGTGCCGATTGCCGTGTCCCGTGGCAATCGGCGCAGGCGCTTTTGTCCCGGGGCCACGCCCTGCGGGACACGTGAAGAGTGAGCTGAAAACAAAGCATGGACGCGCAAACACCTGACCTGGCCTTCCTGCCGCTTGGCGGCACCGGCGAAATCGGGATGAACTTCAATCTCTATCGCAGCGCCGGCAAGTGGCTTGCGGTCGATTGCGGCATGGGCTTCGGGGGGGCGGAGAACCCCGAGGTGGACATCATGGTCCCCGACCCGTCCTTCATCGCCGAACGGCGCGACAGTCTCGTCGGCCTCGTCATCACCCACGCCCATGAAGACCACCTGGGCGCCGTCGCCTGGCTCTGGCCACAGCTCCGCTGCCCCATCTACGCCACCCCCTTCGCCGCCGCAGTGCTGCGCCGCAAGCTCGGCGAGGCCCACCTGCTGCAGGATGTCAAGATCACGGTGATCCAGCCCGGCGGCAGCTTCCGCCTCGGCCCGTTCGACCTGCAGTTCCTCCGCATGGCCCATTCCATCCCGGAATCCCAGGCGCTCGTCATCCGAACCCCCGCCGGCATCGTCCTGCACACCGGCGACTGGAAGCTCGACGAGGAACCGCTGATCGGCCCCCGCACCGACGAAGCCGCCCTGCGCGCGCTCGGCGACGAGGGCGTGCTCGCCATGGTCTGCGATTCGACCAACGCCATGGTCGACGGCCAGTCCGGTTCCGAGGGCGATGTCCGCCGCAGCCTCGCGGAGCTGATCGCCTCCGTCCGTGGCCGCATCGCCGTCACCTGCTTCGCCAGCAACGTCGCCCGCGTCGAATCCGTGGCCCTGGCCGCCCGCGCCGCCGGCCGCTCGGTCGCCATCGTCGGCCGCTCGCTGCGCAACCTCGATGCCGCGGCCCGCGAATGCGGCTACCTGAAGGGCCTCCCGCCTTTCCTTGGCGAGGACGACGTCGCCGACATCCCCGATGAAAACCTGCTCATCCTGATCACCGGCAGCCAGGGCGAGCCCCGCAGCGCCCTGGCCCGCGTTGCCCAGGACACCCACCCCCGCGTCGAACTCGGCGAGGGTGACACCGTCGTCTTCTCCAGCCGCATGATCCCAGGCAACGAGCGCGCCATCGGCACGGTGCAGGACAACCTGGTCCGTCGCGGCGTCACCGTCATGACCGACCACGACCACTTCGTGCACGTCTCCGGCCACCCCGCCCGCGATGAATTGCGCCGCATGTACGAACTGGTTCGCCCGCGCTTCACCGTGCCCGTCCACGGCGAATGGCGCCACCTCTCCGCCCACGCCGCCCTGGCCCAGGAAATCGGCATCACCCCCATCCTCATGGAAGACGGCGACATCCTTTCGATGGCCCCCGGTCGCCCCGAGGTGGTCGATTCCGCCCCGGTGGGCCGCCTGGTGATCGACGGCAACCGCCTCGTCCCGCTGCAAGGCAACGTGATGGGCGCCCGCCGCCGCATGCTCTTCAACGGCGTCGCCATCGCCTCCCTCGCGGTCGATGAGACCGGCCGGGTTCGCGGCATCCCGCGCCTCTCCGCCCCCGGCCTGCTCGATCCCGACGACCCCGAAACCGCCCGCATCACCGCCGAGTTCACCAGCGCCCTGGCCGAACTCCCGCTCGGCCTGCGCCGCGACGACGCCTCCCTGGCCGAGGCGGCCCGCGCCGCCCTGCGCAAGGCACTGGGCCGTCGGCTCCAGAAGCGCCCGATGGTCGATATCCACCTGCTGAGGGTCTAACCACCGTGCACCCGCTCACCGGCGTCGCCATCTATTTCGTGACCTGGTGGATCGTCCTGTTCGCGGTGCTCCCCTGGGGCATCCGCCCATCCGCGGAGCCGGATTCGCAAACCGGCTGGCGCGGCGTGCCCTCTCAGCCACGGATGCGCACCAAGGTGCTCGCCACCACCATCGTGGCGGGGATCGTCTGGCTTGGATTATATGTCGCCATCACCAGCGAAATCCTGAGCTTCCGCCAGGGCATCCTGGCAGCGCCTGGATTTTAGGCAACACAGGCAGACGCTGCATACGAACGCAGCAAATTACGCCTGAATGGCGCAAAAACAGTCGATCCGAACTGAATTTTCCATAGACGGGGAGGGGGCCTGAAGCCATCATCACGGCGAGGGAGAGGCCTTGCCTCTTCCTGCCGTGTGACTGGCGTTTCCTCCCCAAACTTGGCCCGCTGCGCTGCCATGCGCGCGGGCCTTCTTTTGTCTAATCAATCATGACCGGGGTGTCACGTCATTTCGTGCGCCCGTGTGAGATCGCACGACATAATTTTACGTGAAAGCTGTTGTGCAATGCACAATATTACTCAGCCCGTCCCGACGCTGGCCTCCCGCCCCTGCGCGGGTTAGGCTGCCCGCCCACCGTTCGGATACGCCACCGCAATGCGCCTGTCCCGCAGCTTCGTCCCGACCCTTAAGGAAAACCCCGCCGAGGCCCAGATCGCCTCGCACCGGCTGATGCTCCGCGCCGGCCTCGTGCGCCAGACCTCCGCCGGCATCTACGCTTGGCTCCCCGCCGGCCTGCGCGTGCTGCGCAACATCGAGCAGATCGTCCGCGAGGAACAGGATGCCTCGGGCGCCCAGGAAATCCTCATGCCCACCATGCAATCCGCCGACCTCTGGCGCCAGTCCGGCCGCTACGACGGCTACGGCCAGGAAATGCTGCGCCTGAAAGACCGCCACGACCGCGAAATGCTCTACGGCCCGACCAACGAGGAAATGGTCACCGACATCTTCCGCCAAGGCGTCAAAAGCTACCGCGAACTGCCGCAAAACCTCTATCACATCCAGTGGAAGTTCCGCGACGAGGTCCGCCCCCGCTTCGGCGTCATGCGCGGCCGCGAGTTCCTCATGAAGGACGCCTACAGCTTCGACCTCGACCACGCCGGCGCCGTCATCGCCTACCGCAAGATGATGCTGGCCTACATGCGCACCTTCGCCCGCCTCGGCGTCCAGGCCATCCCCATGGTCGCCGACACCGGCCCGATCGGCGGCGACCTCTCCCACGAATTCATCATCCTCGCCCCCACCGGCGAATCCCAGGTCTACTTCGACGCCGCCTTCGAAAAGATCGACGTCTCCACCGCCCGCTACAACTTCGCCTCCGAGCAGGACCTCGCCGATTTCTACACCACCATGACCACCCCCTACGCCGCCACCGACGAAAAACACGACCAAGCCGCTTGGGCCAACGTCGCTGAAAAACGCGAAGGCCGCGGCATTGAAGTCGGCCATATCTTCTACTTCGGCACCACCTACAGCGAACCCATGGGCCTCAAGGTCGCCGGCCCCGACGGCCAACTCGTCATCCCCCACATGGGCAGCTACGGCATCGGCGTCTCCCGCCTCGCCGGCGCCCTCATCGAAGCCCACCACGACGACGCCGGCATCAAATGGCCCGATGCCGTCGCCCCCTGGAAAGCCGCCATCCTGAACCTGAAAGTCGGCGACCCCGCCTGCGACCGCCTCTGCGAGGAAGCCTACGCCAGCCTGCGCGGCAACGCCCTCTACGACGACCGCGCCGACCGCGCCGGCGCCAAATTTGCCGACGCCGACCTGATGGGCCACCCCTGGCAAATCATCGTCGGCCCCCGCAGCGCCGCCAACCGCCGCGTCGAACTCAAGCGGCGCGCTACCGGTGAGCGCGAGGAAGTCTCGGTCGAAGACGCGCTGGCGAGAATCCTTTGAGAAGGAAGACTCTTCTTTTTGTGAACAAAAAGAAGCAAAAAAACTTTATCCCTTCGCTCCCTCTCCCCTTGGGAGAGAAGGCCAGGGTGAAGGGTGATCCCGGACCCGGTTTCTCCATTGGCAAATGGATGAAGTTTTTTTGCTTCTTTTTGTTCACAAAAAGGAGTCTTCCTTCCTTGGCTCCCGCTTGATGTTCACCCCGTTCGAACGCCTCGTCGCCGCCCGCTACCTCCGCGCCCGCAAGGGCGAACGCTTCGTCAGCATCATCGCCATCTTCTCTTTGATAGGCATCGCCCTAGGCGTCGCGACCCTGATTGTCGTCGCCAGCGTTATGACCGGCTTCCAAACCGAAGTCGTCCGCCGCGTCCTCGGCGCCAACGGCCACGTCGTCCTCCAGGCCTTCGCCGGCGAGAAGATCGAAGGCTACGCGAAGCTCACCGCCGACATCGCCGCCCTCCCCGGCGTGCTGGCCGCCACCCCCGTCCTCGATGGCCAGGTCCTTGTCACCGGCGAGCGCGGCGGCGGCACCGGCGCGCTGGTCCGCGGCATCACCGAGCCCGACCTGCGCGCCCTCTCCCAACTCGCCATCGTCGCCGGCAGCCTCGACGCCTTCCGCGGCGAAGACGCCATCGTGGTCGGCGCGGGCCTCGCCACCAGCTTCCGCCTCGCCCCCGGCAGCCGCCTCACCCTCGTCTCCCCCCAGGGGGCCGCCACCGCCTTCGGCACCATCCCGCGCGTGCGCGCCTACCACGTCGCCGCCGTGTTCGACGCCGGGCTGGCCACCTTCAACTCCGGCGTCGTCTTCCTCCCCATGCCCTCCGCCCAGGTCTTCCTCCAGGCCGGCGATACTGTCTCCGGCATCGAACTGCGCGTCGAAAACCCCCAGCAGGCCCGCGCCATGGTCGAGCGCATCCGCCCCCTGGTCGGCACCCGCCAGCTCCTCCTGCGCGACTGGACCCGCGCCAACGACCAGATCGTCGCCGTGCTGCAGATCCAGAAGAACACCATGTTCATCGTTCTCGGCATGATCATCGTCGTCGCCGCCTTCAACGTCATCTCGTCCCTGATCATGCTGGTGAAGGACAAGCGCCGCGACATCGCCGTCATGCGAACCCTCGGCGCCCGCTCCGGCGCGATCCTGCGCATCTTCATCATGTGCGGCGCCTTCGTCGGCGTCTCCGGCACCCTGCTCGGAACCGTGCTCGGTGTCGTCGTCTGCTGGAACCTCGAGGAAATCCAGCGCCTCGTCGAATCCCTCACCGGCGGCCAGGTGTTCGACTCCTCGGTCTTCCTCCTCACCGCCCTCCCGAACCAGGTCCACTGGCCCAGCGTCGCCCAGGTCGTCGCCCTCGCCCTGATCCTCTCCCTGCTCGCCACCCTCTACCCGGCCTGGAAAGCCGCCTCCACCGACCCGGTCGAGGTCCTGCGAAATGAGTGAGTCGGTGAGCCTTCGAGCCGACGAGCCCGTCCTCGAACTCCGTGACGTCACCCGCACCTACCGCAGCGGCGACGCCGACCTCCAAGTCTTGCGCGGCGTGAACCTCGTGCTCCACCCCGGCGAAATTACCGCCCTCGTCGCCCCCTCCGGCACCGGCAAATCCACCCTGCTGCACCTCGCCGGCCTGCTGGAGAAGCCCGATTCCGGCCAGGTCCTCATCGCCGGCCAAAACCCGGCCCAGCTCGACGACGCCGCCCGCACCGCCATCCGCCGCGATTCAATCGGCTTCGTGTACCAGTTCCACCACCTGCTCGGCGAATTCACCGCCCTTGAAAACGTCATGCTGCCGCAGATGATCGCCGGCATCCCCCGGGACAAAGCCGCCAACCGCGCCCGCGCCCTCCTGGCCGATTTCGGCCTCGCCGCCCGCGCGGCCCACCTCCCCGGCAAGCTCTCCGGCGGCGAGCAACAACGCGTCGCCATCGCCCGCGCGCTCGCCAACACCCCCCTCCTCATCCTCGCCGACGAACCCACCGGCAACCTCGACGTCGCCACCGCCGCAGCCGTGTTCGACGAACTCCTTGCCATCGTCCGAACCCACGGCGCCGCCGCCCTGATCGCCACCCACAACCCCGACCTCGCCGCCCGCATGGACCGCACGGTCACGCTGCGGGAAGGCAAGATCGAAGAGCAGTAAGAATCTTCTTTTTCTGCAGAAAAAGAAGCAAAAAGACTTTTATCCATTTGCACCGCGCCCAATCGGCAAACCCCAGCGCAAATGTATAAAAGTTTCTTGGTTCTTTTTTTCAAAAAAGAACATTCTTCCTTCCGTTCTCCTGCCCGGCTAAACTCCCCCCGATTCTCCGGGGTACCCCATGCCGCACGCCGACTTCGTCCACCTTCGCGTCCATTCCAGCTATTCGCTGAGCGAAGGCGCCATCAAGGCCGACAAAATCGCGTCCCTCGCCGCCGACGCCCGCATGCCCGCCGTCGCCATCGCCGACACTGCCAACCTGTTCGGCGCCATGGAGTTCAGCCAGGCCTGCGCCGCCAAGGGCGTCCAGCCCATCCTCGGCTGCCAGATCTCCCTTGCCCGTGAAGACAACCCCCGGTTCCCCCCCGACAAGCTCGTCCTCCTCGCCCAGAACGCCGAGGGCTTCGCCAACCTCCAGCGCCTCTCCTCAGCCGGCTTCCTCGAAACCGATCCCCACCTCCCCCCGCAACTCCCGCTGTCCCGCCTTTGCGGCCTTTCTTCCGGCTTGATCCTGCTCACCGGCGGCTCCTCCGGCCCCTTCGCCCGCCTGCTCGCCGAAGGCCAGCTTCCCGCCGCCCAGCACCTCCTCGCCCAACTCGCCGAAGCCTTCCCGGGCCGCATCGCCATGGAGCTGAACCGCCTCGGCCTCCCCAACGAGCGCGCCGTCGAACCCGGCCTCATCCGCCTCGCCGACCAGGCCGGCCTCCCCCTCGTCGCCACCAACCACTGCTTCTTCGCCAAGCCGGAGATGTACGAGGCCCACGACGCCCTGCTCTGCATCGCCGAAAGCCGAACGCTGGCCGAACGCGACCGCCGCCGCGTCTCCCCCGAGGCCTGGTTCAAGCCGGCAAAAGTCATGCGCGCCCTCTTCGCCGACCTCCCCGAGGCCTGCGACAACACCCTCGCCATCGCCCAGCGCTGCGCCATCATGGCCGAACCCCGCAAACCCATGCTCCCCGTCTGCCCCAAGGTCCGCGAAGGCGCCACCGAGGAGGAAACCCTCCGCCAGATGGCCCGCGAGGGCCTCGCCCGCCGCATGACCCAGATCGCCACCCCGCCCGACCGCCTGAAAACCTACGCCGACCGCCTGGAATTCGAGCTCGACGTCATCGCCCGCATGGGCTTCCCCGGCTACTTCCTCATCGTGGCGGACTTCATCCAGTGGGCGAAGGGCCAGGGCATCCCCGTCGGCCCCGGCCGCGGCTCCGGCGCCGGCTCCGTCGCCGCCTGGGCACTCACCATCACCGACCTCGACCCGCTCCAGTTCAACCTGCTGTTCGAGCGCTTCCTCAACCCCGACCGCGTCTCAATGCCCGATTTCGACATCGACTTCTGCCAGGATCGCCGGGACGAAGTCATCGCCTACGTCCGCCGGGAATACGGCGCCGACCGCGTCGCCGGCATCATCACCTTCGGCAAGCTCCAGGCCCGCGCCGCCGTCCGCGACACCGGCCGCGTCCTCGGCCTCCCCTACGGCCAGGTCAACAAGGTCGCCGAGCTGATCCCCAATAACCCCGCCAAGCCCGTCACCCTGCAACAGGCCATCGACGGCGAACCCAAGCTCCAGCAGATGCGCGTCGAAGACGAATCCATCCGCCGCCTGCTTGAAATCGCCCTCCAGCTCGAAGGCCTCTACCGCCACGCCAGCACCCACGCCGCCGGCATCGTCATCGGCGACCGCACCCTCACCGAAACCGTCCCCGTCTACCGCGACGCGAAGTCGGACTCGCTGGTCACCCAATACTCCATGAAATACGTGGAACAAGCCGGCCTGGTGAAGTTCGACTTCCTCGGCCTCACCACCCTCACCATCCTCCGGCGCGCCACCGGCTTCCTCAAGAAGGAACGCATCCACGTCGACATCGACAGCCTCCCGCTCGACGACGCGAAAACCTACGAAATGCTCTCCCGCGGCGACGCCGGCGGCGTCTTCCAGTTCGAAGGCCAAGGCATGCGCGACGTCCTGCGCCAAATGCGCCCCGACCGCTTCGAAGACCTCATCGCCGCCGTCGCCCTCTACCGCCCCGGCCCCATGGCCAACATCCCCGCCTACTGCCAGCGCAAGCACGGCGAGAAATGGGAAGCCCCCCACCCCGAAATCCACGCCGTCCTGGCCGAAACCTACGGCATCATGGTCTACCAGGAACAGGTGATGCAGATCGCCCAGACCATGGCCGGCTACTCCCTCGGCAGCGCCGACCTTCTGCGCCGCGCCATGGGCAAGAAAGTCCGCTCGGAGATGGACGCCCAGCGCGACATCTTCGTCAGGGGCGCCACCGGCCGCGGCATCCCCGCCCCCAAGGCCGAGGAGGTGTTCGACCTCATGGCCAAGTTCGCCGACTACGGCTTCAACAAATCCCACGCCGCCGCCTACGCCCTGGTCGCCTACCAAACCGCCTGGATGAAGGCCAACCACCCCGAAGCCTTCATCGCCGCCTGCATGTCCCTCGCCGTCTCCAACACCGACCGCCTCGCAGCCCTCCGCCAGGAAGCCGGCCGCATGGCCATCAAGCTCCTGCCGCCAGACATCAACCGCTCCGAAGCCGATTTCACCCTCGAACGCCTGCCCGCCGACGGCAAATCAGCCGCGAAATTCGCCATCCGCTACGCCCTTGCCGCCGTGAAAAAGGTCGGCCAGGCCGCCATGGAAGCCCTCGCCAAAACCCGCGGCCAAACCCCCTTCGAAGACCTCGCCGACTTCGCCGCCCGCGTCGACCCGAAACAACTCAACCGCATGCAGGTGGAAAACCTCGCCCGCGCCGGCGCCTTCGACCGCATCGAACCCAACCGCGCCCGGGCCTTTTCCGCCTCCGAAACCATCCTGCGCCGTGCCCAGGCCCAGGCCGAGGAAAAAGGCAGCGGCCAGATCGCCATGTTCTCCGGCGGCAACCGCCCCGAACCGCTCCGCATCCCCGAAATCCCCGATTGGGAAGCCTTCGACCGCCTCGGCTACGAAGCCGAAGCCATCGGCTTCCACCTCACCTCCCACCCGCTCGATGCCTACGAAGCCACGCTGAAGCGCTTGCGCGTCGTCCCCAGCACCCAACTCGAAGCCACCGCCCAGCAAGGCTCCGCCCGCGTCAAGCTCGCCGGCTCCGTCGTCAACATCAAGGAACGCATCACCCGCTCCGGCAGCCGCATGGCCTGGGTCCGCCTGTCGGATTCAGGCGGCAGCTACGAAGTCACCTTCTTCAGCGAAACCCTCGGCCGCGCCCGCGACCTCCTCGTCGCCGGAACCGCCGTCGTCGTCACCGCTGACCTCAAGATGGAAGGCGAATCCCTCCGCCTCACCGCCACCGACATCCAGGCCCTGGACGCCGCCGCCGAACGCACCGGCGGCATCATGCGCATCTGGCTCCAGCAAACCGAAGCCGTCCCCCACATCCGAACCCTCCTCGCCCGCGAAGGCCACGGCCGCGGCCGCGTCATCCTCGTCCCCCGCCTCGAAGACGACCAGGACGTCGAAATCACCCTCCCCGGAACCTTCAACGTCACCCCCCGCCTCGCCCAAGCCCTCAAAATCCTCCCGGGCGTGGAACGCGTCGAGGACATGTAGCCGGCCACAACCCCACCCAGGCAACCGCCAACCCAACTCCCTCCCATCCCCTCCCGTCATTGCGAGCGAAGCGAAGCAATCCAGTCCTTCCCGCCCTCTGCCAAGCCACCCCGCCCGCAACAAGCGCCGAAGAAAGCAAGGCCAGGGCCCCGCCCTGGACCCGCCAAGGGCATAGCCCTTGGAACCCCAACACCCAACCCGGCCACCGCCGAATCTCCCAGCCACTGCCAAGATCGAAACAACCACCAATCGTCATTGCGAGCGCAGCGAAGCACTCCAGGTGCAACGCCACCCGCTCGAGCCATCAACTCACACCATTCATGGGAGGGCCGCACCGAAGGACGAAGTCAAGCGCCAGGGCTCTGCCCTGGACCCGCCAAGGGCATAGCCCTTGGAACCCCTGCCCGACAGCCGAGTCGGAACGTCGTCACAAGGTCCCAAGGCGGTCGGGAAGCGACTGGAGTAGCCTCACGGCCCGGAGTTCTGTTCTGGCTTGGCGACTGCACGTGGAAACCAACCTCGTTGCCTGCGCACGCGCCCTGAACAGCCGTCAGCAGGATAAATCCCTACCGCCCGGTCACAAATTTGGTTCGCAGTGCGCAGGGGGCGCCAATTCAACTGTGCAGACCGGGTTGCGTACGCCCCCGAGAGGCAAATGGTCTTCAGGTCTGCTTATCGGTGCGGCGACCAACTGCATCTTTGCGCGAAGCGCGGGCGGCGATAGCTGCACGGATGCGAAGATCAAGATCATGGACCGAATAGGGCTTCATGAGCACTGCGTCGGCAACATGCTGGACGTCCTCCGGCAACGCCGATGCAAAACCTGTGATGACGACCACGGGCATATCCGGCCGTTCGTGACGAACCGCAATGGCGAGCGCGGCACCATTCATGCCCGGCATCGCATAATCGGTCACCAGCATGTCGATCCCGCCGTGCTCCCGCAGCACCGCAAGACCTTCTTCCCCATTGCGGGCTTCCAACACCAGGTGTCCTGCCTCGCGCAGTTCCGTCGCTGTCATCAGGCGACCCAGGCTGTCGTCGTCAACCAGCAGGACGGTGCCCGTGCCCTTGTTGTCTTCCAAGGGAGGGACATCCACGTGCAGCGTGGTCTCATGCTGGGGTCGATCATCACCGGCGGCGCTGGGCAGGTAGAGACTTACCTTCGTTCCGCGCCCCGGTTCGCTGTCGATGCGCATTTCGCCGCCGGATTGCGAGACAAATCCATGCACCATGCTCAGACCCAGGCCCGTGCCCTTACCGACCGGCTTCGTCGTAAAAAACGCCTCCGAGGCTCGCTCCGCAATCGCGGAGGGCATCCCTATGCCCGTGTCCTCCACCGATAGAACAACGTAAACTCCAGGCACGATGAACACCCCGCCCTGTTCGGCCTTCATGACGAGCAGGTTGCGTGCCGCGATGGTGATCGTGCCGTTCTTCAAGTTCTCCATCGCATCGCGGGCGTTGAACACCAGGTTCAGGATCGCCACCTCGGTCTGGGTCGGATCCACCATTACCTGCTCCACGTCCTGGTCGATCTCCACTGCGATTTGCATCCCTGGGCCGACGGCATTCACCAGCAGATCGCCCATGTGCCCGACGAGAGACCTCAGATCCACAGGGCACGGTTCCAGCTTTTCACGCCGGGCAAAGATCATAAGCTGGCGAACCAGAGCCGCACCGCGATCCATCGCCTGCAGTCCAGACTGCAGGATGGCTTCGGCGCTCTCCGGCGACCTCTTCTTCCGCAGCAGCACGAATGCGCTGCGAATGGCCTGGAGAAGGTTGTTGAAGTCATGCGCAACGCCCGCCGTGAGCTGGCCGATAGCGTCCAGTGTCTGTGTCCGCCGCAATGCGGCCTCTGCCTTTTCGCGGGCGGCCATCTCGGCCTGCAGGCTGTTCACGCTTTCCTGCCAGCGCTGCGAGGTCGCCTGCTGCAACCGTTGCTGCCGGATCGCCAGGCCGGTCGCCATGATCAACGCAGCCGCGGCCAGCGCGCTGAACAAACCCAGCTGCATGATCTTCTTGCGCCACTGGGCGAAAACTGCCCGGGTCTCGATGCTGAAGCTAATGTGCAGTGGATAATTCCCAACCTGGGCAAAAGCGTTCAGCCGTTCGATCCCGTCGACCTGAGAGATTGCGGTGTAGGTCCCCTGGCGCTGAACCAGCGCCCGGCTGAGAAAGGGGCCGCGGACGTTTAGCCATTCCGGGTCATGCAAGGTTGTCGGATAGCGCGCGATGATCTGGCCGTCGGAGCGGACCAGGGGGATGACATGGGCGATATCGGGCGCAAATCGTTCCCAGAAGCCCGTGAAATATGTCAAAGGCACCGAGAGATGCACTACGCCACCGAAGCTGCCCTGCGGCTGGCCAGGTGTAGTTGGCAGCCTGCCGCTGATGGCAATGGTCCGGGCTCCGTCCGCGTCGGTCTGCGCCGGTCCGATGTAGATGCCAGTGCCTCCGTCGCGATGGAACCGGAAGAAGTTTCGTTTCTCGAAAATCATCTGGCCCGACACTGGAAAGCCCGCGCTGGTGAGCCTTACCCGGCCCTCTGCATCGATGATGTTGATGGCCGAGACATGTGCCAGGTCAGCATTCAGTTGCGACAGGTAGGCCCAGAAACGCTCGTCGCGCTCGACGTCATCCCATGAGCGACCGCCGGTCTGTCTGGCAATTTCAGTCAGCACCAACTCGTGGGTTTCCAGCACCTTGGCCGCATGCTCGTGCAGGGCCCAGACAGTCCGCGTTGCCGCGCGCTCGGCCTCCTCAAGCGTGCGGTCTCGTTCGCTCCAGGCGAGCCAGCCGAAAAGGGCAAGCGGCAACAGTGCCGAAAGGCCTAACAGAACATGAAGCGAACGAGCCGAGGTAAGAGGCGATTTGGAGGTCACAGCGGCGGACACCTTCTCGAAGTTCCAAATTTGCGGCGCCGCGGCCCGCCTAGAATTGACGGATGTCAAGCCTATCTGGCAAAGGTGTTCATAGTGTGCTCGGCTTCCTGACGTTAGCAGAAGCCAGTTTTAGAGCAAGTTTCCTGCAAATAATTTGACGGTCGATTTTATTGGGAATTGTCATGGTTCGCTGCTGGGCGGCTGCGAACATCGCGCTGTGTCCGGTGGGGGAGCTGCGCGTCCATGCCCAACGCATGGTTTTATTTCAGGAAGAGGAACAGAAATTACCTAGCGGTCACAGCGACAACACGCCGATCCCGCTCCGAAAAAAATCCTTGCACCGCCGCTTGACGCTCGCTAAACTAACAACCAATGTCAGTTCCACCACCCCTGACCGAGCCCACCCCCAGCCTGCGCATCGCCATAATGGCGAATGCTCGGGCGGCCGACTCGCGCCTGCATCACGCGATTCAGGCCCTCATCCTGGCCCTGCTCGGCCACCTCCTCGGCCACCAGCGCGCCGCCCTCTCCCTGCACCGCGCCGCCCGGAATCTCCCTGTCGCGAGCCCCTGGTTCGTCGGCCCCGCCGACCGCACCGCCGGACTCCTGCACATCCTCGCCGCCTGCCTGGTGCCCCCCGTCGCGTCCGATCCCGACGCCCCCATTCCGCGCCCGCTGCGCCGAGGCTCGCCCGACATCCTCATCGCCCTCGCCCATAGGCCCGCCCCGCGCAACCGCTCGCGCCCCGCCCGCAGCCGCCCCCTGCGCCCCCGCAAGGGCCGCGACCCCCCGCCGTCGCGCCACCCGCCCCGAACCCAATCCCATCCGCCAAAACACCCCGCCGCAGCGGAGGGAGAGTTATACCCAACAAGATACTAATACGTAACGAATACGCTCAGCAAAGAGGGGCCAGCGCCGCCGCCGGCCCGCCGCGTCAAATCCGCCGGCGCCGAACCAGCGCCAGCCCGCCCAGCCCCGCCGCCAGCAACAGCAGGCTCCCCGGCTCCGGTATCGCCACCGGCGACGGCAGGTCCAGGCCCTTCAACTGGCTGTTCCAGCCCGTGGGCCGCGCGCTGCCCGTCCAGTTGAGCAGATACGTGCCGGTCAACGTGAAATCCCCGACCACGCCACCATACAGCGCAATCCGAACATTGCCGGCGGAAGCACTCACCGACGGCAGCATCTGCCCGCTCACCGCCATGTCGGAATACACCAGGCTGCCGATCTCCAGCAGCGTGGTGGGCGTATTGGCGCCGGTGTTCGGCGAGCGCGCGCGAAACTCGATCGTGTCCAGGCCGGCATACTGCGCCGACGTGTTCGACGTCCAAATCCGCTGGTTGCCCGGCGACGCGCCAAGCGAATACGCCATCACCGTGCCGGTGCGCGAAAAACTGAACGGAACCGCCGTGTTCTGCGGCAGGTCCCCCGGCACGCTGAAACTGCCCGTGATCGTCCCGCCCCCGCCAAACAGCGGCGCGAAATTGGTCAGGGCCTGGGTCGGCGGAAAGCCCGAACCGGAGCTCGGAACATGCAACCCGTTGGCATTGTTGCCGGCAATCTGCCCCACCGCCCGTTCGATCGCCGGCAACACGGTGCAGTTCGAAACACAGGCCGGATCAGACTTGCCCAGCCCATAGGTGGTCGCCAGCCACTCCCCCACATTCTCGAACCCGGTATCGACAATGGCCGATACGCCATAGTTGGAGAACAAAAGGTTCAGGTCGGCCCGGGCGGGAACAGCGAAAAGCGTCGCGGCACAGGCGGCAACGACAAAACGATGCATCATTCAATGTGTCCGTTCAATGCAGGCTCGTATGGGAAGATCGCTCTATAATGCCGTTCGTAACATCTTGAAACTTACAGACCGCTTACGATCGCGTGCCTCCGCCGCCATCCGCCGCAACGATCCGTCCGTCCTCCATCGCCACGATCCGGTCCGCGATATCCAAAATGCGCGGATCATGCGTCACCATCAGGATCGGCACCCCCCGCCGCCGCGCCAACTCGGTCAACAGCCGCACCACATCCTGCCCGCTCTGCCGGTCCAGCGCCGCCGTCGGCTCGTCCGCCAGCACCAGCCCCGGCCCGCCAACCAATGCCCGCGCCACCGCCACCCGCTGCCGCTGCCCGCCCGACAACTGCCCCGGCAGGCTCTCCGTCTTCTCCCCCAGCCCGACGGCAGCCAGCATCTCCCCCGCCCGATCCAGCCGCGCCCGTTCCGCCGTCCCTCCCTCCAGCTCCAGCGCCATCGCCACATTCTGCCGCGCCGTCAAAAACCCCAACAAATTGTGCTGCTGAAAAATGAACCCGATCCGCCGCCGCAGCGCCACCCGCAGCCCCTCGTCGGCCGCCGCCAGTTCCTGCCCCAGCACCCGGCACGACCCCGCCTGCATCGCCCGCAACGCCCCGATCAACGTCAACAGCGTCGTCTTGCCGCTGCCCGAAGGCCCCGTGAGCAAAACGATCTCCCCTGGCGCCACCGAAAGCGCCACCTCGCGCAGCACCGGCCGGTCGCCCTTGTCATAGGTATAGGAGACACCCGACAGCACGACCGGATTCATGAAAGGGGGGGCTGCATCAGAACATGTCCGCCGGGTCCGCCTCGCCCAGCTTGCGCATCGCCAATAGCCCGGCGATCGCGCACATCGCGAAGATCATCCCGAACACCGCCACCGCCCGGTCTGCCGCCATCCCCAGCGGCAACAGCGTCGCCTTCGCCACCACCCCATACAACGCCGTCGACCCCAGGAACCCCGGCACGAACCCCAGCACCGCCAGCATCAGCGCCGCCCCCATCACCACCAGCCGCAGGTAGTGGTTGGAATACCCGATCGCCTTCAGCGTCGCATACTCGCGCAGATGGGTCGCGATGTCGCTGAACAGGATCTGATAAACAATCACCATCCCCACCACGAGCCCCATCATGCTGCCGAAGCTGAAGATGAACCCGATCGGCGTGCCCTTCTCCCAATAGCTGCGCTCCCAGGCGATCAGCTCCGCCCCCGTCAGCACCATCACATCCGGCGGCAGGATCGCCGCCAACCGCGCCTTCACCGCCTTTGCGTCGGCCCCCGGCTTCAGTCGGATCGCCACCAGGTCGGTCCGGTTCGCCTGCCGCTCCTTCACGATCCGCCGGAAGTTCGTCTCGGTCATCACCGCATTGCCGTCCGCCCCGAAGCTGGTGCCCAGCGAAACCAGCCCCGCCACCATCACGGCCCGCCCGCCCACCTCCACCTCGAACGGCCCGCCCCGCTCCACCCTTCCGGCGATGTCGCCAAACTCCGGCCGAGAACGGCGGTCGAAGCCGATCGTGTCGATCTGCTTCAGCGCCGATACCAGCGGCGCCAGCCCAGCAAAATCGACCGCCCCGGCCTCGGGGTCGAAGCCGATCAGCTGGATGGTGCGCTGCCTGCCGGTATCGGGGTTCCGGAACTTGGTCTGCGCCAGGTAGATCGGCACCGCCTGCGTCACCTCCGCGTCCGCCAGCGCCTGGCTCGCCCGCACCCGCGCGATCGGCTCCGGCCGGAACATCACCAGCGTCAGCGGGTTGACCAGGAACAACTCGCCCTGCAACGCCCGCGGCAGGTTGCTCGCACTTTCGAACAGCGCGGCACGAAAGCCCAGCTGCATGAACACCAGCACGCAGGCGAACATCACCCCGGCAATCGCCGAAACCAGCCGCGCCCGGCTGCTGATCAGCTGACGCCACGCCAGCCGCGCGGCCAGCAGCGCCATCACGGCGCGGCGCCGACGTGCGGGACGACGACCTGGACCTGCATGTTGACCCGCCGCATCAGGGCCAGCCGGCCTTCCTCGCCCAAAGTGAGGCGGACTTCCACCGTGCGCGAATCGGTGGCGGCGACGGGGTCGGTGCCGGCCTGGGTGGTGCGGCGGACCTGCCAGCCGATTTCGCGCACCGTGGCGGCATAGCGGGCGGCGATGCCAGGGACGATGATCTCGGCGGTGGCGCCCAGCCGCAGCCGTGTCACATCGGTCTCATAGACATCGGCGACCACATCCAGCCGGTCGAGATCGGCCAGGTCCAGCAGCCCGTCATTGCCAAGCTGGTCGCCCGGACGGGCATATACCTTCAGGATGGTCCCGGCGATCGGCGCCGTCACCCGCGCCAGCGCCGCATCCGCCCGCGCCTTGGCCGCCGCGGCGACAGCGCTGGTCACCCGCGCCTCGGCGATGGCGAGGTCCTCGGCGCGTGGCGTGGAAAGGGTCGCCAGCACCGCCTCCGCCTCCCGCCGCGCGGCAGCGGCACGGTCGGCGGCGAAGCGCGCCCGCTCGGCCCCGGCCCGCGTGCCCGCCCCCCCGGGCACCAGCGTCTCCTGCCGCCCGGCCTCGCGCAGCGCATTGGCCTCGTCGGCACGCAGCGCATCGATCCGCGCCTGCTGCGCCGCCACCTCGCTGTCCCGCCCGCCGGCGGTGACGCGAGCGAGATTGGCCCGCGCCTCGGCGAGCCCGGCCTCGGCCTGCGCCAGCGTCGCGTCTTTCTGTGGCGCATCGGCAAAGCTCGCCAACACCTGCCCCGCTGCCACGCGTTCCCCCTCGGTGACCAGCAGCGCCTCGATCCGCGTCACCGCCATTCCGCCGGGATGGGACAGCCTGCGCACCCGCGAGGCCGGCTCGATGCGCCCCAGCGCGCCGACCCCCATCGGCATGGCCGGCACCGGCGGCGCAGCGGGGGGCGGGGCAGGGGGACGCTGGCTCCACCAAGCAGCACCGACGACGAGAAGCAGAACCGGCAGCCATAGCAGGGCACGGCGGCCGGTCCTGCGGCGCGGCGTGGCGGCGGTGTCAGCCTGCTTGGCGGTCGATACGGTCATTCGCTGGCATGTGGCCGGTCCTGCCCGCCGGTCAATCCCCCGCGGCGGCGCGGCACCGGCATACTCGCCGGCCATGGCTTGCCATTGGGGCAGCGATCGGCCATATGGCACGCGCCGGCGGAGGGCCGTCGGTAATTCACACGCGGGGCACCTTTCCATCCTCATCCCTGGGGGTCGGAATCCGGTGCCGCCTGGCAATGCCCCGCGGAGGATCAACCGGATACTGGAAAGGAGCACGCCGATGGCGATGCCCGAATTCACTCTGCGCCAGCTTCTCGAAGCGGGCGTTCACTTCGGCCACCATACCCGTCGCTGGAACCCCTCGATGGGGCCATACATCTTCGGCATCCGCAACCAGGTCCATATCCTGGACCTGCAGCAGACCGTGCCGATGCTGGACCGTGCGCTGCGCGCGCTGCGCGACGTGACGGCGGCCGGCGGGCGCGTGTTGTTCGTCGGCACCAAGCGCGCCGCGGCGGAGCACGTGGCCGAGGCCGCCAATCGCTGCGGCCAGTACTACGTCAACCACCGCTGGCTGGGTGGCATGCTGACCAACTGGAAGACCATCACCGGCAGCATCAAGCGCCTGCGCCAGATGGAGGAGCAGCTTGGTGCCGGCATCGAGGGCCTGACCAAGAAAGAGGTCCTCGACATGACGCGCCAGCGCGAAAAGCTCGAGCGGTCGCTGGGCGGAATCAAGGAGATGGGCGGCCTGCCCGACATCCTGTTCATCATCGACACCAACAAGGAGAAGCTGGCGGTCGAGGAGGCCAACAAGCTCGGCATCCCGGTGATCGCGGTGCTCGACAGCAATTCCGACCCCAAGGGCGTGACCTACCCGATCCCCGGCAACGACGA
This sequence comes from Rhodospirillales bacterium, assembly GCA_031424895.1. GTDB lineage: Bacteria > Pseudomonadota > Alphaproteobacteria > Acetobacterales > Acetobacteraceae > CAMDGX01. The sequence continues at coordinate 46,971 of JANPIH010000179.1, forward strand.
CGCGATCCGCGCCATCACGCTGTATTGCGACCTGGCCTCCGGCGCCGTGCTGGACGGCATCAGCGCCGAGATGGTCGCCTCTGGCCGTGACATCGGCGCTGCCGAGGACCTGCCGATCGAGGCGATGCCGGTGGAACCGATCCGCGCCGAGCCAGTCCGCGCCGAGCCAGTCCGTGTCGAGCCGATCCATATCGAGCCGGTTCCGGGGGACGAGCCCGTCGCTGTTGAGCAGCCTGCCGCCGACTGACCACCGCGACCGACTACCTGGGCCGGCGGCATCCCCGCCAGCCCGCCGATCGCCGCCGATCCCCGGGGAACCCGCTCATCTGCGAGGGACCCGCTTGAGGGGTAAATGTCATACAAGTGCGCTTGATCGCCCGGCGTCGGCATGGCGCCAGTGGCCGTCGCGCACGTTTCGAGGAGATTCGACCATGGCCGAGATCACCGCAGCGCTCGTGAAGGATCTGCGCGAGCGCACCGGCGCTGGCATGATGGACTGCAAGAAGGCGCTGGTCGAGAACGATGGCGGCATGGAAGCGGCGATCGACTGGCTGCGCAAGAAAGGCTTGTCGGCCGCCGCCAAGAAATCCGGCCGCGTGGCTGCCGAGGGGCTGGTCGGCGTGATTTCGACCGCCAATCGCGGCGCGATGGTCGAGGTGAACGCCGAGACCGACTTCGTGGCGCGCAACGAGACGTTCCAGGCCTTTGTCGCCGAGGTGGCCCGCGTGGCGCTGGCGGTCGGCGAGGACCTCGAGGCCATCAAGGCGGCACCCTTCCCCGGCACCGGGCGGACCGTGGGCGAGGAGCTCACCCACATGGTCGCCACCATCGGCGAGAACATGGCCATCCGCCGCGCCAAGGTGTTCGCCGTCGACCAGGGGGCGGTTGCCACCTATATGCATGCCGCGGTCAAGCCGGGCCTGGGCAAGATCGGCGTGCTTGCCGCTCTCGAGGGCGCGGGCGAGACTGCCGTGCTGGAGACGCTGGGCCGCCAGGTCGGCATGCATGTTGCCGCGACACGCCCCGAGGCGCTGGACACCAACGCCGTAGACCCGGCCGCGCTGGAGCGGGAGAAGGCGGTGCTGACCGAGCAGGCCCGCGCCTCCGGCAAGCCCGACGCCATCATCGAGAAGATGGTCGAGGGCCGCATCCGCAAGTACTACGAGGAAGTCGTGCTTCTGGAGCAGGTGTGGGTGCATGACGGCGAGAGCCGGGTGAAGGCGGTGGTCAAGAAGGCCGGCGCCGAGCTGAAGGGCTTCGCGCGCTTCCATCTGGGCGAGGGCATCGAGAAGGCCGCAGGCGACTTCGCGGCAGAGGTCAAGGCCGCCGCCGGCGTGGGCTGATCCGACGCGCGTACCGCACCTTCCCAGCCGGGCCGGCCTTGTTGCCGACCCGCGCCGGGCCTACCGTGAGGCTTGCTTGAACACGCCGCCGAGTCGGTCCCTGGACCACGGCGGCGTCTTCGTGCGCATCTGCCGCCCTGCCTGCCATTCCACAGGATGAAGATGAGCCAACCCCTCACCTACAAGCGCGTGCTGCTCAAGGTCTCCGGCGAGGCGCTGATGGGCAGCCGCGAGTTCGGGCTCGACAACGACACCGTGGCCGCGATCGCCGCCGATATCGGCGACGTGGTGGCGCTCGGCGCCGAGGTGTGCCTGGTGATCGGCGGCGGCAACATCTTCCGCGGCATCTCCGGCGCCTCGCAGGGCATGGACGCGGCCCAGGCGCACTACATGGGCATGCTGGCGACCGTGATGAACGCGCTGGCGATGCAGGCGGCGCTGGAAAAGATCGGGGTGGCCACAAGGGTGCAGTCCGCCATCCCGATGGCCTCGGTGTGCGAGCCCTATATCCGCAGGCGTGCGATGCGGCACATGGAGAAGGGCAGGGTGGTGATCTTTGCCGCCGGCACCGGCAACCCGTTCTTCACCACCGACACCGGGGCTGCGCTGCGCGCCGTCGAGATGGGATGCAACGCGCTGCTGAAGGGCACGCAGGTGGACGGGGTGTACTCCGCCGACCCGCGCAAGGTGGCCGACGCGGTGCGCTACGAGCAGCTCACCTACCACGACGTGCTGGCACAGGACCTGAAGTTCATGGATGCGGCCGCGATCAGCCTGGCGCGCGAGAACGGCGTGCCGATCGTCATCTTCAACATCCGCGCGCCCGGCGCCTTTGCCGCGGTGATGCGCGGCGAGGGAAGGTTCACCACGATCGTCGCACCGCACTGATTGCGCGCCTGCGCCCACTGGTGCATGTGCGGGCAGCGGTGATACAGCAGGGCGTTGATATCGGATTGACGTGACGGGCTCACGGGCCTTCTGGCCCGCGGGGCCGCGAGGAGGATGGCGTGGCGGATCTGACCGACCTGAAACAGGACCTCACCCGCCGCATGGATGGGGCGATCGAAACGCTGCGCCGTGAGTTCGCCGGCCTGCGCACCGGCCGCGCCAGCCCGGGGCTGCTGGAGCCGATCCGCGTGGAGGCCTATGGCAGCGAGGTGCCGCTGCCGCAGGTGGGCACCATCGCGGTGCCCGAGGCGCGCATGCTCACCGTTCAGGTCTGGGACCGTACCTTGGTCAACAATGTGGTCAAGGCGATCCGCGACTCCGGCCTCGGCCTCAACCCGGCCAATGACGGGCAGCTGGTGCGGGTGCCGATCCCGGTGCTGACCGGGGAGCGCCGGGCGGAGCTGTCCAAGGCCGCCCACCGGTACGCCGAGGGCACGAAGGTCGCCGTGCGCGGCGTGCGGCGCGACGGCATGGAACAGATCAAGGCGCTGGAAAAGAAGGCCACCATCAGCAAGGACGACGAGAAGCGCTGGTCCGACGAGGTGCAGAAGCTGACCGACCAGTACGTCAAGAAGATCGACGACTCCTTGGCTGAGAAGGACCGAGAGATCAAGCAGGTCTGAGACGGCCGATGGCCCTGCGCACACCCTTGAAGGTCGATCTGGTCGACGCCGCGTCCCCCGCGCCGCAGAAGGTGCGGGCACTCGTGCCTTCCCACGTGGCGATCATCATGGACGGCAACGGCCGCTGGGCCGCGCGCCGCGCCCTGCCTCGCGTGGCCGGCCACCGGGCCGGGGTGGAGGCGGTGCGGCGCACCATCCGCGCCACCATGGAAGCCGGGGTCGCGTGGCTGACGCTCTATGCCTTCAGCAGCGAGAACTGGCGCCGCCCGGCCGAGGAGGTCACCGACCTGACCGGGCTGCTGCGCCACTTCCTGCGCAACGAGGTGTCCGAGCTCGATTCGCATGGCGTGCGCCTGCGCATCATCGGCGATCGCAGCCGCTTCGACCGCGACATCCAGACCGAGCTTGCCGCCGCCGAGGCGCGCACCGCGGGCAATGCCCGGCTGAACCTGGTCGTCGCCCTGTCCTATGGCGGGCGCGCCGAGATCGTCGCCGCCGCCCGCGCGGCGGCCGAGGCGGCGCGCGCCGGCACGCTCGATCCCCAGTCCCTTGACGAAGCGGGCTTCGCTGGCCTGCTCTCCACCACCGGCATCCCCGACCCCGACCTGATCATCCGCACTTCCGGCGAGCAGCGGCTGTCGAACTTCCTGCTCTGGCAATCCGCCTATGCCGAGCTGGTGTTCCTCGATGTGCTCTGGCCCGACTTCGCCGCCGCGCATTTTGCCGAGGCGCTGGCCGAGTTCAACCGCAGGGAGCGGCGGTTTGGCGCCCGCCCTGGCTGAGATGGCCCCCCCGGCTGCGTCGTCGCCTGCGTCACGCTGGTCGGACCTGCGCACTCGCTTCATCTCGGCCGCCATCCTGCTGCCGGTTGCGCTCGCCTGTCTGTTCGTCGGCGGCTGGCCCTGGCTGCTGCTGGTGCTAGCCGCCACCGCCTCGCTGCTGTGGGAGTGGTGGCGGATGTGGCGGATGCGGCCGGGGCGCTGGCCGGTGCCGACGTTGCTCGGGGGCTGGCTTTACATGATTGCCGGCGCCGCCTCGCTGTTCTGGCTGCGCAGCGACACCGCCGTTGGGTTGATCGACGTGCTGTTCCTGCTGGTCGTGGTCTGGTCCAGCGACATCGGCGCCTATATCGCCGGGCGGCTGATTGGCGGGCCGAAGCTGGCGCCGGCCATCTCGCCGGGCAAGACCTGGTCGGGGGCGATCGGCGGTCTGGCCTGCGCCATGGCGATCGGCCTGCTGGTCACCCGCTTCGCCGCCCCGGGGCCGGTGCTGCATGCCCTGGTGGTCGCGGCCGGGTTGTCGATCGCCTCCCAGCTCGGCGACCTGCTGGAAAGCGCCTGCAAGCGGCATTTCGGGGTGAAGGATTCCAGCGGGCTGATCCCCGGCCATGGCGGCGTGTTCGACCGGCTGGACGGCGTGCTGGCCGCCGCCCCGGTTGCCGTGCTGCTGGCCCTGGCCCTCGGCCCGGGCGTGGAACTGTGGCGATGAGCGCGCCGCGCAGCGTCACCATCCTGGGCAGCACCGGCAGTGTCGGCACCCAGACGATCGACCTGCTGGCCGCCGCGCCGGACCGCTATCGGGTGCGCGCGCTGGTCGCCGGGCGCAATGCGGCCTTGCTCGCCGCGCAGGCGCGCCAGTTGCGGGCGGAGGTGGCGGTGATCGCCGATCCCGAAGGGTATGGCGAACTGCGCGCCGCCCTGGCCGGCAGCGGCATCCGCGCCGAATGCGGGGCGGCGGCGGTGGCCGAGGCTGCGGCGCTGGGGGCGGACTGGACCATGGCGGCCATCACCGGGGCCGCCGGCCTGCCGTCCACCCTGGCCGCGATCAGTCGCGGCGGCGTGGTCGCGCTGGCCAACAAGGAGGCGCTGGTCTGTGCGGGCGAGGTGATGCTGGCCGCCGTGCGCGATCATGGTGCCACGTTGTTGCCGGTGGACAGTGAGCACAACGCGATCTTCCAGTCGATGGCCGACGGCAACCGCGGCGGGATCGAAAAGATCGTGCTGACCGCATCCGGCGGCCCGTTCCGCACCGCCACGCGCGAGGAGATGGCCCGCGCCACGCCGGAGGCGGCCTTGCGCCATCCGATCTGGTCGATGGGCGCCAAGATCAGCATCGACAGCGCCACCATGATGAACAAGGCGCTGGAGGTGATCGAGGCCGCGCGCCTGTTCGACCTGCCGAGCGAGCGCATCGAGGTGCTGATCCATCCGCAATCGATCATTCATGGCCTGGTCCACTATGGCGACGGCAGCGTGCTGGCCCAGCTCGGCAGCCCCGACATGCGGGTGCCGATCGCTCATACCCTGGCCTGGCCGGGGCGCATCGCCACCCACGCCCCGCGGCTGGACCTCGCCGCCGTGGCGCGGCTGGAGTTCGCGGCACCCGACGCCGTCCGCTTCCCTGCCCTGCGCCTGGCGCGCGAGGCGCTGGCGGCCGGCGGCGGGGCATCGGCGATCATGAGCGCGGCCAACGAGGTGGCGGTGGAGGCGTTCCTGACCCGGCGCATCGGCTTCCTCGACATCGCCGCGATTGTCGAGGACGTGATGCAGGCTTTCGGCGCGCCGCCGGCCGACACGCTGGAGGCCGTGCTGGCGCTGGACGCCTCCGCCCGCCGCGCCGCCGCGGGGCAGGTCGGCAAGGCCGCCGCCGGTGCCCGCCCCGCGGCCTGACAACCGCCCCGACCTGACCGGCGCGCGGCCTGTTGCGAAGAATTCAGTAGGCAACCGCCGGTAGCTGCGGCACATGCCGCACACCGACCTACCCGGCCCATCCTGGAGTTGCCGTGTTCGACCTTCTGCCACCGCCGATCGATTCCATCCTTGCGTTCATCGTGGTGCTGGGGGTGCTCATCTTCATTCACGAGCTTGGCCACTACCTGGCCGCGCGCTGGTGCGGCGTGCATGTGGAAGTGTTCTCCATCGGCTTCGGCCGCTCCATCGCCAGCTGGACGGACAGCCAGGGCACGGTGTGGAAGCTCGCCTGGCTTCCGCTCGGCGGCTACGTGAAGCTGCACGGCCAGGAACGGCCTGAGGACGTGCCGTCCGACGTCAAGGCGCTGTGGATCGAGGGGCGGACCTTCCACGAGAAACAGGTGGGCGCCCGCGCTTTCGTGGTCGCCGCCGGGCCGCTGGCCAATTTCCTGCTCGCCGCCGTGCTGTTCGCCGGGCTGTATGCGACGCTGGGCCGCCCGGTGGTGTCCGAGCGCACCGACCCGCCGCCGCAGATCGGCGAGGTGGTGGCCAATTCCGCCGCCGCCCGCGCCGGCCTGCAGGTTGGCGATCGCATCCTGGCGATCGACGGCACGCCGATCTCCCGCTTCAGCGAACTGCAAGGCACCGTCGCCGCCGCTCCCGGCCGCACCCTGGCGCTGCGCGTCGGGCGCGGCGGGGCGGAACTTGCGCTGTCGGCGACCATCGACCAGCGCCCCGGCGGCGGCGCCCCGGTCGGCATGCTCGGCATCCGCAGTGCCGCGATGCCGCAGGTGTTCGAGCCGGTCGGCATCGGCACCGCCATGGTCGAAGGCGTGGTCAAGACATGGGACGTGACGACGCAGACCCTGGGCGGGCTGTGGCAGATGATCACCGCCCAGCGCGGCACGGAGGAGCTGGGCGGGCCGCTGCGCATCGCGCAGATGTCTGGCCAGGTGGCGCAGCTGGGCATTGCCAGCCTTGTCTCGTTCATCGCGGTTCTGTCGGTGAATTTGGCGCTGATCAACCTGTTCCCCATCCCGGTGCTGGATGGTGGCCACCTGCTGTTCTACCTCGCCGAGGCGATCCGCGGCCGCCCGCTGCCGCCGCGCGCCCAGGAGTATGGCATGCGCGCGGGGCTGGCGCTGATCCTGGCGTTGTTCGTCTTCGCCACATGGAACGACCTCGGCCATCTCGGCGTGTTCCGATGGGTCGCCGGCCTGTTCGGATGACGGGTGGGCCCGGGGCGGCGGCGCGAATATCCGGCGCCGGGCGGCGCGGGTAGCGGACTCCGGGCAGCGCGGGTAGCGGACTCCGGGCGGGGCCTGTATACCGGATCGCGGCCCTGGGTAGGCTGCCCCGGCTGGTGGGGCGGCGCCGCACGGGAGGATTCTTCTTTGGTCGTCATGCGCCTCGCCCTCATCCTGTTGGCAATCCTCCTGCCGCTGGCTGCATCCTTCCCGTCGGACGCGCAGCAGGTGCGGCGGGGCGGGCGGCCGGAGGCAGCCGGTGTTCCCGGCGGGGCCATCGCCTCGATTCGCGTGGTTGGCAACCAGCGCATCGAGGAAGGCACGATCCGCTCCTACATGCTGGTCCAGCCCGGCGACCCGTTCGACGCCGAGCGGCTGGACCGCAGCCTCAAGGCGCTGTTCGCCACCGGCCTGTTCTCCGACGTGACCCTGAAGCGCGAGGGGGCGAGCGTGGTGGTCACGGTCGCGGAGAACCCGATCGTCAATCGCATCGCCTTCGAGGGCAACCGCAAGGTCACCGACGAACAGCTCCGCCCGGAATTGCAACTGCGGCCGCGGGCCGTGTTCACCCCGGCGCTGGCCGCCGCCGACCGCCAGCGCATGCTCGACATCTACGGCCGCCGCGGCCGCTTTGCCGCGCGCGTGGAGCCCAAGATCATCCCGCTCGACCAGAACCGCGTGGACGTGGTGTTCGAGATCGCCGAGGGCGAGACCACCCTGGTCAGCCGCATCGCCTTCGTCGGCAACAAGGCATTCAGCGAAAGCCGGCTGAAGGAGGTTGTGGGTTCGCGCGAGCAGGCCTGGTATCGCTTCCTGTCGACCAGCGACACCCACGACCCCGACCGGCTGAACTTCGACCGCGAGCTGCTGCGCCGCTTCTACCTGCGCCAGGGCTACGCCGACATCGAGGTGCTTGCTGCCACCGCCGAGCTGGCGCCCGACCGCTCCTCGTTCTTCATCACCTACACGATCAACGAAGGCGAACGGTATCGCATCAGCGACGCCTCGGTGAACGTCACGCTCAAGGATGTCGATGCCGCTGCCCTGCGGCGCAACCTGCGCCTGTCCGCCGGCGACTGGTATGACGGCGACGCGGTGGAGCGCGACACCCAGCAACTCAGCACCGAGGTGCAGAATCGCGGCTATGCCTTCGTCGACGTGAAGCCGCGGGTGCGCCGCGACTCCGAGGCCAAGACGATCGAGATCATCTACGATGTCGGCGAGGGGCCGCGCGTCTATGTCGAGCGCATCGACATCATCGGCAACGTCCGCACCAAGGACAAGGTGGTGCGCCGCGAGTTCCGCCTTGCCGAGGGCGACGCCTTCAGCGCCTCGCTGCTGCGCCGATCGCGCCAGCGCATCTCCGACCTCGACTTCTTCAACAACGTCGCGGTGAACTCCGCCACCGGCTCCGCGCCGGACCGCTCGGTGGTGACTGCCAGCGTTGAGGAGCGCGCCACCGGCGAGCTCACCCTCGGCGGCGGCTTCTCGACCGACATCGGCCCGCTGGTCACCGCCGGGCTGCGCGAGCGCAACCTGATCGGCACCGGCATCGACGCCGGCATCAACGGCATCCTGGCCGCGAAGCAAAGCCAGGTGACCTTCTCGGTCACCGACCCCTACTTTCTCGACCGCAACCTGGTCGCGGGCTTCGACATCTTCCACATCGAGAACAAGCTGCAGGAGCTGGCGCAGTACAACGAGCGGCGCACCGGCCTCAGCCTGCGGCTGGGCTACGAGTTCAGCGAGCACCTGCGCCAAGTCTGGACCTACTCGATCATTCAGCGCTCGGTCTACGACGTGGGCGCGTTTGCCAGCATCTATGTGAAGGATGCCCAGGGGTCCTCGCTGCTGTCCCAGGTTGGCCAGACGCTGACGATGGACTACCGCGACAGCCGGATCGACCCACGCGATGGCTTCATTGTGCGCCTCGGCACTGATTTCGCGGGCCTCGGCGGCGATGCCCGCTTCATCCGCACCAAGCTCGACTCAAACTACTACATCCCGCTGGAGCGGCTGACCGGCGACCCGGACTGGACCGTCGCGCTGTCGGCCGGCGCCGGCTACCTGTTCACCCTGGGCGCGCGCGAGAAGATCATCGACCGCTTCTTCCTCGGCGGAGACAACCTGCGCGGCTTCGCCGCGGGTGGCGCGGGCCCGCACGCCGTCGTCTCGGGCTCCAACAGCATCGGCGGCCGCTTCGTCTGGACACAGAGTACCGAGCTTCGCTTCCCGCTGCCGGTGTCCCAGGATCTTGGCCTGCGCGGCCGCGTTTTCGTCGATGTCGGCTCGCTCAGCGGGGTCAGCTCGCTCAGCCAGAACGGCGTGCCGGCCAAGATATTCGACGATGCCGCGCCGCGCGTGTCCGCCGGCGTGGGCGTGTCGTGGAAAACGCCGTTTGGCCTGATCAACCTCGACCTTGCCCATCCGGTCGTAAAGAAGAAGTTCGACCAGACGCAGTTCTTCCGCTTCGGCTTCGGCACAAGGTTCTAGCTTCCATGATCCGCATCCTGACCTTCCCGGCGCTCTATGGCGGCCTGCTCGTCGCGACCCTGCTTGTCACGACCCAGCTGGGCGGCACCGCGCTGGCGCAGTCGCAAGATTTTTTCATCCCCGGCCAGCAGCGCGCCGCCCCGCCCGCCCAGGGGGGTACCCAGGGGGGCACCCGCCCGCCGGCCCGCCCGCCCGCCACCGCCCAGCAGCCGCAACGTGCGCCCGAGACACAGCAGGACATTGACGAGCCTGCCCTCGGCGAAGTGCCGCTGCCCCCGGTGCCCGACCTGCCGGCCCTGCCCAAGGGAGATGCCCCCCCTGCGGCCGCCATCGGCGTGATCGGCCTGCCGGAGGTGATGCGCGCCTCGCTCGCCGCGCAATACGCCGACCGCATCATCAGCGACCGCCGCGAGAGGCTGAACGAGGACGCGCAGAAGGAACAGATGGTCTGGCGCGACCTCCAGCAGGCCTTGGCCCGCGACCGCGCCCGCCTTACCCCCGACCAGATCCGTGCCCGCGAGCGCGAGCTGCAGGAACGCATCACCGCCGCGCAGCGCAGCTTCCGCGACCGCAACCGCATCATCCAGGAAGCCGCCCAGTTCGCCATCAACCAGGTACAGTCCTCGTTGATCGCGGTCATCCGCCAGGTGGCCGACAGCCGCGGCATGAACCTGGTGCTGCACCGCAGCCAGGTCGCGCTGAACGTCAACGAGTTCGACATCAGCGAGAAGGTGGCCGACGAGCTGAACCGTATCCTGCCGAAGGTGGAGGTGCCGCCCGATGGCGTTTCCCCCGCCGTGCCGCCCACCCCGGCCGCCGCAATCCTGCCGCCGCCGCCCGCCATTCCCGCGCCGGCACCTGCCCCGGCCGCAGCGCCCGCCCCAGCCGCGGCCCCCGCCCCGGCCAGGCGCTGAAGGCGGCGCCGGGCCGATGATCGGTTCCGCCCAGCCGACCCCGACCCAGGCGGCCCCGACCCAGGCGGCCCCGACCCAGGCGGCCCCGAGCCAGGCGGCCCCGAGCCAGGCGGCCCCGAGCCAGCCGGGCGCCAGTCAACCCGGGGACTCCCGCTTCTTCACCCGATCTGGCCCGTACCCCCTCGCCGCCGTGCTCGCCGCGGCAGGGAGCGCGGCGGAGGCCGACGGCGTGCCCGCCGGGTTGCTGCTGCACGGCATCGCGCCGCTGCAATCCGCCACGGCCGATACGGTCAGCTTCCTCGACAACCGCCGCTACATCGCCGCGCTGAAGGCCACACGCGCCGGCGCCGTGCTGGTTCACCCCGCCCTCGCCGCCCACGTGCCCGCCGGCACCGTGGCAATCCGCACCCCGCAGCCCTACCTCGCCTGGGCGCATGTGGCGGCACTGTTCCATCCCGCGCCGCCGCCTCGACCGGGCATCCATCCCGCCGCGTTCGTCGACGCCGCGGCGCGTGTGGACTCCACCGCCGAGATCGGTCCGTTGGCCGTGGTGGAAGCCGGCGCCGAGATCGGCCCGCGCTGCCGCATCGGCCCGCTTGCCGTGGTGGGCGCGGGAGTCGTGCTCGGCCCCGATTGCCGTGTCGGCGCCGGGGCGAGCGTCAGCCACGCTTTGGTCGGCGCGCGCGTCTTTCTCTACCCCGGTTGCCGCGTGGGCCAGGAAGGATTCGGCTTCGCCCCCGGCCCGACCGGCTTCACCACGGTGCCGCAGCTCGGCCGCGTGCTGATCGGCGACGACGTGGAGGTCGGTGCGAATTCCACCATCGACCGCGGCTCCAGCCAGGACACGGTGATCGGCGCCGGCTCGCGCATCGACAACTTGGTGCAGATCGGCCACAACGTGCGCATCGGGCGCTGTTGCGTCATCGTCGCGCAGGCGGGTATCTCGGGCTCGACCGTCCTGGGCGACTTCGTTCAGCTGGGTGGACAGGCGGGGGTCACCGGCCATCTCACCATCGGAGACGGCGCGCGCGTCGGCGCCCAGTCGGGCGTGATGGACGACGTGGCCGCCAAGGTGGAGGTGGTGGGTGCGCCGGCGATGCCGGCACGGCAGTATTTCCGCGACTATGCGACGCTGCGGCGCATGGTGGCACGCGAGCAGGCCGCCCGCTCCGACGCAACAAGGAACACTGGTGCCGCCAGCGACCCGGCGCCAGCGGACAAGGATCGAGGCTGACGGGTATGGATAGCACCGGTATGGACAGCACGGGCTCGGACAACAAGGTCACGGACAGCAACGTCACGGACAGCAAGGTCACGGACAGCACGGGCCAGCAGGCCGCAGGCCAGGGCGACACCGTCGCCGTCATCGACATCGCGCGGATCATGCATGCGATCCCGCACCGCTACCCCTTCCTGATGATCGACCGCGTGCTGGACCTGGTGCGCAACCAGTCCGCCACCGGGGTCAAGAACGTCTCGGTCAACGAGAATTTCTTCCAGGGCCACTTCCCAGGCCACCCCGTCATGCCCGGCGTGCTGATCATCGAAAGCATGGCCCAGACCGCCGCCGTGCTGGTGGTCGAGACCCTCGGGCCCGACGCCGCCGGCAAGCTGGTCTATTTCATGTCGATCGAGGGTGCGAAGTTCCGCCGCCCGGTCGTGCCCGGCGACCAGTTGCGCATCCACATCACCAAGCAGCGCAGCCGCGGCAATGTCTGGAAGTTCAGCGCGGTCGCCAAGGTCGATGGAGTCACGGTGGCCGAGGCGACCTATGCAGCGATGATCCTGGACCGCGTTGCGGAAGGCTGAGGCTGCGCCGGCACGCCATTTTGCTGCCATCTTTCCGCCTAGATTTTTTCGCGGGAACAGGGACTTATCGGGCGATCTCGAGAAATATGCGGCAACAATGATTGTTTGGCCGCCGTGGCGCGCCGGGCCTAGTGTGATTTGCCGCAGCGTGTGTGCGGTGCACCATACGCCGAGCGACCGCGAAAGATCCCACAAGATGGACGCATTCCCCGCCCACGCCGCGATCGCCGAGCACGCCCCCGCGGCGAGTCTCGGCGTGCGCATACACAAGCTGGCCGTGGTCGCCGCCGCCGCCCGGCTGGGCATGAATGTCGAGATCGGCCCGTTCTGCACCGTCGGCCCCGAGGTCGAGATCGAGGATGGCGCGCGCCTCATTTCCCATGTCGTGCTCGACGGCCATACCCGCATCGGCGCCGATGCCGTGCTCTATCCCTTCTCCACCGTCGGCATGGCGCCGCAGGACCTGAAATACCGCGACGAGCCCACCCGCACCGAGGTCGGCGCCCGCACCCTGGTGCGCGAGCACGTCACCATTCATCGCGGCACCGCCAACGGCCGCGCCATCACCCGCGTCGGCGCCGATTGCATGCTGATGGCCGCCGCCCATGTCGCGCATGACTGCGTGCTTGGCAACGGCGTGATCGTCGCCAACAACGTCGTCATGGGCGGGCATGTTTCAATCGGCGACAACGCGGTCATCGGTGGCGCGGCGGCGATCCACCAGTATGTCCGCATCGGCCGCGCCGCCATGATCGGCGGCGTCTCGGGCGTGGAAGCCGACGTCATTCCCTTCGGCACTGTGCTGGGTAACCGCGCCCGCCTCGCCAGCCTGAATGTCATCGGCCTGCGCCGCCGTGGCTTCTCCAAGGAACAGGTTTCCCGGTTGCGCGCCGCCTTCGAACTGATGTTTCGCGGCCCCGGCGTGTTTGCTGAGCGCGTGGACCAGGCCCGCGGCCTCTACGGCGAGGACGCGCTGGTCGCCGAAGTGCTTGCATTCATGGACGCGCCGAGCAAGCGCGGCCTCACGCGCGCCGCCGGCCCGGGGGAGGATTCCAGCGCCGGATGACGCCCGGGCGACATTTCGTAATCGCCACCGGCGACGCCGCTGCGCGAAAATTTCCTCGCGCTGCCAATTGCGCAGAGCGGGTATGCATCGCTAAATACTCCCATACCGAAAAACGGGAGTCATCTCATGTCATTAAGCCGCCGCAGCCTTCTCGCCTCCGCCGCCGTCGGCGCCGGGGCGCTGGCCCTGCCGAACATCGTCCAGGCGCAGGCTTCGCGCGTCCTGCGGTTCATGCCGCATGCCGACCCGATCTCGCTCGATCCGGTCTGGACCACGGCGGACATCACTCGCAACCACGGCAACATGGTCTACGACCAGCTCTACGGCGTGGACGAGAATTTCATCCCGCACCCGCAGATGGTGGCCGGCGCCACCACCTCGGCCGACGGCAAGATCTGGGAACTTACCCTGCGCGACGGGCTGCGCTTCCATGACGGCGAGCCCGTCCGCGCCATCGACTGCGTCACCTCGATCCGCCGCTGGTGGCAACGCGACAGCTACGGCACCGTGCTCCAGGCCCGCACCGACGAGATCAGCGCCGTCGACGACAAGAAGATCCGCTTTCGCCTGAAGGAGGCCTTCGCGCTGCTGCCGGAGGCGCTGGCCCAGCCGGCCTGCGTGATGATGCCCGAGCGCATCGCCAAGACCGAGTCGACCGTGCAGATCACCGACCCGACCGGCAGCGGCCCGTTCCGCTTCAGGACCGACGAGCGCGTGGCCGGCAGCCGCGTGGTCTATGAGCGGTTCGCCGGCTACGTGCCGCGAAGCGAGGGCACCACGAGCTTCCTTGCCGGCCCGAAGCAGGTGCATTTCGACCGCGTGGTCTGGACCTTCCAGCCCGACCCGGCGACCGCGGCCGCAGCCATGCAGGCGAACGAGTTCGACTGGCTTGAGGGCCCGTCGATCGACCTTACCAGCCTGCTGCGCCGCGACAGGAATCTGGAACTGCGCATCATCAACCGCATGGGCGGCATCGGCTGCATCCGGTTCAACCACCTCAATGCGCCGTTCAACAACCCGGCGATCCGCCGCCTTGTGCAGGCCTGCGTGAACCAGAAGGACTTTGCCGAGGCGGTCGCCGGCGCGGAGCCGGATCTCTTCAAGACCGGCGTCGGCCTGTTCACGCCCGGGATGCCGATGGCGACGAACGTGGGCGTGGAGGCCGTGGCCGGGCGCACCGATTTCGACAAGGTGAAGCAGGAGCTGACCGCCGCCGGCTACAAGGGCGAGAAGGTGGTGCTGCTTGGCCCGTCCACCATCCCGTCGCTGCACGCGCAGACGCTGGTGGCCAGCGACGTGCTGCGCCGGATGGGCTTCAACCTCGACTATCTGTCCCTGGAGTGGGGCACCGTGGTGCAGCGCCGGGCGAGCAAGGACGCGATCGACAAGGGCGGCTGGAGCATCTTCATCACCAACCTCACCAGCCTGAACAACGTGTTCGTGCCGGCACAGATCGGCATCCGCTCCGGCCCGGCGGCCTGGTTCGGCTGGCCGGACGCGCCGAAGCTGGAGGAACTGCGCGAGCAGTGGCTCGCCGCGACGAACCTGCCGGATCAGAAGCGCATCGTCGAGCAACTGCAGCGCCAGTCGTTCCAGGACGTGCCCTACGTCCCGACCGGCTACTGGACCGGCTTCACCTGCTTCAACAAGTCGATCACCGGCATCCAGAACGGCTGGCCGGTGTTCTGGGGTGTGCGGCGCGCCTGATCGCGGGGCGAAAGAAAGAGCAGGGGGCGTTGCCCCCTGCACCCCGATCAGGGGGCCAAGCCCCCTGAACCCTCAAAAATGCGGGCCGGGCAGCACCAGAACCTGCGGCGTGGCCGGCATGGTCGCGCGGCTGATGGTGAAGCCCGGCTTGTCCGACAGCACGATCTCCGCCGTGCCGCGCATCCGGCTCAGGAAGCGGTTCAGCACATCCTGGCTCCAGTAGTGCATCGGCAGCACAATGCGCGGGTTCAGCTGCGCGATCACCTCCACCATGTCGCCCTGGTTGGAGGTCCAGGCCCCGTCGATCGGCACCATCACGATATCCAGCGCCCCCAGCGTCGCCAGGTCATCGGGCGTGAGCAGGTGGTGCAGATGGCCGAGATGGGCGATGCACAGCCCCGCCGTCTCGAACACGAAAATCGAGTTGCCGTAGCGCCGCGTGCCGCCATCCCAGCCGCGGATGTTGGTGGGCAGGTTGCGCACCCGCATGTCGCCCACCTTGATGTCGTGCTGCGCCGGGCCGCCATCGGCCCGCCAGCCGCGCAGCACGTGCGCGATCCGCGGGTCCGGATTGTCGGTGTAGTGCGTGCTGTGCGCGTGGTTCATCGTCACGATCTCCGGCACCCGCCGCGGCATGTGGCGCCCGGAGAAATCCGTCACCGCCCAGGTCGCCCCCGGCGATTCGATCAGGAAGCTGGCATGCCCCAGGAAGGTGATGCCCACCACCGCGCCCTCTGTCGCCCCCAGGCTGGCGCGCTGGAACAGCGGCGCGCGTTGCGCCGAAACCCCGCAGGCGAACGCCAGGGCGGGTG
>JANPIH010000180.1:0-5479 GCA_031424895.1 Rhodospirillales bacterium
GTCGCCGGCATCCTGCCGCCCAGCGAGGGCCAGGTCCGCTTCGCCGGCCAGCCCCTCGCCGACCCGCGCGACACCCAGGCGCGCCGCGCCCAGGCCCGCCGCCTGCAACTGGTGTTCCAGGACGCGCTCGGCGCGCTCAACCCCCGCCTGACCATCGGCCGCCAGGTCGCCGAGGTGCTGGACATCCACGCAATCGCCACCCCGGCCGACCGCCCCGCCCACGCCATCGCCGCCCTCGCCCAGGTCGGGCTGGCGGCCGAGCTGTTCCACCGCTACCCGCACGAGATCAGCGGCGGCCAGCGCCAGCGCGTGGTCATCGCCCGCGCGCTCGCCACCGGGCCTGACCTGCTGGTGTGCGACGAACCGGTCTCCGCACTCGACGTCTCGGTCCAGGCCCAGGTGGTCCAGGTGCTGCTGGCGTTGCAACGCGAGCGCGGCATCGCCTACCTGTTCATCTCCCACGACCTGCGCGTCGTCCGCCAGGTCTGCGACCGCATCGCGGTGATGTATCTCGGCCGCCTGGTCGAGGAAGCGCCCGGCGAGGCGTTGTTCGCTGCCCCGCGCCACCCCTACACCCAGGCGCTGATCGCCGCCGTGCCGGTGGACGACCCGCGCCGCCGCCGCAAGCGCACGCTGCTGGCCGGCGAACCGCCCAGCCCGATCGCCCCGCCGCCCGGCTGCGCCTTCCACCCGCGCTGCGCCCTGGTCGAGGCCCGCTGCCGCACCGAGGCGCCAAGCCCGCGCACCGTGGCACCGGGCCACCGCGTCGCCTGCCACGTGGCGACCTGACCGCAATGCTCGTCCTCGTCCTGCTCAAGACCGGCCGCGCCCTGCTCACGGTGCTGCTCTGCGTCACCTTCGTCTTCGTCGTGCTGCGCCTGTCCGGCGACCCCGCCGAGACGCTGCTGCCCGACAACACGCCGCCGGCCACGGTCGACGAATACCGCGCCCGCTGGGGCCTGGACCGGCCGCTGCCCGAGCAATACGTGCTCTACCTCGCCGCCGTCGCCCACGGCGATTTCGGCCGCTCCTTCGGCGACAACCGCGACGCGCTGGAGGTGGTGCTGGAACGCGTGCCGGCCACGCTGCTGCTCGGCGGGGCCACCTTCGTGCTCGCACTCGCCATCGGCATCCCGCTCGGCATCGTCGCCGCCATCCGCCGCAACACCGCCGTCGACCGTGCGGTGATGGGCTTCGCCGTGTTCGGCTTCTCCACACCCAATTTCTTCCTCGGCATCCTGCTGATCCTGCTGTTCACCATGCAGTTGCGCTGGCTGCCCTCCTCCGGCAGCGAGACCTGGCAGCACATGGTGATGCCCGTCTTCACCCTCGGCACCGCCTCGGCCGGCACGCTGGCGCGCTTCACCCGCACGGCAATGCTGGAAGTGATGGGCCAGCCCTTCCTGCGCACCGCGCGCGGCAAGGGCGCCACCGAGGCCATCGCCATCCGCCGCCACGCTTTGCCCAACGCCGCCATCCCCGTCGTCACGGTGATCGGCTTCCAGCTCGGCGGCCTGATCGGCGGCGCGCTCGTCACCGAGACGGTGTTCGCCTGGCCCGGCGTCGGCCGCCTGCTGGTCGCCGCCGTCTCGGGCCGGGACCTCGCGGTGGTGCAGGCCATCGTCCTGCTGGTCGCCGCCACCATGGTCACCGCCAACTACCTGGTCGACCTCGCCTACGGCCTGCTCGACCCGCGCATCCGCGACGCCCGCCGATGAGCGTTACCATCCTCCCCGCCACGCTCCCCGGCACCCGCCGCCGCGCCCCCATCCCGCCGGTGATCCTGTTCGCCATCGCCTGGATCGCGCTGATGGTGCTGGTCGCCATCCTCGCCGACCTGATCGCCCCCACGCACTACGCCACCCAGAACCTGCGCGCGCGCCTGCAGGCGCCGGTGTTGTGGGGCGGCACCTGGGCCTATCCGCTCGGCACCGACGCGATCGGCCGCGACATGCTCTCCCGCCTGATCTACGGCATCCGCTTCTCGATCATGATCGCCGTCATCGGCACCCTGATCGGCGCCGTGCTCGGCACCCTGCTCGGCATCCTCGCCGCCTGGCGCCGCGGCCTGGTGGAGGAGGCGATCATGATGATGGTGGACGTGCAGGCCGCACTCCCCTTCGTCATCCTGGCGCTGGCCGTGCTCGCCTTCTTCGGCAACTCCTTCGTCCTGTTCGTCATCATCGTCGGCCTCGATGGCTGGGAACGCTACGCCCGCCTCGCCCGCGGCCTTGTGCTGTCGGCGCAGGAAAGCGGCTACGCGGTCGCCATCCGCACCCTCGGCGCCAGCCCGTTGCGCATCTATGGCGGCCACATCCTGCCCAACATCGCCAGCGCCCTGGTGGTGCAGATGACGCTGAACTTCCCCGGCACCATCCTGCTGGAAACCTCGCTCTCCTTCCTCGGCCTCGGCATCCAGCCCCCGCTGACCAGCCTCGGCCTGCTGCTCGGCAGCGGCCGCGCCCTGCTGCTGAACGCCTGGTGGATCGCCGTCCTGCCCGGCGTGGTGATCTTCCTGACCACCCTGTCCATGAGCCTGTTCGGCGACTGGCTGCGCGACCGGCTCGACCCCACCCTGGCCGACCCCTAAGAAACCCACCCTTGACCTACACCGCCGCCACCTCCCCCAGGGCTTGAAGGAAAACCGCCATGCGCCGCGCCGTTCTCGTCATGCTCGACGGTCTCCGCCGTGACTTCGTCACCGCCGGGCTCACCCCCCGCCTGAATGAATTCGCCGCCCGGGCGGAGCGGTTCGACGCGCACCGCTCGGTCTTCCCCTCCGCCACCCGCGTCGTGTCCTCCTCGCTCGCCACCGGCTGCTACCCCAACCGCCACGGCATGCAGGGCAACTCCTTCGCCTTGATGGAAGCAGGCGCGCTGGTCGCCCACGATGCCGGCCTGCCGGACTTCCTGCAGCACAAGCGCGCCGTCACCGGCGCCTCCCTGGCCATGCCCACCCTGGCCCAGCGCCTGGCACCGCATGGCGGCGCATGGGTGTTCAGCAACGTCTCGCCCGGCGCCGCCTATGCGCACGACCCCGACGGGTGGGGCCACGTCTACCACCGCGCCGGCTCCTTCGGCCCAGGCCGCGTCCCGGTGGCCGACCCGCTGGAGGTGTCGCTTGACACCGCCGGCGACCGCGCAATGACCCAGCGCTTCGTCTCCGAGGTCCTCCCCCGCAAGCCGGCGCTTGCGGTCCTGTGGCTGGGCGAGCCCGACCACATCCAGCACGAAGCCGGCGTCGGCCACCCCGACATGCTGCACGTCCTCGCCGAGGCCGACCGCAACGCCGGCATGGTCATCGACGCCATCGGCGACGACCCGGACGTTCTCCTGCTGCTCGCCTCCGACCACGGCCACCAGACCGTCACCGAGGTGATCGACGTCGATGCCGCCCTGGTCGCGGCGGGCCTGAAGGACACAAGCGACAGCGGCGACGTCATCACCGTCTCGAACGGCACCTCCGTCCTCGTCTACCTCCACCCCACCCAGGCCGCGCGCCGCGCCGCGCTGGGGGCGTTCCTGCGTGCCCAGCCCTGGGCGGGCGAAGTCTTGGAAGGCGACAGCCTGGCAGCCGTAGGCCAATCGCACGCCAACGCGCTGGCCTACGCCGTGGCCATGCGCTGCACCGATGCACCGAACGCCCACGGCATCCCCGGCACCGCCTTCGCCGCCCTGCCGCGCGCCGGCAAGCCGGACCGCCTCGGCTGCGGCCAGCACGGCGGCCTCGGCACCTACGAGCAGATGCCCTTCCTGCTCGCCGCCGGCCCCGGCTTCACTCCGGGCGCCATAAGCACCGCGCCGACCAGCGCGGTCGACATCGCCCCCACCGTGCTGGCCCATCTCGACCTCCCCGGCCACGGCATGGACGGCCGCCCGCTTCAGTCCTGACCCGCCCGACCTGCCCGGGAAGCAACCCGGGCGACAATCATCGATCTGTCACACCGCTCTCATCACGACGTCATCGAGCGCGACGATACCTGCGGCCATTGTTCTGGAGTGGATGGCAGTGGCCGGGATCACCATCGAGGGAGCCACGCGCCGTTTCGGCACCGTCACGGCGCTGGACGGCGTTTCGCTCCAGGTCGCGGCCGGCGAGTTCGTCGCCCTCGTCGGCCCCTCGGGCTGCGGCAAGACCACCCTGATGCGCATCGTCGCCGGCATCGAGACCGCCGACGCCGGCCGCATCGTCATCAACGACCGCGACGTCACAAGGCTGCGCGCCGCCGAACGCAACGTCGCCATGGTGTTCCAGTCCTACGCGCTCTACCCCCACCTCACCGCGCGCCAGAACATCGCCGTGCCGCTCTCGATGAAGCGGCTGTCGGCGGCCCAGCGCCTGCCGCTGCTCGGCCGCTTCTGGCCCGGCGCGCAGGAAGCCCATCGCGGCATCGCCGCCGACGTGGCCAAGGCCGCCGAATCGCTCGGCCTCGCTGGCCTGCTCGACCGCCGCCCCGGCCAGCTCTCCGGCGGCCAGCGCCAGCGCGTCGCCCTCGCCCGCGCCATCGTCCGCAGCCCCGCCGCCTTCCTGATGGACGAGCCGCTCTCCAACCTCGACGCCGCCCTGCGCGTGCAAACAAGGCGCGAGATCGTCGACATCCACCGCCGGAGCGGTGCCGCCACCCTCTACGTCACCCACGACCAGGCCGAGGCCCTGACCATGGCCGACCGCGTGGCGGTCATGCAGGCCGGCCAGATCCTCCAGGTCGGCACGCCCGAGGAAGTCTACGCCGACCCCGCCGACCTGCGCGTCGCCACCTTCATCGGCAGCCCGCGCATCAACACCTTCCTGGCCGAAGCCGGCGCCAACGGCCTGGTGCGGATCGGGGCCACGCCGATCGGCCTGCACGCCCCGCCGGGCCGGCTCACCTTCTCGATCCGCCCGGAGGATTGCCGCATCGCTTCCACCGGAATCGCCGTGCAGGCCCAAGGCGCGGAGTTCCTCGGCGAAAGCCTGCTGCTGCACGCCCACCACGCGGAAAGCGACAGCGCGGTGATCCTGCGCCTCGCCCCCGACGCACCACGCCCCCGCGTCGGCGAAATGCTGCACATCGCCTTCGATCCCGCCCGCGCCCTGCTGTTCGACGCCTCCGGCCGCCGCGTCGCCCGCACCGCCGTCGCCCAGGTGCCGGAGCACGCCCTTGTCTGACGCGCTCGCGTCAGATCCGCGGGCCATCGCACCCGCCCGCCGCCGAGCCCCGGTCGGCGAGACGCTGGCCGGCATCATGCTCACCCTCCCCGCTGCAATCGCCTTCCTGCTGCTCCTGCTGCTGCCGACGCTGGCCGCCATCGTGCTGGCCTTCACCGACTACGAACTCGGCGCGCCCTCCCTGTCCTGGATCGGCCTCGGCAACTTCGCGGAGCTGTGGGAAGACCGCGGCTTCCGCCAATCCCTGCGCAACACCCTCGTCTACACCGCCATCGTCGTCCCCGCCTCCATCGGCGGCGCCCTCGCCCTGGCGCTGCTGATCGAGGCGCT
>JANPIH010000181.1:0-8591 GCA_031424895.1 Rhodospirillales bacterium
CCGATCACCGCGATGTCGAACGCCGGCTCAGCCATGGCGATGCGCCTGCTCCATCAGCGCCACGAGGTCGCCCGGGGGCGGAAAGAGGAACGGCTCCATGGCCTTCCCTATAGCCGCTCGGCCGCCAACTGTAACGCCGCGCCGGCTGGCGGGTCATTCCAGCATCGAACACCCCAAGCGAACCCGAACGGAGCGCCGCCATGGCCAGCATCGACCTCGACCGCCTCCTGAAATGGCTCGGCTGGCTTCCCGCCCTTTATGCCGCGCACATCATGCTGTGGTACGAGCAGTTCAAGCTGACCGGGGCGGAAGGCTCGGTGATGCTGTTCGGCACCCTGGCGAACTGGCTGGGGATCGGCGAATATGAGGCACCGTTCCGCCTGACGGTCGCGACGATCGAACTGATTGCCTCGGTGCTGCTGATCAACACCGGGTCGCGGATGTACGGGGCGTTGCTGACGCTCGGGATCATGTCCGGCGCAATCTTCTTCCATGTGGTCAGCCCGCTCGGCATCGACCCTTACGGCGATGGTGGCGCGTTGTTCCAGGAAGCCTGCCTGACGTGGCTGGCCTCGGTGATCCTGCTCGGTATCTACCGGCGGGAGCTTTCGGCGCTGGTGGGCGGGCTGGTGGCGCGGCCGATGCGCCTCGCCATCTGACTGCCTAGGCAGCATAAGGGGGGATGAATACTCCCCCCTTCTCCCCGCGCGCGGTCGCCGTCATCGGCGGCGGTCCCGCCGGGCTCATGGCCGCGGAGGCCGTTGCCCAGGCGGGCCACCGCGTGACCGTGTTCGACCGCATGCCCAATCCCGGCCGCAAGCTGCTGATGGCGGGGCGCGGCGGGCTCAACCTGACGCATGGCGAGGTGTTCGAGCGGTTCCGTACCCGCTTTGGTGATGCGGCGGCGTTTCTGGCGCCCATGTTCTACGCCTTGCCGCCGGAAGCGGTGGTCGCGTGGTGCGAGGAACTGGGCCAGCCGACCTTCACCGGAACCAGCGGACGGGTATTCCCCAAGGCGATGAAGGCAAGCCCGCTGCTGCGCGCCTGGCTTGGCCGCCTCGACGGGCTTGGCGTGCGGGTCGTGACCCGCGCGCACTGGACCGGCCGCGATGCCGACGGGCTGCTGCACTTCGGCGATGGCACGACCTTCCGCGCCGATGCGACAATCCTGGCGCTGGGCGGCGCATCCTGGCCGCGGCTGGGTGCTGACGGGTCGTGGACCGGGTCGCTGCCCGGGGTGGCGATCGCGCCGCTGCGTCCGGCCAATTGCGGATTTGCCGTTGCCTGGTCGCCGCATTTCCGCCGCCATGCCGGCGCGCCGCTGAAGCGCATCGCGTTGCACCATGAGGGGCGCAGCGTGCGCGGCGAGGCGATGATCACCGAGGCCGGGATCGAGGGCGGGGCGGTCTATGCCCTGTCGGCGCCGCTGCGCGAGGCCATTTCCCGCGATGGCACGACCACCCTCACCATCGATTTGCGCCCGGACCTGCCCGAGACGGAGATCGTCCGCCGCCTCGCGGCCCCGCGTGGCAGCGCCTCGCTGTCATCCCATCTCAAGCGGCATGCGAACCTGCCGCCGGTGGCGATCGGGTTGCTGCAGGAGGCGCTGCACCAGGGCAGCACCGCGCCCCTGCCCGCGCTGATCAAGGCGGTGCCAATTACGCTGACCGCGCCGTTCGGCCTCGACCGCGCGATTTCGACGGCGGGGGGCGTGCGGCTGGATGAACTGGACGAAGGATTGATGTTCCGGCGCCACCCGGGGCTGTTCGCCGCCGGAGAGATGCTGGATTGGGAGGCGCCGACCGGCGGCTACCTGTTGACCGGCTGCCTCGCGACGGGGCGGGCAGCCGGCAAAGGCGCGGTGGCGTGGCTGGACGGAGCGTGACGCTGGAGGAGACCGGGTGTGCCCCCGCGTCACCAAAACTTGCCCCCACCACGTCGCGGGGCCGGCCCCCCCCCCCCGCCAGGGGCCGAGCCCCTGGACCTCAACACATTCGAGTGTAAGGGGATCCAAGGGCCGCCGGCCCTTGGTGGGTCCAGGGCAAAGCCCTGGCCTTTCCTCTGCTCAATCGATCGTCAGGTCCTGGGCGTGGAACTAGACTCGCTCGAGCACCGCCGCGATGCCCTGGCCACCGCCGATGCACATGGTGACCAGCGCATGCTTCCCGCCGGTGCGGCGCAGCTCGTACATCGCCTTGATCGTGACGATGGTGCCGGTGGCGCCGACAGGATGGCCGAGCGAGATGCCGGAGCCGTTGGGGTTCACCTTCGCCAGGTCGAACTCCAGGTCCTTGGCCACCGCGCAGGCCTGGGCGGCGAAGGCCTCGTTGGCCTCGATCACGTCCATGTCGGATACCTTCAGGCCGGCCTTCTCCAGCGCCTTGCGGCTGGCCGGGACCGGGCCGATGCCCATGAAGCGCGGATCGACGCCGGCGTGGCCGGCCGAGACGATGCGGGCCATCGGGGTGAGGCCAAGGCGCTTCACCGCCTCGCCGCTGGCCAGGATGACCGAGGCGGCGCCGTCGTTGATGCCGCTGGCGTTGCCGGCGGTGACGGTGCCGTCCTTCTTGAAGACGGTGCGCAGGCCGGCGAAATCCTGCGGCTTGGCGTCGTGGCGGATGTGCTCGTCGGCATCGAAGGCAACCACGCCTTTGCGGGTTTTTACCTCGATGGGCAGGATCTGCTCCTTGAAGCGGCCTTCGCGCGTGGCATGGCTGGCGCGGCGGTGGCTTTCCAGCGCCAGCGCGTCCTGCTGGTCGCGCGAGATGCCGTGGCTTTCTGCCAGGTTCTCGGCAGTTACGCCCATCAGGATGCGGTGGAACGGGTCGTTCAGCGCGCCGTCCAGCGTGTCCTTCATGGTGGTGTCGCCCATCTTCTGGCCCCAGCGGGCGGCCTGGACCTGATAGGGCGCGCGGCTCATGTTCTCCACGCCTCCGGCGATGGCCACGTCGCAGTCGCCGGCCTTGATGGCGTTGGCGGCGGTCAGGATCGCCTGCAGGCCGCTGCCGCACAGGCGGTTCACCGTCACGGCCGGGATGTGCTGCGGCAGGCCGCCCTCGATGACGGCGATGCGCGAGATGTACATGTCGCGCGGGTCGGTGTGGACGATCTGGCCGAACACGGCCAGGCCGATCTGCTCGGGGTCGATCTGCGCGCGGGCCACGGCCTCCTTGGCGACCGCCGAGACAAGTTCCGACGGCGTGATGTCCTTCAGCGACCCGCCGAAGGTGCCGACGGCGGTACGCACGCCGGAGACGATGTAGACATCGGTCATGATTTGCTCCTCCTGGGGGCGTTTCCTTGTGCCCGGGAACGCCGGGGCCGCGCCATCCATTCACGCGTGGCTGCCGTGAAATCAGTGCGCGACCAACCGCCTTGTCGCTTTGTTTGTAGTTATGGAATATCGCATACCCCAGCAAGGGGTGAACGTCGCCGGCGAACCCACGCCATGGCGGCCGGCGTGCGTGGGCAGAATGCGCCACACGCCGCCGGCACACAACAGGGACCGACTGGCCGGGCGCCGCCCGGCGGGGGCAGCGAACGATTTCCAAAGGGGTCGAATGCTTTATCACGTGTACGAGATGCAGCGGGTGGCGCTTGCGCCCATGCGCATGGCCGCCACAGGGGCCCTCAGCCTGCTCGACCTGCCGTTCAACCCGCTGCGGGAGACGCCGCTTGGGCGCCTCTCGGCCGCGGCATTCGACAGCTTCGAACATTCAACCCGCGCCTTCGGCAAGCCGGCCTTCGGGCTGGGCCACACGACGATCGATGGCGAGAAGGTCGCCGTCCACGGGGAGATCGTCCTGCGCCTGCCGTGGTGCGAC
Source organism: Rhodospirillales bacterium (assembly GCA_031424895.1). GTDB lineage: Bacteria > Pseudomonadota > Alphaproteobacteria > Acetobacterales > Acetobacteraceae > CAMDGX01. The sequence goes on from JANPIH010000181.1 coordinate 3,825, forward strand.
CTGCTGCGGTTCCGCCGCGACACCCACCGGCCGCAGGACCCCGCGGTGCTGATGGTGGCGCCGATGTCCGGCCATTATGCCACGCTGCTGCGCGGCACGGTGGAGGCGTTCCTGCCCGACCACGACGTTTACATCACCGACTGGCGCGACGCCCGCGACATGCCGGTGCTGGGCCCCGACTTCGACCTCGACGACTACGTCGATTATGTCATCGGCTTCATCAACCACCTGGGGCCGGATTGCCACGTGATGGCCGTCTGCCAGCCGGCGGTGCCGGTGCTGGCCGCGGTGTCGCTGATGAACGCCGACGCGCCGCACACCGCGCCACGCACCATGACACTGATCGGCGGCCCCATCGACACGCGCGAAGGCCCCACGGCGGTGAACGCCTTCGCCAAAAGCCGCAACCTCGACTGGTTCCGCCGCAACGTCATCCACCGCGTGCCCTTGGGCAACATGGGATTCATGCGCAAGGTCTATCCCGGCTTCCTGCAACTGGCTGGCTTCCTGGCCATGAACCTCGACCGGCACATGGAGGCCCATTGGCAGATGTTCCAGCACCTGGTGGAGGGCGACGGCGAGCCACTGGCCTCCAAGCGCGCCTTCTACGACGAATACCGCGCGGTGATGGACCTGCCGGCCGCCTACTACCTCCAGACCATCGAGAAGGTGTTCCAGGAGCACCACCTGCCGCGCGCCCTGTTCCGTCATCGCGGCGAGGTGGTGCAACCCGCCGCAATCGCACATACGGCGCTGCTGACTGTGGAAGGGGAGCGGGACGACATCTCCGGCATCGGCCAAACGCGCGCGGCGCACAAGCTGGCGCACAACCTCGCCCCCGAGAAGCACGCCCATTGGGAGCAGCCAGGGGTGGGCCATTACGGCCTGTTCAACGGCCGCCGCTTCAATGCCGACGTGGCCCCGCGCATCAAGCGGTTTATGGCGGAGCACGGCTGAGCCCTGCTGGCCCAAGGCTGGCCCAAGGCTGGTGGGCGATTGCACTCGGCCATTGAGCGGTTGGCGGAAGCCGGCCGTACGCTTAGGATCGACTGAACAATCGACCCGGGCGGCCTAACCCCCCCGGGCCTAGGGAGAACGCACATGCGCGGCCTGATGCAGGACCAACCGCTGCTCATCAGTTCCATCCTCGAGCACGCGGCCCGCCACCATCCGGCCGGCGAGATCGTGTCCAAAACCGTCGAGGGCACGCTGCATCGCACAACCTACCGCGAGATTGAGCCGCGCTGCCGGCGGGCGGCGCGCATGCTCCAGCGCCTGGGCGTGAACCCTGGCGACCGGGTCGCCACGCTGGCCTGGAACGGGTTCCGCCATTTCGAGCTGTACTACGGCATCTCCGGCATGGGGGCGGTGTGCCACACCATCAACCCGCGCCTGTCGCCGGCCGACCTGATCTACATCATCAACCATGCCGAGGACGTGGTGCTGTTCCTCGACACCACCTTCGCCCCGCTGATCGCCGCGGTGGCCTCGGCCGTGCGCGCCAAGCTGCGCGCCGTCGTGTTCATGACCGAGCGGACGCACATGCCGGACATCGCCCTGCCCGAGGGGATGGAGCTGCTGTGCTACGAGGAGCTGATGGAGGCGGCCGACGAAAGCTTCGCCTGGCCGAGCTTCGACGAGAATACCGCGGCGGCGCTCTGCTACACCTCCGGCACCACGGGCAAGCCGAAGGGCGTGCTGTACAGCCACCGCTCCACCGTGCTGCACGCCTTTGCCAGCAGCATGGCCGACGTGATCGGGCTGCGCGCGGCGGACCGGGTACTGCCGGTGGTGCCGATGTTCCATGTGAACGCCTGGGGCACGCCGTACAGCGCGCCGATGGTGGGCGCCTCGCTGATCATGCCGGGCCGGCATCTGGATGGCGCCAGCCTGACCAAGCTGATGAACGACGAGCGCGTAACGCTATCCGCCGGCGTGCCGACGGTGTGGCTGGGGCTGCTGAACCACCTGCGCAGCAGCGGCGACCGGCTGCACACAGTCCGCAGCTTCGTGATCGGCGGCTCGGCCTGCCCGCGCCTGCTGTTCGAGGCGTTCGACAAGGAATACGGCATCCGCATCGACCATGCTTGGGGCATGTCGGAACTGTCGCCGCTCGGCACCTACAACGCGCCCAAGCCGTCCAACGCGCACCTGGAAGGCGAGGAGAAGATGCAGCTGCAGCTGACCCAGGGTCGCAGCATCTATGGCGTCGACATGCGGATCGTGGATGACGAGGGCCGCGAGCTGCCATGGGACGGCACGACCTCCGGCCACCTGCAATCCAAGGGTTTCTGGGTGTGCAGCGCGTATTTCGGCGGCACGGCCGGGGAGGCGCTGACCGCGGATGGCTGGTTCGCCACCGGGGACGTCGCCACCATCAGCCCCGACGGCTACATGGAAATCACCGACCGCTCCTAGGACGTGATCAAGTCCGGTGGCGAGTGGATCAGCTCGATCCAGCTGGAGAACCTCGCCATGTCCCACCCCGACGTGGCCGAAGCCGCGATCATCGCCGCGCGGCACGAGAAGTGGGACGAACGGCCGCTGCTGATCGTGGTGCCGCGCGAGGGCCGGGAGATCGACAAGGCGGCGATCCTGGCGTTCTACGAGGGCAAGGTCGCCAAGTGGTGGATCCCCGACGACGTGGTGTTCGTGAACGAACTGCCCCACACCGCCACCGGCAAGGTGCAGAAAATGGCACTGCGCGGCCAGTGGGCGAACCATCTTGTGGAGGCAAAGTAAGTAAGCGTCTTTTTTTTGTAAAAAAAGAAGCAAAAAAACTTTTATCCAATTGCAGCGTTTGTTCCCTGAAAGCACCGGGCGCAATGGAAGAAAGTTTTTTGGTTCTTTTTTGCAAAAAAGAACTGCTTCCTTTCCTACCGCCCACCCCCGACCGGCACCAAAGCTCCCGTCACGTAGCTGCTGGCATCCGATAGCAGCCACAGCACCACATCGGCCACCTCCTCCGCGGAGCCGGCGCGCGCCATCGGGATCATCGGGCGAAACCGTTCGGCGCGGTCCGGCGCCCCGGCCTTGGCGTGGATGTCGGTATCGATCAGCCCGGGGTTGACCGCGTTCACCCGGATGCCGCGCGGGGCCAGCTCGCGCGAGGCGCCGATCGTCAGCGTGTCGACGGCACCCTTCGACGCGGCGTAGTGCACCCACTCGCCGGCACCGCCGATGGCGCTGGCGCGCGAGGAGACGTTCACCACCGCGCCGCCGAAGCCGCCGAGATCGGTGGCCATGCGCGGGATCGCCTCGCGCAGTGCCAGGAAGCAGCCCTTCACGTTGATGGCCAGAACCTCGTCCAGCGCCGCGGGGTCCAGTGCCTCGATGCGGCAGAGCGGGCCGGTGATGCCGGCATTGTTCACCAACGCCGTCACGCGGCCGAGTTCGCGGTCCACGGCGTCGAAGAACGCCGCGGTGGCTGCCGGGCTGGCACTGTCGGCCTGCATGGCGAAAGCCCGCCCGCCGGCGGCGCGGATGTCGGCCACCACCTGTTGCGCCGGGCCCTCGCTGCTGCGGTAGGACAGGGCCACCGCATAGCCGCGCGCCGCGGCCATCCGGGCGACCGCCGCGCCGATGCCGGTGCTGCCGCCGGTGACCACCAGAACCTTGTTTGCCACGTAATCCCCCTATGCCACGAAGGCGAGTGCCACACCCATCGTCTCGCCGGGCGCGACCAGCACACGATCCGGCGTCTGGGCGGCGATGGCAACGCCGCCGGCGGCCAGGGCGGCGGCAGCCATCCCGACCGCCTGCGTGCGCAGGACCAGGGCGGCCATCCATTCGCTGCGCCCCAGCGCTTGCGCGGCGGCGGCACCGAAGCGCGATGCGAGTTCGCGTGGGTCCACCACATCGAACCGCGACAGGCCGACGGCGAGGCGGAAGCCGCCGGTGATCGGGCGAATGGCTTCCGCGCCGAACATGCGCCCGAACAGGCCGGCAAGCCGGGTCGGCGCCTCGGCGGCGACCACCGCTTCCAACACGCCCACCGCCCCGTTGGCGTGGCGCCGCCACTCGTCGCGCCACACCAGGTCGCGCGTCAGGTGGTGGCAGAAATACAACCGCCCCGCCTCCGTCGCCTCGTTGGGCAGCCGAACGGTGCGGAACACCGCGTCGCGCGCGCCGCCGGGCAGGTCGACCGGCCGGGTGAATTCGTTCGGCGGCGAACAGGCCACGCCGGCAGCCGCGAGCGCGCTGGCGACGGCGGCCGAGTCTTCGGTGCCCCAGACCAGCCCGTTCAGCCCGGTGGGCCAGCCCAGGATGTCCTGCCGCCCGCCACCGCCAGGCGGAGCGCCGATCAGTTCCAGATAATCGGTGCCGAAGATCGCCAGGTGGTTCACCGAGCCGAGCGAGTGAGTGCCGCGGGGGGTGAGCGTGAATCCGAGCCGGGCATACAACGCCTGCGCCTCGTCCATCCGGTCGTGCACGTTGACCACCACGTGGTCCAGGGTGGGGATCGGCAATACCATGATGAGGCTTCCTGGTGCCGCCCAGGACCACACCGGCGAAATGCCGAGTGTTGCAACATGGGCTGCGCAACACTCTGTTGCGGTGCCAATATTGCACCCCTTGCGCCTCGGATGGAACATGTAAACAATATGCGATCATAAACAGGAGGGTACGACGCTGCCATATCGGGAGTTTCCGGTCGCACCGCGCTCCCTGGCCGCGTGCGCCTTTTTTATGTCCGCGGCCGTGCTGATGGCCGTGTGCGGCATCGCTCCGGCCTGGGCACAGGCGCCGCCGATCCCGCAAGGCTCG
>JANPIH010000182.1:0-3949 GCA_031424895.1 Rhodospirillales bacterium
CCCTGCGGTTCGCGGAGGCGCTTTCAAGAAGTGCTACATGGGGTCCGGCCGCCACGACGGCGCCGAGCGCAAGGACTACTTTCAGGAGGTGAGGGAGGTCCAACGTCCCTCACCTCCGATTGACCGCACCCGGACGGTCCCGCATTCTCCCGCCCGATGGCTGCGCCGCGATCCAGATTCTTCACGGCGATGGCCGTCCTCGCCCTGCTCGTGGCGTTCACCGGATTCGCCGGCACCTATTTCCTGCCCATCGCACGCGGCAGCTTCAACGCGCCGCTGATCGTGCATGCACATGGCGTGCTGCTGTTCGGCTGGCTCTTCCTGTTCCTCGTGCAGTCGCTGCTGATCCACCGGCGTGACCTGCGCCTGCACAGGCGGCTCGGCTGGGCCGGCGGCGCGCTTGCGCTCGGCGTGGCGCTCTCGACCATAGCCACCGGCATGTGGGCGACGCAGCGCGACGTCGCCGCCGGCGGAGGCGAGACGGCCATTTCATCCCTCCTCGGCAACTGCACCGCCGCCCTGATGTTCCTCGCGCTCGTCGCCGCCGCCATCGCTTGGCGACGCGATGGCCCCGCACACAAGCGGCTGATGCTGCTCGCCACCATCGCCATCCTGTGGCCGGCCTGGTTCCGCTTCCGCCACCTTTTTCCCTTCGTGCCGGCGCCCGAGATCAGCTTCGCGCTGATCGCAGCGGACAGCCTGTTCCTCGTCTGCATCGCGCGCGACTGGCTGGCCGAACGCCGCATCCATCCGGTCTTCCTGTGGATCGGCCCCGCCATCATCGCCGAGCACACCTTCGAGACACTGATGTTCGACACCCCGCCCTGGCGCGCCGCCGCCCACGCCGTCTTCACCGCACTGGGCGGCTGAACGCAAAGCGCGTGAAACCGGCCGGTTCTGGACACGCCCGTTCCGGCTCGACCCAACAATCTCAATCACTTGCACCGCTTAATCCCGCCGATTCCACACCCGTGCGTCCCCCACCTCCAGACCTGTGAGATATTGCAGGCATCCATCCCGCATGGAGGGCAGTCGCGATGTTCAACGGCGTGGGGTGGATGCAGGCGAGCGTGAAGAGCCCGGTAGAATTATGTCGATAGGCCGGGAGTTCATGAGGCGTCGGGGGTAGATGACATTCACATCCCCGGCGAGTTGTCCCTCATGTCTCAGGGGACCATGGCTGAACACCATGGCCCGCACGCCAGCGGCGTCAGATACGGGGCCAGGACGGGTGAAAGACCCCGCTGCACGCCCGGGCCGCTGCATCGATACCTGCCGGGGACGCGGGATCCGCGAACCTCTTCTTGTACCGGTAGCTCTGGCAATAGAGACGCCAAACCACGCGGGGCATCCCGCGTCCCCGAGCCCTCCCCATTTCACATGGGCGTATGGGCCTGAGCGACAGCACACATCCAGGCGCACGTGCGCCGTGGAGATTTCGGCGCATGAAGCATACGGCCGCGCCGGTTTGAACCTGCGCCGCGCCCGGCTATAGAACCGCCATGACCCTCCCCGCCATCACCGCCGCCATCGCGCGCGACGATCCGGATGAACTCCTGCATGTGCCCATCGCGCTGTCGATGGAGCCGCCGGAGGACGCGCATCCCGGCTATGCCGAGCGCATCTGCCGCGAGCTGGCGCGCCACGCCAACGCCAACGTCCGCGGCAACGCCCTGCTCGGCTTCGGCCATCTCGCCCGCACCGCCGGCATCATCTGGAAGCCCACCGACGTCCGCACCCTCGTCGAAGCCGGTCTGGCCGATCCTGATGAGTATGTGCGCGGCCAGGCCGAAGCCGCCGCCGACGACCTGCGCCACTTCCTCAAATGGAAGCTGAAGACACCGAAGCGCGCGCCATGACCTCCCGCTTCTTCCGCCGCGCCATCAGCTGGGCCGACTACCGCGCCGCCATCGACCTCCTCCCCCCACAAGGCGTTGATCCGCCCGAACCCGACTACAACATCCCGCCCGGCAGTTTCGTCCCCATCCTCCGCCGCGCGCCCGACGGCGAATACGCCCCGCGCCACGCCATCCAGGTCGCCCCCGCCTACTGGGGCCTCGTCCCCGTGTGGTGGAAAAAGCCGCTCTCGGAAAAGAAGTTTGCGACCTTCAACGCCTGCGCCGACACCCTAGATACAAGCAACACATTCTCCGGCGCGTTCCGCCAGGGCCGCTGCCTCATCCCCGCTTCCGGCTTCTACGCATGGAGCAACGGTACGCCCTTCGCCTTCGCGCTGCGTTCCGGCGCCTGGTTCTTCTTCGCCGGCCTCTGGAGCCGCGCCATGATCGACGGCTCCGAATTCGACACTTTCGCGATCGTCACCTGCGAGCCCAACCTCGCCGCCGCGGGCATCGCCACATCCATGCCGGTGATCCTGTCGCCCGAACACGCGACGCGCTGGCTCGACACCGATGACCCCGACCCGCACGCGCTGCTGAAGCCATGCCCGTCCGACTGGCTGCGCGTCTGGCCCGCCAACCCCGCCGTCGGCAATGTCCGCAACCAGGGCGAGGCGCTGCTGGGCGAGTGAGCCGCGATGCGGCATGATCGGACGCAAGACGGAGGTTTCCATGATCCGCTTCATCGCATTCGGCATCGCCGCCATCGGTCTCACCGCCTGCGTCAGCATGCCGTCCGCACCACGCGACGCCGCGTCGCTCCGTGCTGCGGACATTGCGCAGATGGAGGCCGTGGCCGCTGCCGACATCGCAGCGCTCGACGCCCTCGCCCACCCCGACCTTCGCATCAACGCGCCAACCGGCCGCATCCTCACGCGCGATGCATTCTTCGCCGCAATACGCAGCGGCGCAATCGCCGCCGAAGCCTTCACCCGCACGCCCGAAAGCGTGGCGATCACGGGCGATATCGGCACGGTCATGGGCAGTGAGGTGTTCACGCCAACAGCAGGCAGCGACCTCGGCCGCCAGTACGGCGCCGTCCCGCGGCAGCGCCGCTACACCAACATCTATGTCTGGCAGGACGGACGCTGGCGCTGGCTAGTCCGCCACGCCAACGTCGTCACGCAGGACTAGCGCGTCTCAGTTGAGAATGCCGATGATCTTGACCAGCTCGATCACATTGCGCGTCGCGCGCGCGATCAGCACGATCTCGTTGTCCACGCGGCTGTAGCACTGGCCATCGCGCGGTCGTCCCAGATCATACCGGCTCCAGTCATCGATGCAGCCATAGTCAGGCGCCAGCGGCTGTCCGATCGCGTATTTCTTGGCCTGTCCCGGCGGCACGCAGCCCTTCTTGGCAAGCCCCGGCGGACACCCGCCCGGCTGCGCCCACGCCGCGCTCGCGTCTCCCGTGAACGACGCCGGCACGGCAGCCGCGCCGATCGTGCCCACGGCCATTGTGAACGCCACGACTCCAGCCCGTACAAATGCAGCCCGCATTGCCTTCTCCCTGATTCCACAGTTGTGGCCCGAGCGGCCTCGTCGCAAACTAAACTATCGGACTTGCAAAGCGTTCAGACAACGGTCGAAACTTTCCGCAAATCCTATGTATCGGTTGCAACTGGGCTCTCCCGGGCCCGATCCCTGCCGGAAAGTCGCCAATGTCGCCCTCGCATGTCCACTACGCCGTCACCGATCACATCGCCACCATCACCCTCGCACGTCCGCCACTGAACGCCTTCTCCATCGCCTTCCTCGACCAGATCATCGCCGCTGCCGAGGATGATGTCGAGGTCGAGGCCGGCGCAGAACATCTTCTCGATGCCGCTGGAGAGGACCACGACGCGTATATCGGGATCGGTGGAGGCGCGGCGGAGGGCGGCGATGATTTCGTCTAGGAAAGCGATGCTGAAGGCGTTGAGCGGCGGGCGGGCGAGGGTGATGGTCGCGATGTGATCGGTGACGGCGTAGTGGACATGCGAGGGCGACATTGGCGACTTTCCGGCAGGGATCGGGCCCGGGAGAGCCCAGTTGCAACCGATACATAGGAT
>JANPIH010000183.1:0-14871 GCA_031424895.1 Rhodospirillales bacterium
CCTGGCCCCCCCCCTGGCCGCGTCACGCGCACGTCCACCGCTGCTGTTCCGCGGCTGGCTGGTGGTGGCTGGCGCCTTCCTGGTGCAGCTGGTGGGCTACGGCGCCGCCTACTCCTTCGCCGCTTTCGCCGACGACCTGGAACAGGCGTTCGGCGCGTCGCGCGCCTCCGTCAGCGCGGTGTATGCCATCTGCGGCTTCACCGCCTTCGCCGTCAGCGCCATCGCCGGGCCGCTGGCCGACCGCATCGGCCCGCGCCCGCTTGCCGCCGCCGGCATGCTGCTGGTGGCACTCGGCCTGACCACGGCGGCGGCCGCGCGCTCGTTGGCCGAGATATACCTTTGCTACGGGCTGATCATCGGCCTGGGCATCGGCTTCGCCTATGTGCCGGCGGTGGCGGTGGTGCAACGCTGGTTCGTCGAATGGCGCGGCCTGGCGTCGGGTATGGCCGCATCCGGCATCGGCTTCGGCACCGCGCTGGTGCCCCCCGCGGTCGATGCGCTGGCCGGCATGGGCGGGTGGCGGGGCGCCTTCGTGGCGTGCGGGATCGGCGCGGCGGTGCTGGGGGTTGCCGGCGCGCTGCTGCTGGTGTCCTCGCCCGAAAGCCGCGGCCTGGCGCCGGACGGCGGCGTGGCGAGCCCAGCCGCCACGGAACCGGATGGACCGACGCTGCACGAGGTGGTGCGGCGGCGCAGCTTCTGGCTGCTGTATGCCGGCGCGATGCTGGTGTCCGTGCCCGGCTCGCTGCCGATCGCCCACCTCGTCCGTGCCGCCGCCGATGCCGGGGTGCCCCGAACCGAGGCATTGGCCCTGCTGAGCATGCTGGGCATCGCCTCGATCGCCGGGCGCGTGGTCCTCGGCGGCCTCGCGGACATCGTCGGGCGGGCTGCCACCTTCATCGGCAGTTGCGCGGCGGTGTCGGGCCTGACGCTGCTATGGGCGATGGCAGACGGACCGCAGCTGTACCCCCTGTTCGCCATCGGTTTCGGCGCCGCCTATGGCGGTTTCGTGACACTGCTGCCCAGCTTCACGACCGACCTGCACGGCCGCCGCTGTACGGCCAGCGCAATCGGCGTGCTGTTCACCGGCCGGGCGGTCGCACTGCTGCTGGCGGCACCGCTGGTGGCGTTGATGGTGGAGCACACCGGCGGCTACGCGGCGGGGCTGGGCCTCGCCGCACTGCTCGGCGGCCTGGGCACGGTCCTGGTGGCACGCGCGCAGGCGCACCGCGCCTGATGGCCCACCCGGCCTAGCACACCCGCCCTAGCCGAGCGGACCCGCCGCGCGCATCCCGCCCACCTCGATGCCGTTCCAGTTGCGCAGCCTCGGGGCGGCCAGTTCGGCCACCACCTTGTCCACATGGCCGTTGTTCGGCAGGAACCTCGCGATCAGCGCGGCGGTCACAACATCCGCCGCCCGCCCCGCCCCGTCGTCGCACTTCACCGCGAAGCCCACGCCGAGTTCCGGGATGGTGCCGCAATGCACCCCCTCCGCCCCGCCCTTCACGAACACCCGCGCGCCGAGGGCCGCGATCACCCGCGTGTCGAACCGGTTGGTCCCGGCCACCATCCGCGGCTGGGCGGCCACCGCGGCCCGGATGCGCGAAGCCGCCGCCGCCCGGTCCGCCGCCATGCCCAGCCCGGAGCCGAAGCGCGCGAACGCCAGCGCCAGCGCCCGCAGCGGAATGGCATAGGTCGGGATCGAACAGCCATCCACGGCGAAGTTGCGCTCGTCCAGCACCGTCCCCGTCATCTCCGCCAGCGCCGCCGTGATCACCTTCATCGTGGGATGGTCCGGCTTCACATAGCCGTTGGGGTCGTCGCCGCGGTCGCAGGCCAGGCAGACGAAGCCCGAATGCTTGCCGGAGCAGTTGTTGTGCAACGCGCTCGGCGTCCGGCCCGCAGCCGCCAGCGCCCGGGTCGCGCCGTCGTAGCTCGGCCAGTGTACGCCGCATTCCAGCACCGTCTCGTCCCGCCCCGCCTTGGCCAGCATCGAGGTGGCCGCCGCCACATGGTCCTCCTCGCCGCAATGGGAGGAGCAGGCCAGCGCGATCTCTGCGTCCGTCAGCCCCAGCCGCGCCGCCGCCCCCGTCTCCACCATCGGCAGCGCCAGCAACGCCTTCACCGCCGAGCGCGAATACACCGCCAGGTCGACATCGCCGGCCGCGAACAGCACGCCCCCGTTGGCATCCACCAGGATCGCCGCCCCGCGATGGGCGGATTCGACGCGCCCGCCGCGCGTGACTTCAACGAGAACAGGGTCCATCCAGGCCAACTCCATACAGCGCGCGCCATCCCTGGAAGCCGCCCGCCGCCTCGTCAAGAGGAAGCCGCAGCGACCCAGCCATCCCCGACCTTGGCCATCCACGCATCCCACGACGGGTTCTCGCCAAACCGCGGCACCAGGAAGTCGATGAAGCTGCGCAGCTTGGCCGACGGATTGCGCCCGCCCGGATAAACCGCATGCACCGCCATCTCCGCCACGCCGAAGTCGCGCAGGATCGGCACCAGCGCGCCGGAGGACAGTTCCTCGCTCACGATGAAGCTCGGCAACGCCGCGATCGCCCGCCCCCGCACCGCGGCCACGCGCATCGCATCGCCGTTGTTGGTGCGCAATTGCCCGCTCACCCGCACCGACACCGGCCCGTCCGCCCCCTGGAAATTCCAGATCTCGCCGCCCTCGCCATACATGTAGCGCATGCAGTCATGCCCGCTCAGCTCCCCCGGCGTCCGCGGCTCGCCCCGACGCGCCAGATACGCCGGGGAGGCAACCACCACGATCCGGCACGGCGCAAGCCGGCGCGCGATCAGGCTCGAATCCTCCAGCCGCCCGATGCGGATCGCCATGTCGTAGCCCTCCTCCACCAGGTCCACGGTCCGATCGTTCAAGGTCAGCTCGATCGTCACCTCCGAAAACGCCGCCATGTAGTCGGCCACGGCCGAAGCCAGGTGCAGCGACCCGAACACCACCGGCCCGTTCACCCGCAGCGTGCCGCGCGGCTTGGTATGCAGCTCCCCCACCTCCCCCTCGATGGCCGCCAGCTCGGCCAGGAGGTGCGTGCTGCGCTCATAGTAGACCTGCCCGGCCTCCGTGAGGCTGACGCGGCGGGTCGTCCGGTGCAGCAGCCGGGCACCCAGGTGCTGCTCCAGGTCCTGCACATGGCGGCTTACCATCGCGCGCGATATTCTCAGATCTTGCGCGGCGGCGCTGAATCCACCGCGTTCCACCACCCGCCCGAAGGCCTCCATCGCAACAAATCGATCCATTGCACCCCCGTCATCTGCGCGCCACGTTGACCCTGTCGGGCCAGACGCCCTCACAAGCCCCTCACTTGCTACTTCCAATAGACAATCTGTCAACCGTCGGCGCGTTTATCCGTCCAGCGCACAACCCTATTTCAGGCATCGACGCAAGGGGACGCCGAGTCCGGCCCCACCCCTTCGCCCATCCGTCCAGGGGCCCTCGGGCCCCGCTGCAACAGACCAGCCTTAATCGACTGGCCGCATTAAAGGTGAATGATCATGTCCAACAAAACCTTCGCTGCCTTTTCCCTCCCCACGCTGCGCAAGGCCGCCCTGGCCGCCGTGCTCCTCGGCGGCACCGCCCTCGCCACTCTCCCGACCCACGCCACCCTGATCGCCAGCGGCGAAGGCGCCAGCTTCCGCACCTCCGCGGCCGGTGACGCCGGCGAAGGCGCCAGCTTCCGCATCTCCGCGGCCGGTGACGCCGGCGAAGGCGCCAGCTTCCGCATCTCCGCGGCCGGTGACGCCGGCGAAGGCGCCAGCTTCCGCATCTCCGAGGTCGGCGACGCCGGCGAAGGCGCCAGCTTCCGCACCTCCGAGGTCGGCGACGCCGGCGAAGGCGCCAGCTTCCGCACCTCCGAGGTCGGCGACGCCGGCGAAGGCGCCAGCTTCCGCATCAGCGCGGGCGAAGGCGACAGCTTCCGCAACTACAACGCCGGCTAACCCGCTCGGCGTCGTAGCCCACGACGACCCCACGCAGCAGGCTGGCACACGCCAGCCTGCTGCTCGTTCGTCGCCATAAGGAATCCCCATGCTCGCCACCCTGGCCGTCGTCGCCGCAGCTCTCGCCGCCTCCCTCTCCGCCGCCGCCGCTATCGATGCCGCCACTCCCAGCCAGCACGGCACCTGCCCCGCCCAGTCCCGCTGACCGGCCTTTTCCGCACCGCCCATCCCCGGTAGCCTCCCCCGAAATCCCGGAGGCTCCCATGACCAACCAAACCCGCGACGCCATCGCGTCCTACCACCCCGAACTCACCGCCATCCGCCAGGACATCCACGCCCACCCCGAAATGGGCATGGAGGAACTCCGCACCGCCGCCCTCGTCGCCACGAAACTGCGCGAATGGGGCATCGAAACCACTGAACGCGTCGGCAACACCGGCGTCGTCGGCACCATCCGGGGAAAACTCCCCGGCCAGCGCAGCATCGGCCTGCGCGCCGACATGGACGCCCTCGCCATCCCCGAGGCCACCGGCCTGCCCTACGCCTCGCAGAACGCCGGCGTCATGCACGCCTGCGGCCACGACGGCCACACCACCATGCTGCTCGGCGCCGCCCGCTACCTCGCCGAACACCGCGACTTCGCCGGCACCGTCCAGCTCATCTTCCAGCCCGCCGAGGAAGGCCGCGGCGGCGCGGTGGCCATGCTGGACGACAAGCTGTTCGAACGCTTCCCCTGCGACGCCGTCTACGGCATGCACACCATGCCCGGCCTGCCAGTCGGCCAGTTCGCCCTGCGAAAAGGCCCGCTCCTCGCCGCCTCCGGCCGCTGGGCCGTGGTGTTCCGCGGCACCGGCGGCCACGGCGGCGCCACCCCCCACCTCTCCACCGACGTCACCATCGTGCTCGCCCAATACATCCAGGCGCTGCAAACCGTCGTCAGCCGCAACATTGCCCCGCTCGAAACCTCGGTGATCAGCGTCGGCTCCATCCACGGCGGCTCCAACCAGTCCGCCAACGTCATGCCCGCCGAAATCGAGGTCACCGGCACCATGCGCTGCTTCAACGGCCGCGTGCAGGCGATCATGGACGAGCGCATGGAAAGCCTGGCCCACGCGCTCGCCGCCGCCAACGGCTGCACCGCCGAGGTGGCGCTGAAATGGGGCACCACCACCCTGGTCAATCACGACGAGAACACCGACACGGCCGTGGCAGCCGCCAGCGCCATCGTCGGCGCCGGCGCGGTGCAGGACAACACCCCCCCCATCACCGGCGGCGAGGACTTCGCCTTCATGCTGGAAAAGAAGCCCGGCGCCTTCATCTTCGTCGGCAACGGCAGCGCCGAAACCGGCCGCACCCCCGGCCTGCACACCCCCCTGTTCAACTTCAACGACGAAGCCATCCCCGTCGGCGTCGCCTACTGGGTGGAACTCGTGAAGCAGGAATTGAACCTGAAGGCGTAGCGCGGCACCGGAGCAGGGCGTCAACGCACGCCCTGGTCGCCGACGCTCCCGGACGATCCGGCGAAGCAAGTAAGATCCACCACGGAGGCACAGAGGGCACGGAGAAGACACGGAGGGGATAATCCCAACTCTCATTGACTTCGACTCATAGAACATAAGCAAGGTTGGGCTCTGCCCAAACCCGCCAGGGGCCAAGCCCCTGGACCTTATCGTTTGGAAAGCAATCGGATCAAAGGGCCGCCGGCCCTTTGGAAACCGTTTTATATCAATTGGTTGAGGTCGAGGGGCTCGGCCCGTTGCGCGAAGGCGCGGGTCTCACCAGGCGGGTCTGGGCAGAGCCCAGTCTTCCTCCTCCTCCAGGAGTCGAAGTCAACGAGGCTTGGTATGAGAATTCTTGCTTCTCCGTGCCTTCTCCCTGCCCTCCGTGCCTCCGTGGTAAATCTTCCTTCCTTTTTTGCTGGCCTTCCAACCACCAAAACAAAAAAAGGCCCGCCCCCCAACCAGGGGAGCGGGCCTTTCCCAACTCAAGCCAAACTCAGCGCGAGTAGAACTCAACCACCAGGTTCGGCTCCATCTGCACCGGATACGGCACGTCCGACAGCTTCGGCGCCCGCGTGAACCGGCCCTTCATCGCGCGGTGATCCACCTCGATGTATTCCGGAACGTCCCGCTCGGCGGTCTGCGACGCATCCAGCACCATCGCCAGCTGCTTGGATTTCTCCCGCACCTCGATAACGTCGTTGTCCTTCACCTGATAGCTCGGGATGTTCAGCTTCTTGCCGTTCACCAGCACATGCCCATGGTTCACGAACTGGCGCGACGCGAACGGGGTGATGGCGAACTTCATGCGGTATATCACCGCGTCCAGCCGGCGCTCCAGCAGCTCGATCAGGTTCTCCGAGGTATCGCCCTTGCGGCGCACCGCCTCGAAATAATACTTGCGGAATTGCTTCTCGCCGATATTGCCGTAATAGCCCTTCAGCTTCTGCTTCGCCATCAGCTGAATGCCGAAATCGGTCGGCTTGCCCTTGCGCCGCTGCCCATGCTGCCCAGGGCCGTAGTCGCGCTTGCTCAACGGGCTCTTCGGCCGCCCCCACAGGTTCACACCCAGGCGACGGTTGATCTTGTACTTGCTCTCGGCGCGCTTGGTCATGCGCTACCCTTTCTTCTTCCAGGCGCCGCACTGTCCCCCTCCTTGGCGAAGGGTGAACATGTAAGCGGCTTGTTGCACCGGTAGGCCTCCCACCCTTGTCATAACGACAAACGGCAAAAGACGGGCGCAGCCCCCGAAGGACCGTCCACGTTCCCGGCAATGCCCGGCGTATACGCACCATGCCCCCCCGAGTCAAACCACCACCCCCCCGTCATTGCGAGCGAAGCGAAGCAATCCATCCCCCCAACTCCACAACCATCCCCCCAAGCAAGGCGTTCTTTTTGTGAACAAAAAGAACCAAAAAAACTTCATTCCTTCCCGCGCGGCAACGCCCGCGCTTGCCAACCCCGGCGCCGCATCCTACCTCCAACCCCATGATCACGCGCTCGGACATCATCTGGCTCGGCCTCTCCTCCGGCGTCGCCGGCGGCCTCATCGGCGGCCTCCTCCTCGGCATCGGCCTCAACCTCGTCGTCCAGGGCATAAACGCCGGCTGGCTCCTCCTGATGCCCGCCGCCCCCCTCAGCGGCCTCCTCGGCTGGCTCCTGGCCCGCAAGCTCGCGAAACAACTCTAGCCACCGCGACCAACCACGCCGGAGAACCTCGCCGCCAGACCCTGCGCAAGCAGCGCCCCCAGCAGCGAGGCCACGACAACCACCGCGACCCCATTACCGTCCTCCAGATACACCCACTTCAACACGGCCGGCGACACCAGCGCTCCCAGCGATGGCAGCAGCAACAGCGCGCCTCCTGCCCGGCGCATCAATCGACAAACCAGCGCACCGCCGGCAAACGAAGCCGCGGCAATGCCAAGGGACGCCACGACCAGAGGACCGAGCCGGGGTCCCCACACGCGATCCCAGAACAACACCTGCGGAAGCTCTTCCCCCGGGAGGAGGGCAACAATCGCCGGCGGATCACCAAACACGTCCAGTGCGACGATCGAAAGGCCCACCGACAGTACCCAGGCAACCACGGTCCCCAGCAGAACCACCCCGATCGTCTGTCCCCTACCGCCCATCATCGTCTAATCCCCGTCCATCCCCGCCGCGCAACCACGGCGCCCAACCCCGCGGCAGGCAGGCTCGCAACCGCAGCCACTGCCGCCACCCCCTCCCCGCCAGGCCCATACTCCCCCAGCATCAGGAGAACTGCGACCAGCGGAAGACAGGACAGCACGGCCACCAATCCCGGCCGAACGCCCTCCCTCGCCGCCGCCACCGCCCCGCCTGCGAAAGCGCCCGCAACCGCCGGAACCACGCCGAGAAGCACCAGCGCCACCAGCCCTCCCAGCGCCGGCGCCACCGCCGCCTCGTTCGGCAACACGAGATAGAGACCGGGCCCACGCCCCGCCGCCGCCGCCCACGCACCCACTCCGTCCGCGACCACCTCCGCAACGAACCCGACAACCGCGGCCACGAACAGGTTCGCGAGAAGCCCCGCAAGCACAGCACCAAGCGTCTCCATCGCTCCCCTCCCGTCCGCAACGACGGCGCGCCACCTACCCGGCCCGCGCGCCCAGCCGAAAATACCCGGCAGCCCACCGACACTCCCCTCCACCGCTGAAAAATTTCATCATCGCGGAAATTTTTCCCTATCCTCCGGTTGCGTCGTTTGGTAAATTTGCTCAATGCCGCTTTTGCCAGCCACCCACCCGCACCGGCCCATCCGCCACCGCCCCGCGCCCCCCAAGGGCGCGTCGCCGACTCACGCCCGGATTCCGGCCCTGCTGGACCTCCTCCTGCGCGCGCTCCTCGCCACCCTCCTCGGCCGCCCCGCGCGCACCCGGCGCCTCTCTTGGCACTATACCCACGCCGCCCTCCCCGGCGACGGCGCCGCGCATGCCCCCACCACCACCATCCCCCGCCCGCTGCGCCGCGGCTCGCCCGACATCATCATCGCCCAAGCCCACGCCGGCCCGCGCCGCCACACTTGCGCCCGCCCGGCCCCACCCCAAGCCCCAGCCACCACCGCGCGCGCACCCCCGCGCCCACCCCACGCACGAAAACGCCCCCGAAGCAGGGGCGCCCAGGCATAGCCATATTGTTGCGTTATCGCAATTAAATCTGCTTCTTGTCATACGGCGCATAAGGCGGAAACGCCCCGATCGCCGTCATGTCCACCTCAACCAAGGTCGGCCCCGAAACCGCCAAAGCCTGCGCCACCGTCGCCCCGAATGTCGACCCGTCGGAAACCTTGAACGAAGGCACCCCCGCCAGCGCCGCCAACTGCTGCAAGTCCGGCGCCAGCAGATCACCATAGAACCGCCGCCCGCCATACAGCGAATCCTGGATGTGCTTGATCACCCCATAGCCACGGTCGTTCATCACCACCATCACGATATCCGGCCGCTCCTGCGCCGCCGTCCAAAGCTCCGTCATGTTGAGGAAAAACCCCCCGTCCCCGCTCATCATCACCGTCTTGCGGCCATTGGCGCCAAGTGCTGCGCCAATCCCAAGATGCAACCCAACCCCGATCCCCGCCCCAACCGGATAGATATTCGTCGTCGGGTCCAGAATCGGAAACACCCGGTTCCCCCAGGTCGAATTGTTCAGCGTGATATCCCGCACGAAAATCGCATCCGCCGGCATCACCGCCCGCAACTGGTCCGCGAACGTCCCATACGGCCCCAGCGTCGCCTTGAACGCCGCCTGTGCCTCTGCCTTCATCGCCCCGAACGCCGCCGCGTATCCCGCCTCCACCGCCAGCCGCCCCTTTAGCCGCGCAGCCAGTCCCGCCAGCGTCGCCCCCGCATCCCCCACCATGAACCAGGCGCTCGGATAGGTCCGCCCATTGGCCTCGGGGTCGATATCCACCTGGATCAAATTCTTCGGCAGCCGCACCGAAAACTCGCTCGTCTCATGCGCCCGCATCCGCGACCCCACCACCAGCATCAGGTCGCACTGGTCATAGAACGCCTGCACCGCCGGCGCCCCGTTGCCATTCAGCCCCCCGATCGTCATCGGGTGGTCCTCGGGCACCGTCCCGCGCCCGTTCCACGAGGAGACCGCCCCGAACCCAAGATCGAGCAACGCCAGCGCCCCCGCCCGCGCCTGCTTCGCCCCATTGCCGAGCCACAGCATCGGCCGCTTCGCCTTGGCCACCCGCTCCGCCAACTCGTCCAGATCGGCCTCGCCGGGCTGGATCGCGCCGGCCACCGGCAACACGAACCGGTCGAACATCGCCGGCCGCTCAATCGCCGTCCGCTGGATATCGATCGGCACCTCCACCGTCACCGGCCCCCGCGGCGCCGTCAGCGCCAAGGCGGCCGCCTTCATCAGCGTCCCCAACGCCTGCGCTGCCGACCGCACCCGAAACGCCGCCTTGCCCGCACTCGCCATCGTCCCAAGCTGGTCCGCCACATCGTGCACCGACCCCGTCCCCCGATCGACGAACTTCGTCGGCGTCTGCCCCGTGATATGCAGCACCGCCGCCCCCGCGAACTGCGCCTCCACCAACCCCGCCACCGCATTGGCCGACCCCGGCCCCGTCGACGTCACCATCACCCCCAACCCATCCGTCGCCCGCGCATACCCATCGGCCATATGCGAAGCCCCAAGCTCGCCGCGCGTCATCACGAACCGGATCGCATTGCGCCGCCCGATCCCGTCCAGCATCGGAATGTTATGAACCGAAACGATCCCGAACGCCGTCGTCACCCCGAACAGCGAAAGGAACTCCGCGACCATGTCGCCCACGTTGTATTGGCTCATATGGCCACCCTCCCTAAACGATGTTCTTCTCGACCAGCGGCTCGTTACGCAAGATCCGCCCGAACCCCAACGGCGACAAATCCAGCGTCACATACCCCCCATGCGCGATCAACTCCGCCACCCCCCGCCCCGTCGCCGGCGAATGCTGGATGCCATGGCCTGAGAACCCCGCCGCATGGATCAGGTTCGGGCAATCGGGATGCGTCCCCACCACGCCGTTCTGGTCGAAGACGTTGTACTCGTAATACCCCGCCCACTCCCCCGTCCGCCGCAACTCGGCAAAGGCCGGCACCCGCCGCGCCAGCACCGGCCACACGCGCTCCAGGAACATCTCCTCCTCCACCTCCAGCCCAGGCTCGTCCGGATCGGCCTCCCCCTCCCCCGGCGACCGCCCGCAAATGAAGCCCGCCCCTTCCGGCCGGAAGAACACCCCCTCCGGATCGATCACCAGCCCGCTATTTTCGATTGGCGCGGCACAGCGGAACACGTAGATCATCCGCTTGCGCGCCCGCACCGGCAAATCAACGCCCGCGAACCCCGCCACCCGCGCACTCCACGGCCCGCCCGCATTCACCGCCACGTCGCAGCCGACCTCGCTGCCATCGCCCAGCCGCACCGAAACCAAGCGCCCGCCCTGCAACCCCAGCCCGCACGCATCCTGCGCCACATACGAAACCCCCAGCGCCCGCGCCTTCCGCCGCAACGCCGCCAGCAACGCCGGCCCGTCGAACCACCCCTCGCCCGATTTCCCCCACGCCCCCAGCGCCACCCCGTCCACCGACATCCACGGCCACCGCGAAGCGATCTCCCCGGGCGTCAACAACGAAACATCCGCCCCCTCGGCAAGCTGCACCGCATGGTTCTCGCGCAGCACCCCCGCTCCCGCAGCACTCGCCAGGAACAGATACCCCCGCTCCCGATACCCCAGCGCCGGCCGATCCCCATCGACCGCCAGAAGCTCCGCCCCCTCCTCCAGAAACGCCCGACCATACTGAGACATCCGGATACACACCGGCGTCGAGAACTGCTGCCGGATCGAACTCGCCGACAACGACGAAGAAGCAATCCGGTAGGTCGGATCGCGCTCCACCACCGTGATGCTCCCCTTGAATGCGGGGTCCCGCGCCAGGTGATACGCCGCCGAACTGCCGACCGCCCCGCCGCCGATGATAACGACCCTCACTTCGCCTCGCCCGTCATCGGTCCATTGGGCCAGCGCGCCACCGTGTTCTCCAAAATCTGCGCCAGTTGCGGGGAGATCGCATAGATCCGCGCGTTGTGGTCGATCTTCACCCCGTCCTTCGGGTTCCGCTCGCTCGCCGCCTTCCAGTCGCAGAACATCTCCACCAGGTCGAGCAGGTCCATCCCGGCAATGCCGCTCTCGTAATGCTCGGAATGGTGCGTGTTGTGCCGATAATGGTGCTGCAACCCCGGCCACGCCTCGCGCACCAGCGCCAGATACTCCGGCGACCCATACGAAAGCCCCCGCAGCCGCGGATAGATGCTGTCGAGCACCGGCTTCTCCACCTCGGAGAACTTGGACGCATCATGCACCCGCCCCCGCTCCATCAGGGCCGCGATCACCGTGTTCAGATGGTCGCGCACCCGATGAATATGCCGCAGCGTCTCCGCCGTGCTGTCGTAATCCGCCATCGAAACCTCAGTAGGACCTGGGCAGCCCGAGCACCCGCTCGGCAATATAGCAAAGCACCAGCTGCGGGCTGATCGGCGCGATCCGCGGTATCAGGCTCTCCCGCAGCAGCCGCTCCACATGGTATTCCTTCGCATAGCCCATCCCACCATGCGTCATCACCGCCTGGGTGCAGGCCTTGAACCCCGCCTCCCCCGCCAGATACTTCGCCGCATTCGCCGCCGCCCCGGCGTTCTCGCCGTTGTCGTACAGCCACGCCGCGTTCATCGTCATCAGCCGCGCGGCCTCCAGCTCCATCCAGTTCTCCGCCAGCGGATGCTGGATGCCCTGGTTCATCCCGATCGGCCGCCCGAACACCACCCGCTCCTTCGCGTACCGCGTCGCCCGCGCCAGTGCCGCCAGCCCCACGCCGACCGCCTCGGCGGCGATCAAAATCCGCTCCGGGTTCATTCCGTGCAGGATATACTCGAACCCCCGCCCCTCCTCGCCGATCCGGTCCTCGACCGGTATCTCCAGCCCGTCGAAGAACACCTGGTTCGAATCGACCGCCTTGCGCCCCATCTTCGCAATCCGCCGCACCTCCACGCGGTTGCGGTCCAACGCCGTGTAGAACAGGCTTAACCCCTCGGTCTTTTTCCTCACCTGCTCGATCGCCGTCGTTCGCGCGAGGAGAAGAATCTTGTCCGCCACCTGCGCCGTGGAGGTCCATATCTTCTGCCCGTTCACCACATACCGGTCGCCCTGCCGCTCCGCCCGCGTCTTCAGTTTCGTCGTGTCCAGCCCGGTATCCGGCTCCGTCACCCCGAAGCAGCTCTTCTCCCGCCCCGCGATCAGCGGCGGCAGCATCCGGCTTTTCTGCTCATGGGTGCCGAACATCACCACGGGATTGAGCCCGAAGATGTTCATGTGCACCGCCGACGCACCCGACATCGCGGCGCCGGACTGCGCCACCGCCTGCATCATGATCGCCGCCTCGGTGATCCCAAGCCCCGCCCCGCCATACTCCTGCGGAATGCACATCCCAAGGAACCCGTCCTCCGCCATCGCCTGGTGAAGCGCGTGCGGAAACACCCCGTCCTCGTCCCGCGCCAGCCAATACGCGTCGTCAAACCGCTCGCACAGCTTGGCGACGGAGCCGCGAATGCTCTCCTGTTCCGGGCTCAGCGCGAAATCCATTTGTAACCCCAACCGTCCGGTGGCATCCCCATCATCCTGCCGCCAAACGACGGAACCCGCCATGCCCCATCCGACCGGACCCATCGTCGTCGACCAGGCGGCCACCCGCGCCGCCCTGCCCTTCCCGCGCCTGATCCATGCCCTGCGCGAGGCCTTCATCGCCGGCGCCGAGGTGCCGCTGCGCCACCGCCACGCAGTTGCCGACGGCGACGGCACGCTGCTGCTGATGCCAAGCTGGCAGGGCAAGTCCGCAATGGGCATCAAGCTCGTCACCGTGTTCCCCAACAACGGCGCGCTCGGCCTGAACGCGGTCTTTTCCACCTACCTGCTGTGCAATGGCGCCACCGGCCGGCACCTGGCCATCATCGACGGCAACGAGATCACCGGCCGCCGCACCGCCGCCGCCTCCGCCCTGGCCGGCACCTTCCTCGCCCGCCCCGACGCATCGAACCTGCTGATCGCCGGCGCCGGCCACATCGCTGGCATGATGGCGCAAGCCTGGTCCGCCGTGCGCCCCATCCGCCAGGTCACCATCTGGAACCCCCGCCCCACCCGCGCCCAAGCCCTCGCTGCCACCCTGCGCGCCGAAGGCTTCGACGCCGCGGCCACCGAAGACCTCGAATCCGCCACCCGTGCCGCCGACATCGTCTCCTGCGCCACGCTCGCCACCCAGCCGATTATCAAGGGCGCCTGGCTGCGCCCCGGCACGCACCTGGACCTCATCGGCGGCTACCGCCCCGACATGCGCGAATCCGACGACACCGCCGCCCGCCGCAGCCGCGTCTTCATCGACACCGACGCCGCGCTGTCCGAAGCCGGCGACCTTACCCAGCCGCTCGCCGCCGGCATCATCACTCGCGCCGACATCCTCGCCGACCTTGCATCCCTTTGCCGCGGCACCGACCCCGGACGCACCGCGCCCGAGGAGATCACGCTGTTCAAGTCGGTCGGCAGTGCGATCGAGGACCTGGCGGCGGCGGCGCTGGTGTGGGAGGAAGTGAAGTAAGGATTCTTCTTTTTGTGAACAAAAAGAAGCAAAAAAACTTGATCACTTGCGACCGCCCTCCATAACCAGCACACGCAAGGGAATGAAAGTTTTTGGTTCTTTTTTCAAAAAGAACTGCTTCCTTTTTTTGCCAAGCCATCCGCCTCCAGGCACAAAAAAGGGGAGGCCGAAGCCCCCCCTTTGCCATCCAGCCAGCCGGGATCAGACGCGCTTGACACCCCAGAACATGGGCAGGGGGCCGCGGGCGAAGTCGGTGAGGTTGGAGCGGAAGGCGGTTGGGTAGAACCAGTGGCCCACCGGGTAGAACGGCACGTTCTCCCAGGCGAGGACCTGCATTTCCTCGCAGATGCGCTTTTCTTCGGCGGCATCCTTGGCGGAGAACCACTGGTCGCGCAGTTCCTCCATTTTCTCATCGGTGGCCCAGCCGAACCAGCCGCCCTTGGTCCCGGCGCCGCGCAGCGGGAAGTGGTTGCCGGGGTTGATGAAATTCTGGCCGGTCCAGGTGGTGCAGAAGGTGCTCCAGCCGCCTTTGTCCGCCGGCTCCTGGCTGGAGCGGCGGGTGACCAGGGTTCCCCAGTCGTTGGAGACGAATTCGACGTTCAGGCCGACCGCCCTGAAGACGCCTTCGGTGACCTGGGCCATGGTTTGCAGGACCTGGAGGTCCGACGGGCCCATGAGGACGAGTTTTTCGCCCTTGTAGCCGCTTTCGGCGACCAGTTTGCGGGCAAGCGGGATATCGCGCTTGCCCA
>JANPIH010000184.1:0-18027 GCA_031424895.1 Rhodospirillales bacterium
CGTCGAACAGGCGCAGGGCCAGGACGTGACCGGAGACCACGTGCGGCGGGGTGTCTGGAAGGATGGTGGGGGTCACAGGGCGCACTCTAGCGCTCTGTTACGTTCAGGGCGAGGGCGGTGATGGGGGCGGGTTATGCAGGGCGGGAAGAGTCTTCTTTTTGTGAACAAAAAGAAGCAAAAAAAAAATATTCATTTGCGTGGGGGATGGTCGTGGAGCGGAAGAGTAATGGATAAAAGTTTTTTGGTTCTTTTTTTCAAAAAAGAACTACTTTCTTTTTAACACTCCGTGACGTGCACCGCGAGTCCGCCCTGGGACGTCTCCTTGTATTTGCTGTGCATGTCGAGGCCGGTCTGGCGCATGGTGGCGATGACTTCGTCGAGGTGGACGCGGTGGATGCCGTCGCCGGAGAGGGCGAGGGAGGTGGCGGTGATGGCTTTGACGGCGCCCATGGCGTTGCGTTCGATGCAGGGGATTTGGACGAGGCCGCCGATGGGGTCGCAGGTCATGCCGAGGTGGTGTTCTAGGCCGATCTCGGCGGCGTTTTCGACTTGCTGGGGGGTGCCGCCCAGGGCGCTGGCGAGGCCCGCGGCGGCCATGGCGCAGGCGACGCCGACTTCGCCCTGGCAGCCAACTTCGGCGCCGGAGATGGAGGCGTTGCGCTTGGCCAGGCTGCCGATGGCGGCGGCGGCGAGGAGGAAATCGTCGGCGGCGTGGGGGCCGGCTTCGGGGTGGTAGGTGCGGAGGTAGCGCAGGACGGCGGGGATGACGCCGGCGGCACCGTTGGTGGGTGCGGTGACGACGCGGCCGCCGGCGGCGTTTTCCTCGTTGACGGCGATGGCCCAGAGGCTGGCGTGGTCCATCGCGGCGGTAGGGGTGGCGGCGTTGCGGCGGGCGCGATCGGTGGCGCGTTCGGCGAGGGTTTTGGCGCGGCGGCGGACCTTGAGGCCGCCGGGGAGGATGCCTTCGCCCTGGAGGCCGCGGTCGATGCAGGCTTCCATGGTGGCCTGGATGCCGGCGAGGTGGGCGCGGAGCTGGGGTTCGGGGCGCAGGGCGCATTCGTTGGCGCGTTGCAGGTCGGCGATGGAGAGGCCGGTGGCGTCGGCCATCGCGAGCATTTCGGCTGCGCTGGCGAAGGGATGGGGGAGGGCTGGGCCGGTTTGCTCGGCCTGGGTTTCGCCCTCGCGCAGGACGAAGCCGCCGCCGATGGAGAACCAGGTTTCGGCGCGCAGCGTGTGGCCGGCTTCGGTGAGGGCTTCGAATTTGAGGGTGTTGGGGTGGGCCGGGGTGGGGGAGATGCGGTCGAAGACGATCTCGACGGCGATGCGGCCGAGGGCGGGGATGGCGAGGGCGTTTTCGGCGCGGGCCTGGTCGGCCAGCGCGAAGACCTGGTCGGGCTCGGCGGTGGCGGGGTCGAGCCCGGCGAGGCCGGCGTAGATGGCGGTGTCGGTGGCGTGGCCCTTTCCGGTCCAGGCGAGGGAGCCCATGAGGGTGATGCGCAGCTTCGATACGCCGCCGGCGAGGGGGGCGGCGGATTGCGCGAAGCTGGTGGCGGCGCGCATGGGGCCGACGGTGTGGGAACTGCTGGGGCCGAGGCCCACGCGGAAGAGGTCGAACACGCCGATCAGCTGGGTCATGCGGCTTCTTTCGCTCATAGGGGTTGGAGGGCAGGGTATGGGGGTGGGTTTGGCGAGGGAAGGAAGAATCTTCTTTTTCTGAAGAAAAAGAAGCAAAAAGACTTTTTATTCATTTGCACTGATGGCTCAGGTTGGTTGCGGTGCAAAGTGGTGAAAGTTTTTTGGTTCCTTTTTCAAAAAAGAACATGCTTTCTTACGGAGGAATAGATGTCGGGCATTCTGGCGGGCGTGAAGGTGATCGAGCTGGGCCAGGTTCTGGCGGGGCCGTTCGTGGGGGCGATTTTTGCTGACCTCGGGGCCGAGGTGATCAAGGTGGAGCGGCCGGAGGGCGGGGACGACGCCAGGCGGATGGGGCCGGATTTCCGGCATGGCGATGCGCTGACGTTCCATATCTTCAATCGGGGGAAGACGTCGAAGGCGATCGATTTGCAGTCGGCGGCGGGGAAGGCGGAGCTGGATGCGCTGGCGGAGGGGGCGGACGTGCTGGTGCATAATCTGCGCCCGGGGGTGCCGGAGGCGTTGGGGGTGGATGGGGCGCGTTTGTGCGCGCGGTTTCCGCGGTTGATCCATGGGGCTATTTCGGCGTTCGGGCATGTGGGGCCGATGGCGATGCGGCCGGGGTTCGAGCCGCTGTTGCAGGGGTTTTCGGGGCTGTCGAGCCTGAATGGCGGGGAGGGGGATCCACCGATGCGGTCCGCGCCGTCGGTGTGCGACCAGGGGACTGCGATGTGGGTGGTGATCGGGGTGCTGGCGCTGTTGCATCGGCGGGCGCTGACTGGGCGGGGCGGGATGGTGCAGGGGAGCCTGCTGGAGACGGCGTTGATGTGGGCGGGGCAGAAGAGCGATGCGTTCGTGAATACCGGACAGTTGCCGGAGCGGCATCGGAGCGGGCATCCGGGGTTGGCGCCGTATGAGGCGTTCGAGGCGGCGGATGGGCCGGTGCTGATCTGTGCGGGGAATGACCGGCTGTTCGCCAAGCTGGCGGAGGCGTGCGGGCATGGGGAGTGGGCGGCGGATCCGCGGTTTGCTGGCAACCGGGGTCGGTTGGTGAACAAGGCGGCGCTGTTTGCGGAGCTTTGCCCGGTGCTGGCGGCGCGGCCGCGGGCGCATTGGGTGGCGGTGCTGGAGCGGGCGGGGGTGCCGGTTTCGCCGATCAATACGCTGCCGGAGGCGCTGGAGGAGCCGCAGGTGCGGGCGCTTGGGATGATGCAGGAGGTGCCGGGGGAGGATTTTTCTTTAACGGGGCTGCCGATCTCGATCGATGGGGCGCGGCCGGCGATACGGGGTGGGGCGCCGCGGTTGGGTGGCGAGGCGTAATCGCGATGTAACGACCTGGCGCTAGGCTGGGGGGATGCAGGGGTGGTTGGCACCGGTGATCGGGACCGCGCTGGGGTTGTCGCTGGCGGCGGCCGCGGCGGTTCTGGTGTTGCCCGCGAAGCCGGTGGTGGACATTGGGCCGCTGGTGCAGCGCGTGGTGCAGGTGGCGCGGATTGCGCTAGTGCCGACGCCGGTTGTCGTGGTGCCGCCTGTCGCTGTGGTTCAGCCTGTGGCGATGCCGGTGCCTGTGGTGGTTGCGCCGGCGCGGCCGCAGGGTGGCGTGGTGCCGCGGGTGGTGCCGGTGCCGGAGGCGATGTTGCCTGCGCCCGTGCCGGAGGCGCCGTTCGGGATCGAGGGGTTGTTGCGGCCGTCGCCGGGGCAGGTTTCCAACGGGACGGGGTTTTTCGTCACCAGCCGCGGGACGTTGCTGACGGCTGAGCATGTGGTGCGGGGGTGCCGGGGGGTGCGGGTGCTGTCGGCGCATATGCGGCCGGAGAATGCGCAGGTGCTGGCGACGGATGCGGCGAACGACGTGGCGGTGCTGGAGGTGCCTGGCATGACGTCGCCGGCGTGGCTGCCGGTGGCGCCGCCGTCGCGGGAGGTGAGCCGGCTGTTCGTTCTGGGGTTTCCGGCCAACTCGCTGCCGGACACGCCGAACGAGACCTGGGCGCGGCTGGCGAATGGCGCGTTTGGGCCGCAGGCGCCGGTGGTGACCGATCCGGCGCGGCTGGTGTGGTTCCGCAGCGGCGACGTAACGTTCGGGTATAGCGGCGGGCCGGTGGTGGATTTGGCGGGCGGGCGGGTGGTGGCGATGTCGAGTGCGATCTTCCGGGGGACGCCGGGGGGGATGATGTATGGCGTGGTGACGGAAGGGCTGGCGGTGGGGGCGGGGGCAGGGCCGATGATGGCGCTGCTGTCGCGTTGGGTGGTGCGGGAAGGGGTGGTGCCGGCGGGGATGGGGGTGGAGTCAACGCTGGAACTGGCGCGGAGGGCGACGGTGCGGGTGGTTTGTTCTCGGTGAAGGAAGATTCTTCTTTTTTCTGAAGAAAAAAGAAGCAAAAAACCTTTCTGACATTGCGCCGTGTTTGGGGGGTTAGGCGCGATGCAAAGTGGGGAAAAGTTTTTTGGTTCTTTTTTTCAAAAAAGAACTTCTTGCTTATATCTTTTCGATCTCCGCGATAGCGATGCCGCTTTCGCCTGCGACGGCGTAGAGCAGGTAGGTTCTGCCGTTCTCTTCGAAGATGGCGGGGTCGCGCAGTTGGTTGACGTGGCCGTAGGCGGTGCTGCGGATGCTGGGGGTGGCGGGGGCGTCGGCGCCTTCCCATGGGTGTTCGGGGCGCAGGACGGTCTGGGCGGGGGATTCTTTCCATGCAAGCCAGTCGGGCGTGAGGTCGATGGTGCTGTGGAGGATGGATTCCGGGGCGTCGCCGACTTGGGTCCAGAAGACGTGCAGCGTGGTGCCGCGTGGGAGCAGGGCGGCATGGCGCATATTGGGGTTGAACAGGGTGGGGCCTTCGGTGAAGCCGGAGAGGCCGTCGGCGGAGCGGGAGATCACGCCGGGCATGGCCAGCGCGTAGGTTATGCCGGCGTGGGGAAAGATGCGCATGTAGGTGCGGCCGATGAGGTCCGGGCGGGCGGTGAAGGCGATGCCGTCGGGGGAGAGGGCGACGCGGGAGGCCTGTTCGCCGACGCCGGTCAGGCCGTGGAAATACATGGTGACGCGGCGGCGGGCGTGGTCGACATGGGCGTCGGGCGAGGCGATGTGGGGGGTGGTGGCTTCGGTCGCGACGTCGTGGGAGATGGTCATGCCGAGGCGGCGCATGCGGGCTTCGACGGTGGCAAGTTGTTCGGGGGTGGCGGGTGGAGGGGTGGTGCGGAAGCCTGAATCGCGCAGGTGGAGCGCGCCGGGGGGGTGGACGGTCCAGGGGCCGGTGAGGGCGTTGGCGTGGGCGAGGCGGATGTGGCTGCCTTTGTGGTCAGCGAAGTAGAGGTAGTAGCGGCCGAGGGGGTTCGGGACCCAGTCGGGGACGCGGATGAGGGAGGGGCCTTGGATGTTGGGTCCGAGGCTGGGGTGCAGGTCGGGGGTGATGATCGGGTGGTCGAGCAGGCGGGTGATGCGCATGGGCGGCTCCTCTGGGGCAGCCTATGCGCGGATGGGCCGGCGAGGCCAATTGTTGAGAAAATTTGGCCGATCGGCGTGCCGGGGTGGGCCGGCAGGCCGATTGACCAGGAGGGGCGGCCGGGGGGCGGTCAGCTGCGGCGCGCGCGGGCGCCTAGGAGGCCTGCGAGGCCCAGGCCCAGGAGGGCGAGGCTGGCGGGTTCGGGAACTTCGGTGTTCGACCACGTTGCCACATAGTCGTTGATGACCGCGCCGGAGATGGCGGGGTCAGCGAAGTTGTATGCCTGCATGATCAGCGCGGTGAAGCCGGTGGGGCTGACAAAGGTGTTGTCGGTGTAGGCCAAAGCGCCATTGATCGAGAACGCGACGCTGGTGCCGGTGAACTCCATCGACAGCGCGTTCCAGCCGTCGAAGTTGATCTGGTTCGCCAGATCAACCCAGCCGCCGGAAACATTGCCATCAAAAACCCGGAAGCGGGCTGCACCGCCGTAGTTGGTGAACCCAACGATCGGGTATTGGAGTCCGGCCCCTGTGGCGAGTACGCCCCAGGCATCCGTGCGACGCGAGCCGTTTGCGGCACTGGACCAAGACTGCGGCACGTAGAGATCGGCGGCAACGACGGAGCCGGCGCCGCCCGAGACGGCAAACTGGCGGCCCTGGGTGTTGTAGAAGGTGCCCTGCTGGCCAGGGGGGCGATTGGCGGCGTTCGTGGTGCTGTCGATGCCGATGCCCAGCACATCGCCGCGCCCGCCGAAGGAACCGATGTTGCTGAAACTCGCGGGTTCGTAGCGGTCGGTGATCCAGGTGCCGAACCCTGTGGCGAAGTCTGGCATCAGCGGTGCGGCGTGGCTGGGCTGTGCCCAGGCCAGCATCGCGGCTGTAACAAGGGTGACGACAGTGCCGGCACGCAGGACGAGAGACGTCATTGCTCGACTTCCTTATGCGATCGTTCCACGAGGTCTATGCAAATTCAATGCCACTAAATTCACTCAATAATCCCAAAGATTTATACGAAGACGTCCAATAAAACGCATACAGAGTGTAAAATAATCTTACATAGTCCAGGCTTTGGCGTGCGACAGCGCGCGGCGGAGTATCCTTGGGTTCCTTTTTGTTTCAAGGCGTTTCAAGACGGATAGGACATGCCATGGTATGTCGGAATTCCTTACAGCCGACATCGTCCCGGTATGATCCGGCGCGACGCGCAAACGTCGACTGGTTCGCGGCCAGGAACGCCCGCCATCATGCGAATTGCCCGCCAGATCGGCCGCCGCCATACTCCGGCTTCTGACGCCGGAGCTTTCCCATGACAATGCCCGCCCCGCCCCCTTCGAATGCATTCGACACGCTGCGCCAGTGGCATGCCGAGTTCACCGCGATCCGCCAGGATATCCATGCCCATCCGGAGATCGGGTTCACCGAGACGCGGACGGCGGCGATCGTGGCGGAGAGGCTGAAGGCGTATGGCATCGAGGTGCATACCGGCGTTGGCGGCACCGGGGTGGTGGGGGTGTTGCGGCGGGGCAACGGGCAGGCATCGATCGGGTTGCGGGCGGACATGGATGCACTGCCGATCATCGAGGCGACGGGCAAGGCGTATGCCTCGACGGTACCAGGCGTGATGCATGCGTGCGGGCATGACGGGCACACGACGATACTGTTGGCGGCGGCGCGGTATCTGGCGCAGCACGGGAATTTCAACGGCACGGTGAACTTCATCTTCCAGCCGGCGGAGGAAGGGCTGGGCGGGGCGCTGGCGATGCTGAAGGACGGGCTGCTGGAGCGGTTTCCGTGTAACTTCGTCTATGGGCTGCACAACTCGCCGGCGATGGCCTTGGGGAAGTTCGCGATCCGGCCGGGGCCGGCGATGGCGTCGGGCGCGTTCTTCGACATTGCCATCCGCGGAAAGGGCGCGCACGGGGCGCTGCCGGAGATGGGGATCGATCCAGTGCTGGTGGCGTGCCATGTGAACACGGCGCTGCAATCCATCGTGTCGCGCAACGTGCCGCCGGCCGAGACGGCGGTGGTGTCGGTGACGGTGATCCAGGGGGGCGACGCTTATAACGTGATTCCGGACAGCGCGGTTTTGCGCGGCACGGTGCGCACGGCGCTGCGCAGCACGATGGAATTGGTGGAGGCGGCGATGCGGCGGATGGCGCCCGCGGTGGCCGGCGGGTTCGGGGCGACGGCGGAGGTGGATTTCCGGTTCATCTTCGCGCCCCTGGTGAACGATGCGCAGGCAACCGACGATATCGTGGCGGCGGCGCGGGTGGTGGTGGGGGAGGAGAATGTTTCGACCACCAACGGGTTTATCATGGCTTCAGAGGATTTCTCCTTCGTGATGGAGAAGGCGCCGGGGGCCTATATCAACCTGGGCAACGTGGCGCCGGGGGAGGCGGGGGCGACGGGGGTGCAGGTGCACAACCCCGGCTACGACTTCAACGACGAGGCCATTCCCTATGGGGCGGCGATGTTCTGCGAGCTGACGCAGCGCAAGTTGCCCCGCGGTGTCGACTGATGGAAGCGGGGTTGCTGCGCGTGCTGCGGGCGGCGGAGGCTGCTTCGCGCTGGCATGTGGCGCAGCGGCGCAAGGGCGATGCGCAGGAGCCCTACATCAACCATCTGCTGGAGGTGGCGCAGCTGGTAGGCGAGGCGACCGGCGGGCGCGACCCGGATCTGGTGGTCGCCGCGCTGCTGCATGACGCGATCGAGGATTGCGACATCTCGCCCAGCACCATCGAGGCGGAGTTCGGGGCCGATGTGCGGGTGCTGGTGCAGGCGGTGACGGACGACAAGCTGCTGCCGAAGGCGACGCGCAAGCAGCTTCAGGTGGACCATGCGCCAGGCAAGCCGCGGCGGGCCAAGCTGCTGAAGCTGGCGGACAAGACGAGCAACCTGCGGGCATTGGCGGCGAGCCCGCCGGCGAACTGGCCGGTGGCGCGGCGGCTGGAATACGTCGCCTGGGCGCGGGCCGTGGTGGCGGGCATCCGCGGCACGCATGCGGGGCTGGAGGCGCTGTTCGACGCGGCGGCGGCGGAGGCGGAGCGGGCGGCTGCCGGCTGACGCCAAGGCATGACAATTAGCATCGCTTGATGCTATAAATCGTGCCGAACTGGAGTATGCCATGCGCACGACCTTGGCCATCGACGATAACTTGCTGCAGCGGGCGCGGGAGTTGACGGGCCAGCAGGAGACGGCGGCGCTGGTGCGGGAAGCGCTGCGTGCGCTGATCGAGCGCGAGGCCTCGCGTCGCCTCGCGCGACTTGGCGGCAGCGAGCCTGACCTGGTCCTGCCACCAAGGCGGCGGTCGGCACGGAGTGCTGGCGCCTGATCCTGGCGGATACCTCGGTCTGGATCGACCATCTGCGGGGCGCGCTGCCGGTGATGGCAGCGCGGTTGGGCAGGGTCGAGATCCTGATCCATCCGGCGGTCATCGGGGAGTTGGCACTCGGCAGCCTGCGCAGGCGCCGCAATGTGCTGCGAACCCTGGATGAGTTGCCCAGTGCCCTCGTTGCCACCGATTCAGAGGTGGTTGTCTTTGTGGAGGCCCATCGGCTGTTCGGACTGGGGATCGGCTGGGTCGATGCCCATCTGTTGGCATCGGCGCAGCTTACGCCGGGTGCGACGTTGTGGACCCGGGACCGGCGGCTTCGTGCGGCGGCACAGCGGCTTGGGCTGGCCGCGCCACTGGACTGACCCTGCTGGACTGACCCTGCTGGACTGACGGGGCCACCCTGGCATACTCGGGGCCGATCCAAGGGGACCCCGCCATGAAGCCGATCGATGCGATCCGCACCTTCCACGACGAGCTGACCGCCATCCGGCGCGATTTCCATGCCCATCCGGAGATTGGAATGGAAGAAACGCGCACCGCCGGGATCGTGGCGGCCAAGCTGCGCGAGTGGGGGGTGGAGGTGCACGAGGGCGTGGGGCGCACCGGCGTGGTCGGCATCCTGCGCAACGGGGCGGGGCCGAGCGTGGGGCTGCGGGCGGACATGGACTGCCTGCCGATGGAGGAGCAGACCAACCTCGACTACCGCAGCACCAATTCAGGGCGGATGCATGCTTGTGGGCATGACGGGCATACGACGATGCTGCTGGGGGCGGCGAAATACCTCGCGCAGACGAAGAACTTCAAGGGCACGGTGACGTTCATCTTCCAGCCGGGCGAGGAGGGCATGGGTGGGGCGTTGGCCATGCTGGAGGACAAGCTGTTCGAGCGGTTTCCGTGCGATGCGATCTACGCCATGCACAATCGGCCGGGCATGGCGGTGGGCGAGTTCGCCATCGCGCCGGGGCCGTCGGCGGCCGGCGGCGCGTTCTTCGACATCCATGTGACCGGGCGCGGGTCGCACGGGGCGCGGCCGGAGGCGAGCATCGATCCGGTGCTGGTGTGCAGCCACATTACCACTGCGCTGCAATCAATCGTCTCGCGCAACATCGCGCCGAGCGATACCGCGGTGCTGAGTGTGACGAAGATCGTGGGCGGCGACGCCTACAATGTGATTCCGCAGACGGCGAGCATGTCCGGCACCTGCCGCGCGTTCCGGCGCGAGGTGATGACGCAGATGGAGGAGGGGATGAAGCGGATCGCCAAGGGGGTGGCCGAGGGGTTCGGGGCGACGGCGGAGGTGGATTTCCGGGTCATCTTCGCGCCGCTGATCAACGATGCGGACCGGACGACGGAACTGGCCGATGCGGCGGCGGCCGTGGTGGGCGACGAGAAGGTCGACCGGGCCAAGCCGCCGGGGATGGGGAGCGAGGATTTCTCGTTCATGATGGAGAAGGTGCCGGGCGCCTACATCCAAGTGGGCAACGGCGAGAGCGCGCAGTTGCACAACCCCGCCTACAACTTCAACGACGAGTGCACTCCGTATGGGTCGGCGTTGTATGCCTCCATAGTGGAGCAGAAGCTGAAGGCGTGAGGCGCTGACCACGTGACGAGGGCGATCCGGCGGGGTATGCTGGTGGTGTCCTGCCAGGCGCGCGAGGACAATCCGCTGCATGGGGCGGCCTTCATGCGCGCCATGGCCCTGGCCGCCGTGCAGGGTGGTTCGGGCGGCATCCGGGCCGAGGGGGTGGCCGATATCGCGGCGATTCGGGCGGCCGTCGAGGTGCCGGTGATCGGGCTGCGCAAGCGGTGGCGGGCGGGGTTCGATGTTTACATCACGCCCGCCTTCGCCGATGCGGCGGCGATCGTGGCCGCCGGGTGCGATGTGGTGGCGCTGGATGCGACGGCGGGGACGCGCGATGGGGAGGCGGCCGGGGTGCTGATCGCACGCGTGAAGCGGGAACTGGGCGTGGCGGTGATGGCCGATATCGCAACGGTTGAGGAAGGGCTGGCGGCGGCTTCGATGGGGGCGGATTACGTCGGCACCACGCTGGCCGGCTACACCCCGGCGCGGGCGGCGACCGAGGGGCCGGACCTCGGGCTGCTGGCGGAACTGGTGGCGCGGTGCCCGGTGCCGGTGGTGGCGGAGGGGCGGTTCGAGACGCCGGGGCAGGTGGCAGAGGCCTTCAAGCTGGGGGCTTTCGCGGTGGTGGTGGGCACCGCGATCACCAATCCGCGCGAGATCTCGCGGCGGTTCGCGGCGGCGTGCGGGGCATGAACTTCCTGGGCATCGATGCCGGCGGCACGGCGGTGCGGTGGGCGGTGTGCGACCGCGCGGGGGACACTGTGGCGCGCGGCGAGATGGCGCCGGTGACGGGGCATCTGTTCCTGGCCGAGGCGCGCGCGGGGTTCGAAGCGTTCGCGGGCGAGCTGGGGGCGGAGGTGGCCGACCTGCGGATCGGCGCGGCGGTGGCGGGGATCACCGGGCTGACCGGCGATTCTGCGGAGGCGGCGGCGGCGCGGGTGATCCTGTCCGAGGCGCTGCGGCTCGATCCGGCGCGGATCGAAGTGCAGGACGATCTGTGGATCGGCTACCATGCCGTGTTCCAGCCGGGGCAGGGGCATGTGGTGTATTCCGGCACCGGATCGGTGGGCATGCATATTCGCGCCGATGGCGGCGTGATGCGGGTGGGTGGGCGCGGCATCCTGATCGACGATGCCGGCTCGGCCTTCGCCATCGGGCGCGCGGCGCTGAATCTGGTGTATCGGCGGATCGATTTTGGCGAGGCGCCGGGGCCGCTGGGCGAGGCGCTGTTCGCGTCGGTCGGTGACGGCAGCTGGAACACCATGCGCGCCCATGTCTATGGCGGCGGGCGAACAGCGGTGGCGCTGCTGGCGCGGATCGTGGCCGAGGTGGGCGAGAATGACCCGGGCGCGCTGGATCTGTTGCACGAAGCTGGGCGGGAACTGGCGGTGCTGGCGCGCGCGCTGATTGCGCGGGAAGACGCGCCTGAAGGGACACGCAAGGGTGCGCCCGAGGTGGTGCTGCTGGGCCGTGCGGCCGGGCTTCATCCGGCGATCGCCTCTGCGATGAGCGAAGCGTTGCCGGGTGTCGCGGTGCGGATGGCGGTGAGCGATGCGGCACTTGCGGCGGCGCGGCTGGCTTGCGAACGGGCGCGGCCCGGCGCAGGCTGACAATCTCGAAGTTCCACGACAGAAACGGCAGGTAAGCCCCATGGACGGAAAACGCCCGGTTGTCTCCTCGGTGCACGGCATGGTTGCCGCGGCCCATCCGCTGGCCGCCGCAGCCGGCGCGCGCATGCTGGCGATGGGGGGCAACGCGTTCGACGCGGCCGCGGCCACCACCGCCGCACTGAACGTGGTGGAGCCGTATATGTCGGGCCTCGCCGGCCTCGGCTATGCCACCTGCTACATCGCCGCCGAGCAGCGCGTGCGGTGCCTGAACTACGCCCCGCGCATCCCCGCGAAGTTCCCGGCCGGCAAGTTCGCCGAGCGCGAGGAGATCCAACGCCATCCGCTCGCTTCCGGCACGCCGGGCAACCTCGCCGGCTGGTGCGAACTGGTGCGCGCGCACGGCAAGCTGTCGCTCGCCGAGGTATTCGCACCGGCGATCGCGCTGGCACGGGACGGGTTTCCGCTCGGACGCTTCAACGTGGAGCTGACCAACCTGTCCTGCGTGCAGCTGGCCGATCATGCGCAGTATGCCGAGCTGAACCGGGTGTATGCGTTCGGGCGCGGCCGCGTGAAACTGGGCGAGGTGCTGAAGCAGCCCGACCTGGCCGCGACCTATGAAGGCATCGTGGCGAACGGCCCCGGCTATCTCTACGGCGGGCCGCTGGGCAGAAAAATGGCGGAGTATCTCCAGTCGATCGGCGGTTGCATTACCGAGGCGGACCTCGCGGCGGTGAAGCCGGAATGGGTTGATCCGATCAGCGTCGACTATCGCGGGCTCACGGTGCATTCGATGTCGCCGCCGTCGGAGGCGTTCCAGTGGCTGCTGACGTTGCGCATCCTGGAAGGCTTCGATCTCGCGCGCATGGAGCGCAACGGAGTGGAGCACCTGGACACGGTGTTCCGGGCGATCCGCCTGGCCGCCGGGGTGCGCATCGCGCGCAACAACCCGAACCCGGCGGAGCTGGCCGAGATCCTGTCCGACGCCCATGTGGCGAAGCTGCGCGCGCGCGTCGCGGACGGCACGCCGGTGGAGGGGCCGACCGAGCAGTTCGTGACGCCGCAGCCGATCGACCTGAACAAGGAGCACACCACCTCGCTGTCGATCGCCGACAAGTTCGGCAACGCGGTGTGCATCACCCAATCGCTCGGCGCCGGCTTCGGCAACGGCATCGTCATCCCAGGCACCGGCGTGTGCATGAACAACTTCCTTTACTGGTCGGAGGTCGACACCGGCGGGCGGGCGCCGCTGGTGGCCGGTGGCGAGATCGCGCTGTGCGTGTCGCCCAGCATCGGCACACGCGACGGCAGGCTGGTGCTGTCAATCGGCACGCCGGGCAGCTACGGCATCATGCAGACGCAGGTGCAGGCGCTGGTGCAGTACGTCGATTTCGGCCTGGAGATCCAGGACGCCATCGCCGCCCCGCGCGGCCGGCTGTGGGACGGAACCAAGGTCGATGTCGAGGGCCGCATTCGCGACGAGGTGATCGCCGCCCTGGTGCGCCGTGGCCATGGCGCCACCAAGGCGCCGGACTTCACCATGCAGGTGGGCGGCATGCAGGCGGTGGCGATCGACCCGGACAACGGTGCGCTGACCGGGGCGGCCGATCCGCGGCGCGACAGCTATGCGGTGGCGCCGTAGACGTAAGGAAGGACGTTCTTTTTTGAAAAAAAGAACCAAAAAACTTTTGTTCATTTGCACCGTGCCTGACCGGAGGGGCAGGGTGCAAATGGATCAAAGTCTTTTTGCTTCTTTTTCTTCAGAAAAAGAAGAATCCTTCCTTTCTTGACTCTTCCCTGATGCCCTCCCGCTCCACCTCCCTGATGCTGCTGGCGCTTGGCGCGATGTCGGTGCAGCAGACCTTCGCCACCATCGGCCGCGGCCTGCCGCCGGTGATCGCGCCGGCCGTGGTGGCGGACCTCGGCATCGATCCGTCGCTGCTGGGCGTCTACGTGGCGCTTGCCGCGTTGGGATCGCTGGCGTTCCAGCTTGGCTGCGGCAGCTTCATTCTGCGCCATGGCGCGTTGCGGGTGAGCCAGGTGGCCCTGGCGCTGGTGGCGGCGGGGCTGGCGGTATCCTCGGCCGGGCCGCTGCTGCTGTGGGCGCTGGCGGCGGTGATCGGGGGGGGAGGGTCGGCGATGTCCACGCCGGCGTCCTCGCACCTGCTGGCGCGGTATACGGAGCCGCGGCTGATGCCGCTGGTGTTCGCGCTGAAGCAGACGTCGGTGCCGGTGGCGCTGCTGCTGGCGGGGCTGATGGGGCCGTTCCTGACGGGATGGCTGGGCTGGCGGAGCGCGATGCTGGTGACGGCGGCGGCGTGCTTCGTGTTCGTGCTGATGCTGGAGCCGGGGCGGCGCGAGTTCGATTCCGACCGGCGGCCCGGATACCCCGTGCGGCTGGGCGATTTCGCCACGACGATCCGGTTCGTGCTGCGCGGGCGGGCGCTGCGCATGCTGGCGCTGGCGTGTTTCGCGTTCAACGGGCTGCAGACGGTGTTCACCTCGTATTTCGTGATCACGCTGACGTCGCTGGGCTATTCGCTGGAGGCGGCGGGGGCGATGTATTCGCTGGCGATGTTCGTTGCGGTGCCGGGGCGCATCTTCTGGGGCTGGCTGGCCGGCGGGCACGTGGCGCCGCGGGTGCTGATCGCCGGGCTTGCGCTCGGTATGGCGGCGGGTTCGGCGGCACTTGGGCTGATCGCGGCGGACTGGCCGGTGTGGCTGACCGCGGCGGTGGCGGTGGCGTTGTCGGCCACCGTGATGTCGTGGCACGGGGTGGTGCTGAGCGAATGCGTGCGCCTCGCACCGCCGGGCATGCCGGGGGCGGCGACCGGCGGCGTGCTGAGCTTCGGGCAGGTGGGTGGGCTGCTGCTGCCGCTGGTCTATGCGGTTATGCTGGGGACCACCGGGAACGCCGGAATCGGGTTCCTGGTGTGCGGCCTGCCGGGGCTTGTGGTGGGTTTGATGCTGCTGCGCCCCGCTGCGGACCCCCCGCCCGCCGCGCGCGGGGAGGGGCCGCAGCCGGGGTGACCCCCGGGTGATGATCAGGTGATCGCGATCGGGCAGCCGTTGCTGCCGGTGGCGCCCTTGATCGGCGAGGGCGTGAACATGTAGACGAACTGGTATTTGCGCTCCGCGATCAGGTCATCAAACACCATGTTTTCGTGGTTCAGGATGCCATGCTTGCATATCAGTTCGGAGTGCACCGGGAAGGCCAGCGACTTGTCGGGGTTGGGCACGACCTCGGTGGCCCAGGTGTCGGCGCCCGTGATGCACAGGTCTTTTTCGATAACCCATCGCGCCACTTCCAGGCCGATACCGGGTTCGCCGGCGTTGTACCGGTCGTTGTTTTTCATCCACAACGACCCCCAGCCGGTGTTGAAGAAAATTCCGTCGCCGGCAACGATGTCGCTCTCCCTCATGTTCTGTTTGGCCAGCGCCGCGCGCACATCGGCCAGCGAGATTTCCTGACCGGCATCCATCATCGCCCCCTTCAGCGCGGCGATATCGACCAGATGACCGCGGGTGACGATCGGCTTGAGCTTTTCCACCCCGAGCTTCTTGAGCCCGTAGGCGCCGTTCATCTCGGCGACGGTGAAACCATTGTAGAAGTGCATTTCGTTCTGGTCGCCATTGCGGCCGAGCTGGATGCCGATATGACCGAGCGCGTCGAACTGGGTGCCGATCTGGCCGATTTCGCCGGCCATGAACTCGTCGTTGTAGACCAGCTGGTTCTCGCCGAACGGCCCGCCGGAGGGGGCGCCTGGAATCCGCAGCGCGAAGACGCGGGCGCCGAACA
This sequence comes from Rhodospirillales bacterium, assembly GCA_031424895.1. GTDB lineage: Bacteria > Pseudomonadota > Alphaproteobacteria > Acetobacterales > Acetobacteraceae > CAMDGX01. The sequence goes on from JANPIH010000184.1 coordinate 15,394, forward strand.
TCGGCATGCCGGTCTCGTAGGGGCGGCCGATCTTGAAGACCTTGCCGTCCTTCACCCACTTCATGGTTTCCAGCACTTTGGCCGGGGTGATGTGGTTCGATGCACCGGCCTCGTCGCCGGCGCCCCATTTGGACGGCCACCATTTCTGGGCGGACAGTTTGGGCGGGGCGACGGCAGTGGTTTGCGCCTGCGCCGGGGATATTGGGGAGAGGCCGTACTTGCCGTGGGCGGCGCCGGCGAGCGCACCGGCGGCACCGGCGGCGGCGGTTTTGAAGAAGCCGCGGCGCTCGGGCGCCTCCGGCCCGTCCTGCGGCGGAATGCTGGTGCGGTTCATAGCACTTCTCCCCTGTGCGGCGCTTCCCGCGCCGTTTCTTCTGGCTGACATCGCCGGCAATGTGCGGCAGGATGTTTGCTGATGCGCAGCATTGCAGAAACGAACGCCGCGCGTCCATCACAACATGCGGACATGCCGCAGGGGGGAACCGATGAGCCTGTTCGAACCGGACCGGTCGGCGCAGCGCACGCCGGTGTCACTGATCACGGGGTTCCTGGGCAGCGGCAAGACCACGCTGCTGAACCGGCTGTTGCGCGCCGAGGGGATGGCGGACAGCGCGGTGATCATCAACGAGTTCGGCGAGATCGGGCTCGACCACCTGCTGGTGGAACGGCTGGACGGCGAGGTGGCGGTGATGGCCAATGGCTGCATCTGCTGCACCGTGCGCTCCGACCTGGAGGAGACGCTGCGCATGCTGCTGGCCCGGCGCGACGCGGGCGAGGTGCCGCCGTTCTCGCGGGTGCTGGTGGAGACGACGGGGCTCGCCGATCCCGCGCCGATCGTGCAGCTCTTGCTGGCCAACCCGCTCGTCAGCCATTTCGTCCGGCTTGACGCCGTGGTGGTGACGGTCGATGCGGTCAATGCGCCGCGGCAGCTGGACGAGCATGCGGAGGCGGTGAAGCAGGTGGCGATCGCCGACCGGTTGCTGCTGACCAAGACGGACCTGGCCGAGCCGGAGCAGGTCGCGGCGCTGAGGGCGCGGCTGGCCGCACTGAACCCGGCGGCGCCGGTGCTGGAGGTGGCGCATGGCGTGGTGGCGCCGGATCTGCTGTTCGGCGCGGCGCTGTTCGACCCCGCGCGCAAGACGGCGGATGTGCGGCGGTGGCTGAACGAGGCGGCGTATGCGGGGCACGGACATGCCCACGATCATTCGCATGATCACGGGCATGAGCATGCGCACGGAAATGAGCATACACACGGGCATGCGCATGGGCCGCACGATGCGCGGGTGAAGGCGTATTGCCTGACATTCGACGAACCTTTGGACTGGGACCTCGTGTCGCGCTGGCTCGCGGCGCTGCGGCACTGGCGGGGGGCCGACCTGTTGCGGGTGAAGGGCATCCTGAACGTGCGGGGCGAGGAGGCGCCGCTGGTGGTGCATGGGGTGCACCACGTGTTCCATCCGCCGGTGCGCCTGTCGGCCTGGCCCGACGACGACCGCCGCTCGCGGCTGGTGTTCATCACCCGGGACCTGGACCGGGCGGAGCTGGAGGCGACGCTACATCAGGCCGGGGTGGTGGCGGCATGACGGAGGCGGCGATGGCGACGCCCTGCGTCAGTCCTTCAGAGGGTTGATCAGGTATTTCGCGCCGGTTGCGCGGCGGGTGTACTGGGCGATGGCATCCGGGCGCAACGCCTCGGCGAGGCCGATCTCGGCGGCGTAGTGGCTGGCGAAAGTGGTGGTGAGCTCGGCGGCGACGCGGGATTTCATGCGGTGCGCGGTCTCGGCGCCGAACTGTGCCAGGCGCGGCATCAGCAGCCAGCCGCCGATGCCCCATGACATGCCGAACCCGCGGTTGAACTCGGTCGGGCGCGTGTCCAGCCCGCCATAGATGTAAGCCTGCTTGTGCACGGCCGAACCGTATCGGCTGTAGGTGGTGGCGGTGCGGTTGATCGCTGCCTCCATCGCGGTGAGGATCTGCCCGGCTAGGCGCCCGCCACCGGTGGCGTCGAAGGCCAGCGTGGCGCCGGTTGCGACCAGCGCGTCGGTCAGCGTCGCGGTGAAATCGGGCGCACTACTGTCCAGCGCCCATTGTGCGCCCTGCGCGCGCAGTAGCGCCGCCTGTTCCGGGCTGCGTACGATGTTCACCAGCGCGATGTCGTCGGCGCGGCAGATGCGCAGCAGCATCTGGCCGAGGTTGGAGGCGGCGGCGGTGTGCACCAGCGCGGTGTGGCTCTCGCGGCGCATCGTCTCGACCATGCCGAGTGCGGTGAGCGGGTTGACGAAGCAGGATGCGCCCTGGGCGGCGGTGGCCCCTTCGGCCGGCACCAGGCAATCAGCCAGCGCCAGGGTGCGGTATTGGGCATACGTCGCGCCGCCGAACATGGCGACGATGCGGCCGATCAGCTGGGTGGCGCCCTCGCCCGCCGCAATCACTGTGCCGGCGCCCTCGTTGCCGACCGGCAGGGACTGGTCGAGGCGAGGGGCCAGCGCCTTCATGAACTGCGCCGGCACCGGGGCGGTGAAGGTTGGGCGTTGCGCGCTGCCGCCGGTATGCGCGGCGGCGAGGTCGGCCGGGCCGAGCAGGAGGCCGAGGTCGGTGGGGTTGATGGGTGCCGCGCCGATCCGCACCAGCACC
>JANPIH010000185.1:0-9858 GCA_031424895.1 Rhodospirillales bacterium
TGCCGGCGCTGGAGACGTGGAAGCGGATCTTTGCCCCCTGCTTCTGGCCCCAGCGGTTGGTGTAGCCGGTGAGCTTGTGCATGGGGTGGAGGCCCTTTCGGATTGCAGGAAGAATCTTCTTTTTCTGAAGAAAAAGAAGCAAAAAGACTTTCAACACCTGGTCCGTGGAGTGTCGGATGTCGCGATCTTAGGGTTAAAAGTTTTTTGGTTCTTTTTTTCAAAAAAGAACATGCTTCTTTCGTATTGGTATAGCCCGGCCAGGGAGTTGATGCGCGGTCATCTGGGGTGGGCGGGAAGAGCGATGGTGGGCATGGATGGCGAGTTGATCCTCCTGTCCCGTCGCCGTCAACCGGAGGCTTCCGGTTTCCGACCGGATCGTTCGCGGCTAGACTTCGCGCCATTGAAGCCGAAACGAGGAATTGGAGAACTTGATGGCCGACATCTCCCGTCGAGGCTTGGTGGGGGTGCTTGCGGCTGCGGGCGTGCCCATAACTGCGGCGGCGGGGGCGGCGGCGGCGCGGCTTCGCGATGGGGCGAGGATTGGTTGGCCGAGCGATGTGCCGTCGTGGGACCCGCAGTTTCGGTTCGTGCCCGATGCGCAGCCGATCTACAAGATGGTGTTCGACCAGCCGCTGGACCAGGACGCGCGGCAGGCGCTGGTGCCGGGCCTGGTGACGGCGTGGGAGATGGCAGCGGATGGTTTGAGCCTGGAGGTGGAGCTGCGCGATGGCGTGGTGTTCCATGACGGGTCGCCGATGACGTCGGCGGATTTCCGCTGGAGTTTCCTTGAGCGGATCCGGGCGGGGCACAAGGTCGATACCGCGCATTCCTGGCGCAAGGTGGTGGCGATCGAGACGCCGAGTGCGACGCGTGCGGTGATGCGGTTCGCGAGCCCCGCGCCGACCGCGCCTGCGTGGCTGGCGTTCCTGGGCAGCTTCGTGGTGCCGAAGGCCTATATGGAGCGGGTGGGGCTGGACGGGTTCGGCGCGAAGCCGGTGGGCACGGGGCCGTATCGGCTGGTGGACTACCAGGCGAACGCGCGCATCGTGCTGGAGTGCCACGAGGCCTATTGGGGGCCCAGGCCGTCGCTGCGGCGGATCACGGTTGAGATCATCAGGGATGGTGCGGCGCGGGTGGCGGCGGTGCAGTCGGGGCAGGTGGACCTGACGGTGGCGGTGCCGGTGCGCGAGGTGCAGCGGCTGGACGGCATGGCGGCGCTGTCGGCGGAGCTGAACGCGATCACGCGGGTGACGTTGCTGCAGGTGCGCCATGACGCGGGGTTCGCCGACCCCAACATACGGCTGGCGGCGCACCATGCGATCGACAAGGTGGCGCTGAGCCGGGTGTTCACCAACGAGGTGGGGGTGCCGCTGTCGGTGCCGGCGACGCCGGGGACCGCGGGGTTCCTGGACGGCTTCACCTTTCCGCATGACCCGAACATCGCGATCGAGCTGCTGGCGAGGTCTGGCCACTCGGTGGCGGCGCCGGCGCGCATCCGCATGGCGACGACGCGGGGGCAGTTTCCCGGCGACTACGACATGGCGCGGGCGATCGTAGCGATGTGGCGGACGGTGGGGATCGAGGCGGCGCTGGAGGTGATCGAGTTCGCGCGCTATTTCGCGCTGAACCGCGGCAACCGGCTGCCGGAGGCGACGCTGTATTCGTTCGACAACGCCACCGGCGACCCGGAGATCGGCGCCGGCACGCTGCTGAACCCGTTGCTGCCGTTTTCGCCGTGGAAGGACATGGCGCTGGGGCAGAAGGTGCTCGATCTGGTCGATGCGGCGGGCGAGCCGGACGAGGTGGCGCGGATCGCGGCGTGGCGGGCGGTGACGCGCGAGGCGGTGGAGACGGGTGCCTGCATGCCGCTGCTGCAGAGCGTGCAGACGGTGGTGCGGCGCAAGGCGCTGTCGTATCGGCCATACGGCAATGGCTGGGTGCTGCCGCAGACGATGGACTGGATCTAGGTGGAGAGGCCCTTGCCCTTTGGTCTTCGCCGGCGGAAAGGGGCGGGCGAGGGAGGCCCGCGCCGCGCATGAACCTTGTCGCCATGTTTGCTCGCCGTGTGCTGGTGGCCGGGGCCACCCTGCTGATGGCCTCGGTGCTGCTGTTCGCGGCGTTGCGGGTGTTGCCGGGCGATCCGGCGGCGATGCCGGTGCTGCCGGCGGATGCGACGGCCGAGGAGGTCGAGGAGGTGCGGCGGGCGAGGGGGTTCGACCGGTCGTTGCCGGCGGAGTATGCGGCCTGGCTGGGGGGCGTGCTGTCGGGCGATTTCGGGCGGTCGGAGCATCTGGGGCGGCCGGTGGCGGCGCTGCTGGCCGAGGCGGTGCCGGCGACGGTGGAGCTGGCGCTGGTGGCGATGGCGATCGCGGCCGTGCTGGGGCTGTCGGGCGGGGTGCTGCTGTTCGTGCTGCGCGCCGAGGGGGGGCGCGCGGAGGGGCGCGCGGCGATCTCGGAAATCGGCACGACGCTGTTGCTGTCGGTGCCGGAGTTCCTGTGGGCGGTGCTGTTCATCCTGGTGTTCGGGGTGGCGCTGGAGGCGTTGCCGTTCACCGGGCGGCTGGATGCGGACGTGGCGCGGCCGGTGGTGAGCGGGTTCCTGCTGCTGGACACGCTGTTGGTGGGCGACGTGGCGGCCTTCCTGAGTGCGGCGCGGCACATGGTGTTGCCGGCGCTGGCGCTGGGGGTGGTGGTTGCGCCGCCGGTGATGCGGGTGCTGCGCGCGGCGCTGGTCGACGTGTACCGGTCGGACTACATCCATCAGGCGCGGTTGCGCGGGCTGTCGGAGACGCGGGTGCTGCTGGGTTATGCCCTGCACAACGCGGCGCTGCCGATGCTGCCGGTGCTGGGCGTGCAGTTCGGGTTCCTGGTGGGGGGCTCGTTGCTGGTGGAGGTGCTCTTCGCCTATCCCGGGATGGGCGCCCTGATGGTCGGTGCGGTGCGCAACGGCGACCTGCCGGTGATCCAGGGGGCGGGGCTGGTTTACTGCGCGCTTGTCCTGACGGTCGGTTCGCTGCTGGGCGCGCGGCTGGTGCCGCGATGAGGGGGATGTTGCGCTGGCTGTTGCCACCGTGGCTGCGGTCTGGGCGGGTGGTGGTTGGGCTTGCGGTGGTGGTGCCGGTGCTGGTGTTGGCGGTGCTGGCGCAGTTCGTGGCGCCGCATGATCCGCGGGCGCAGGATTTGATGCTGACGTTGCAGCCCGCGCGGCTGGGCTCGCCGTTTCCGCTGGGGACCGACGTGCTGGGGCGGTGCGTGCTGTCGCGGTTGTTGCATGGGGCGCGGCTGGCGCTGTTCGTGGCGGTGGCGGCGTCGGTGGGGGCGATGCTGCTGGGGACGGCGCTGGCCTATGCGGCGGGGTATCTGGGCGGATGGGTCGACCGGGCGGTCGGGCGGGCGATGGATGTGTGGATGGCGTTTCCGCCCGTGGTGCTGGCGCTGATCCTGATGGTGGCGCTGGGGCCTGGGAGCGGCGGCGTGGTCCTGGCGATCATGCTGGTGGAGTGGACGCGGTTCTGCCGGGTGATGCGGGAGGAGGTGATCGGGGTGGTGCGGCGGGAGCACGTGGCGGCGGCGCGGCTGCTGGGGTTCTCGCGCTGGCGGACGCTGCTGCGCGAGGTGGTGCCGGCGACGATCCCGCTGCTGGTGGCGCTGCTGGTGCTGGAGATGGGGATTGCCGTGGTGATGGAGGCGATCCTTTCGTTCGTGGGGCTGGGGGCGGTGCCGGATGAGGTGGCGTGGGGGCAAATGCTCGCCGAGGGGCGGGAGGTGCTGTACCAGGCGCCGGCCGCCCTGCTGGCACCGGCGGCGGCGATCGTTGTGACGGTGGCGGGGTTCAACCTGCTGGGCGACGGGCTGCGGCGGACGCTGGAGCTGCGGCGGGTCGAGGGCGCGCGATGACCGCTCCCCTTCTGATGGCGCGCGGCCTGTCGGTGGAGGTGCGGGTTGGGGGCGAGATGGTGCCGGTTCTGCGCGGGTTGAATTTCGCGTTGGCGCCGGGGCGGGTGCTGGGGCTGGTGGGCGAGTCCGGCGCCGGGAAGTCGATGGTGGGACGCGCGATTTCCCAGCTGCTGCCGCCGGGGTTCCGGGTGAGCCATGGCACGATGGAGTTTGCCGGCGCCGACCTGGTCGCAATGCCGGGGGAGCATCGGCGGGCTCTGCTGGGGCGCGACATCGCCTTCATCCCGCAGGATCCGCGGGCGGCGCTGAACCCGATGCGGACAATCGGGGCGCAGCTGGACGAGCATCACCGGCGGCTGGGGGTGCGGGGGCGGCGTGTGCTGCGGGAGTATGCGCTGGCGGCTTTGGCGGCGGTGCAGCTGCCGGACCCGGCGGGGATGCTGGGCCGGTATCCGCACCAGATGTCGGGCGGGGAGTGCCAGCTGGTGCTGGTCGCCATGGCGTTCGCGGGGCGGCCGCGGCTGGTGGTGGCGGACGAGCCGACCACGGCGCTGGACGTGACGACACAGGCGCGCATCGTTGGGCTGTTGCAGGCGCTGCAGCGGGCCCACGGGACCGCGGTGCTGTTCATCACCCATGACCTGCGACTGGCGGCGGGGATCTGCGACGAGGTGGCGGTGATGTATGCCGGCGACATCGTGGAGATCGGGCCGGCGGCGGAGGTGCTGCGGGCATCGCGCCATCCCTACACGCGGTGCCTGGAGCTTTCGAACCCGCCGGTCGCCGGGGTGCGGCGGGCGCTGTATGCGCTGCCGGAGCATATGCCGGGGCTGCGTTCGCTGGTGCGGCTGAACGGGTGCCGGTTCGCGCCGCGTTGCCCGGTGAAGGCGGAATATTGCCTGCGCAGCGAGCCGCCGTTGGAAGGTGACGCACATCGCAGCGCCTGCCTGCGGCCCGGGCTGGTGCCGACGATCGCGGTGGCGGGGGGCCTGGCGCCGGTGCCGTGGCGGCCGGCCGGGGAGGTGCCGGTGCTGGAGATGCAGCGTGTATCGAAGCGCTTCGCCACCGGGGCGTGGCCGCGGCGGGGGGAGGTTGAGGCGGTGCGCGAGGTGAGCCTGCGGATCGCGCCCGGGGAATTCGTGGCGGTGGTGGGGGAGAGCGGCAGCGGCAAGTCGACGCTGGGGCGGCTGGTGGCGGGGCTGGAGCAGCCGGGCGACGGGCGCATCATGTTGGCGGGACAGGACGTGACGGCGGTGGACGAGGCGGCGCGGCTGCACCGGGTCGCCAGCGTGCAAATGGTGTTCCAGGACCCGCAATCGGCGCTGAACCCGCGGCGGCGGGTGTCCGACATCATCACCCAGGCGCTTGAGGCGCAGGATGCGCGGTTCCGGGTGCGGGAGAAGCGGGCGCGGGAGCTGCTTGCCGAGATGGGGATGGCGCTGGAGCTTGGCGTGCGCACGCCGGGGCAGCTTTCGGCAGGGCAGCGGCAGCGGGTGAACATCGCGCGCGCGTTGTGCAACGGACCGCGCCTGCTGGTGGCGGACGAGATCCTGTCGGGGCTGGATGTGTCGGTGCAGGCGCAACTGCTGATGCTGCTGCACCGGCTGCGGCAGGACCACGACTTCGCGTTGCTGTTCATCAGCCACGATCTGTCGATGGTGCGGCACCTGTGCGACCGGGTGCTGGTGATGCAGCGCGGCGCGATCGTGGAGGAGGGGCCGACGGAGACGGTGTTCGGCTGGCCTCGCCATGAGCACACGCGGGCATTGGTGGCGGCGGTGCCACGGTAGGGAAAGCAAGATTCTTCTTTTTCTGAAGAAAAAGAAGCAAAAAGACTTTTATTCCATTGCACCGTTGCCGGATGGTCAGGCGCGGTGCAATGGGACGAAAGTTTTTTGGTTCTTTTTTACAAAAAAGAACCGCTTTGTTACTTGAGTTCGAATCCGAGATTGCCGAGTGCCTCGCGCATGCGATGTCGGCCGGACAGCGAGGCGGGGCTTTTCACGCGGTTGATGACGCGTTGGGTCCATTGTTCGTCGGGCATGCCTTGTTCGGTCTGGAAGGCGGACATGCGGCCGTCGTAGGTGGCCAGGGTGGCGGGGTCGAGTGCGGCGTTGTACTGCTCGCGGTGGACGACGACGCTTTGCGGCAGGCGGGGCTTGATGCCGCTGGCGCCCTTGGGGTCCGGGGTGCCGATCGACAGGCCGAAGGCGGGGAAGACGAGCTTGGGCAGGCCGAGCTCGGCGGCGACCTTTTCCGGCTGGTTGCGAATGGCGCCGATATAGACCGAGCCGAGGCCGAGGGATTCGAGCGCGACCACGGCGTTCTGGGCGGCCAGTGCGGCATCGATCAGGGCGACCATGAACAGTTCGAGATAGTGCACGCCTTCGACATCGGCCTGGTTGAGACGGGCGATGCTGTCCAGGCGGGCGAGGTCGGCGAGCCAGACGAGGAAGGTGGGCGACTGCTCGATGTGTTTCTGCCCGCCGGCGAGGGCGGCGAGGCGGGCCTTGCGGGCGGGGTCCTCGACGACCATCAGGCTCCAGACCTGGAGGTTGGAGGAGGTGGGCGCGGCGGCGGCGGCGGCGACGATGGCCTCCAGCGCAGCAGGGGGAACGGGATCGGGCAGGAAGGCGCGGCAGGAGCTGTGGGACAGGATCGTCTCCAGCACCGGGTTCAGGGCCATGCCGGCGTGCAGTGCGGGGTCACGGTAGCGGGCGTGAAGGAGGTCGGGGGGGATGGGTGCGTCGGTCACGGCGGGCTCCGGCTGGCTGGAAGGGGGCGATGATGGCTGCGATGGCGGGCGCGGTCGAGGCCAAGGATCACGCGGATGGGAATGGCCTGTTCACTCCCGGCTGGTATAGCGCGATGGCTGCGTCTATCTGAACGCACCCGCCTGCATCGTACCGTCCGGGAACCGAATGCGCCTCGCCCGACGTCTGGTTTTTGCCGTGCTGATCCTGCTGGCCGGTGCCGTACCGGCGGCGGCCGAGGGGCTGCGGATGGTGCTGGATGGCGCCTATGGGCCGCAGCACGTGCCGATTTTGACCGCGGCGGTGCGCGGCCATTTCGCGCGGGCCGGGATCGAGCTGCTGATCGAGCCGGGGCTGGGGGCGAACATGGCCACCGTGCTGGTAGGGCAGCGGGCCTTCGACCTTGGGCATGTGCCGGCGCATGCCGCGGCGAGCGCGATCGCGCGCGGGGCGCCGATCCGGATGGTGGCGATCTATCAGCCGCGCAGTGCGCTGGCGCTGGTGGGGCTGAAGGAGCGGGTGCGGCTTGAAGGCCCCAAATCGGTTGAGGGGCTGCGGGTGGGGATCGCGCTGGGCACGGTGGACAGCCTGGCGCTGACGCTGTTCCGCCGGGCCCATGGCATCGGGACCAGCACGCTGACGGTGATCCCGACCGAGCGCGCGGCCAAGCTGGCGGAGCTGGTGGCCGGACGGTACGACGTGGTGGTGGGCGATGCGGTGCCGATGCGCGCGGCCTTGCTGGCGCAGGGGCTGGAGCCGGAGGTGATGGACCTGGCCGACCAGGGGGTGGCGTTGCAGGGCTTCGGCTTCATCGCGCATCAGGCTTTGCTGAACGAGAATCCCGATCTGGCGCGCCGCGCGCTGGTGGCGCTGCGGGCGGGGTTCGCCGATGCGGCGGCCGATCCGGCGCGGACCTGTGCGGAGGTGCGCGCGCGCCATGCGATGGCCGAGACCGACGAGCAGTGCGCCACGGCGCTGCGCATCTTCCTGGCGACCCTGGCCCCGCCCGGCGCGCCCGGCTGGGGGCGGCAGTCGCCCGAGGCGTGGCAGCGGATGATCGAGGCGATGCGCGCGGCTGGGGAGATCCAGGGGACCCGCCCGCCCTCATTCTATTTCACCAACGCCGTCGCCCCCTGACGGACCGGAGAGTTGCCATGGACATGCCGTCGGGAACCTACCGCTATCCCAACATGGACCGCGTGCTTTATGGCCGGCCGTTCGCGGCGGCGCTGGCGGAGGAGCGGGAGCGGTTGGGGGGGCAGCGGGTGTTCCTGATCGCCGGCGGCACGCTGTCGCGCGAGACAGGGTTCGTGGACGCGGCGCGGGCGGCGCTGGGCAACCATCTGGCGGGGGTGTGGACGCGGATCGGGGCGCACACGCCGCGCATCGACGTGGTGGCGGCGGCGGATGCGGCGCGGGCGGCGGGCGCGGACCTGTTGGTGACGCTGGGCGGCGGGTCGGTGACCGATGCGGCGAAGATGGTGGGGATGTGCCTGGCCAACGACGTGGCCGACGCGCGGGACCTTGATCGGCTGCGGGCGGTGACCTTGCCGGATGGGACGACGCGGCGGCCGCGGACGCTGCCGGGCATCCGCACCGTGTCGATCCCGACGACGCTGTCGGCCGGGGAGTTCACCAGCTTCGCCGGCTGCACGGATACGCAGCCGGGGGATGGCGGGGCGCCGCGCAAGGAGAGCTATGCCTCGTCGACGATGATCCCGGTGTCGGTGATCCTGGATCCCGCAGTGACGGTGGCCACCCCGGAGTGGCTGTGGCTGTCCACTGGTATCCGGGCGGTGGACCATGCGGTGGAGGATCTGTGCTCGGCGAATGCGCAGCCGATGAGCGACGGGGCCTCGCTGCAGGCGCTGCGGCTGCTGCGGCGGGGGCTGCTGGCGTGCAAGGCGGACCCGGGCGACCTCGCGGCGCGGCTCGATTGCCAGTTGGGCGCGTGGATGTCGATGGTCGGTTCGCAGACCGGGGTGACGAAGGGGGCGAGCCACGGCATCGGGCATGTGCTGGGCGGCACGGCGGGGGTGCCGCATGGCTACACCTCCTGCGTGATGCTGCCGCATGTGCTGCGCTTCAACAAACCGGTGAACGCGGCGCGGCAGGCGCTGGTGGCCGAGGCGCTCGGGGCTGCGGGGGGCGAGGCGGCTGACGAAGTCGCGGCGCTGATCGCGGCGCTGGGGTTGCCGGGGACGCTGCGGGCGGTCGGTGTTCAGGCGGACCAGCTCGACACGATCGCCGAGGGGTCGATGCACGACCGGATGGTGCACACCAATCCGCGGCGGATCGAGGGACCGGCGGTGGTGCGGCAGTTGCTCGATGCGGCGTGGTGAGGCCATGGATTGACGGATGTTTCCGTCTCCTTGTATCGCCTGATGGATTGTCGGCCGCGGTCCATGCGCGGGCATCGCACGGCAATTTTGCCGACGCACATATTCCGTTAGCGGTTCAGCCAGCGCACTGGTAACATAGCGTTTCCGACCCGTACCGAAGCGAGTTCGACGATGAGTCGCCCGGCTGCCCGCCTCACCGACATGCATGTATGTCCCATGGTGTCGGGCCTGGTGCCGCATGTCGGTGGGCCCATTGTTGCGCCAGGTGCGCCCAATGTACTGGTGAATGGCCTTCCTGCGGCGCGCATCACCGATATTGCGCTGTGCGTTGGGCCTCCAGACGCAATCGTGACCGGGGCGTTTCGTGTACTTGTCGGGGGGCTCCCGTTTGCGCGCGTTGGTGACTCGACGATGCACGGCGGGGTTATCGTTACGGGTTCGCCAAATGTCCTGATTGGAGAGAACGGAACGGCTGCAGGTGGCGGGGCGGGTGCTGGCGGGGCGGGTGCTGCGCCGGCCGGCGCAGGCCCCGGTGACGCCGGCCAGGACTTCAACATTACCGGAGGCGTGGAGCCAAACAAGAACGTGACCACCGACGTCCTTTACCTGAATGCGGAAGGGAAGATCATTCGCGCCGGGATGCTGGGTCACGCGTCAGGAAAACTTGACATTGGCGGCGCAAAGATCGAGCACGCTGGCCATTTCGGTGGTTCGATATTCGGCGGATCACACAAGTTGCAGCTCCTGTCCGTCGAGGGGAAGGTTGAGGCGGGATCGGCATATGGCGTGGGTGCCGCGGCTTCTGCGAAAGCATCTATGGCCGAAGAGGAAGGCAGCCTCTTCGCTGGTTCCGACGAAAACAATCC
>JANPIH010000186.1:0-46648 GCA_031424895.1 Rhodospirillales bacterium
CTGGATGTGGTTCATCTTCCCGCAGCTGCAGGCACTCGGGCGCAGCGCCACTGCTCTGCACTACGGCATCCGCTCGCTGGACGCAGCATGCGCCTACCTGGAGCATCCGGTTCTGGGGCTACGCCTTATCGAGTGCACCAAGTTGGTGTGCGCAGTTCAAGACCGATCGGTTCACGAGATCTTCGGCAGCCCTGACGACCTGAAATTCCACTCCTCAATGACCCTCTTCGCGCTGTCCTCCCCCACCGAGGCCTTGTTCGTCAAAACGGTCCAGCAGTACTTCGGAGGCGCATTCGACCTCCGCACGAAGAAGCTGGTTAACGAGGAATAGTAGCTACAGACCTCGCAACTACGCCGCCATCGACGCGAAAATGTTCATCACCGCGATGTCGAATGGGATGAGGACTCTATAATCTTCAGGCTCTGGTCGTCGAGGCGATCCCTGGTCGGCCCGTGTCAGGCGGCATGGGTTCAGGTAGCGTCAAGGGGCCGGAATGGTAGGAAACTCGGTCCTTCCGATCCCGGTTAAAAGATAGTTCCAGTAAGATATTCCGAGCTGCGCAGGTGCGCAGCAGTCCGAGCACATACGGCGCGGAAGTCTTCTTACTCGCCGTCAACGTGCCAGATCAGGGTCTGGAGAAGGCGGATCGCGCGACCTGGCCCTGCTGCCCCTGCCGCGCCATGGCGATCAGCTTTTCCAGCCGTCGCACTTCAAGCGGAAGCTCGGACGGCCGCAGTTGCTGCCGAATGCGAAAGCGGCTCGCGGCTTCGATCTGTTGCCAGGCGTAGCCGAAATAAGTGCTCGCGCTTATTTTCTCGGCCTCGTCTGGAGCGATGCGGAGCCAGTCGCAGAACCGCCGCAGGCTTTCGCCGCGATGATGGATCCTACGCGCCAGCGATCTCGCCTCGAGGCGGGCGCTCCAGGCGTTCGCCGGCTCGGCCACGCTGTCGATCGGCGCGTCAGGGTTCTTGATTCGCGCAGCAATGGCTTCCGCCATTCCCCCGGGCGCCCTCCCGGCGGTTCGACCCGACACGACCACGCGGGCTGTGTCGGAGAAGAAGATCGGCAGGTCGTGGGCGCGGTAGCGCTGGAGGAATGCCCTGTCTTCGCTAGAGGGGATGACCGGCAGGCCACCAACCCTTCGGTAGAAGGCGGGTGTCGTGGCCATGCTTGCGCCATTGCATCCGCCGTGATGCGGGGAAGGGTTCCACGGATCCGGATCGACCAGGGCTTCCAACGCACGCATCAGGGCGAGGTAGTGCCCTTCCACGGCGCTGGCGGCCAGGACGTCGGCTGCCAGGGTCGCGGTATCCTCGGGGGAAATCTCGATGCGGCCGCAGACGAGGGCTGCACCACGCTGCAACGCCGCGCAGTTCGCGGCGATCCAGTCGGGCGCGCAGATCGAATCGGCATCGGTGGTGATCAGCGCCGCATCGTGTCGGGAGACATCGGCCAGTGCGTCCATGGCGAGACGTCGCGCCGTGCCAACATGCGCAATTGTGGCATCCAGGCGCATATCGGCGACCGTCAGGCGCAGGCCGAGGGCCGCGCCCCACCAAAGTGCCGATTCGAAGGTCGTGTCCGAGGTGTTGTTCACCAGGACCAGGATATCGGTGTTCGTATGCTGCTCCGCCTGGGCCAGGGCGCGGAAGGACGCACCGATTGTGGTCTCCTCATCCTTTGCCGGCATGGCGATCGCGGCTTGCGCCGAAGCAGCCTTCGTTTCAATCTGCGCGATGCGCAACAATTCGGCGCCGCGCGGCATGGCGCGTTGCAGCGCCAGCTCGAGGCGGGCGTGCCCATTATCCATCTGCCCGCGCGCCCTTTGCCGCAAACACGTCGATGCGATAGCGGCTTTCCATCAGCGTACGGGTCGGACGCTGGTTCAGCGCTGCTTCAAACAGTTCGATCGCGGCGGTGCCGTCAAGTTCCCGGTCCGTCGGGCCGAGCATGTTGACGCACAGGATGTCACCGCCGGCGGCGGTATCGGCGAGGCGCGTGCCGAGGAGAGCAACGTCCTGCGGGCCGAGGAAATATAGTATCTCCGAAAGCACGACGAGATCGAAGCGGCCTTCGGGGAACTGGCTTGGAATCCAGCACTCCCGGAAGCTCATGTTCGGCCGCGCATGCTGTGCCGCATGGGCGAGGGCGCGCGTGCTTGCATCGATGCCGAGATAGCGGTCGCATCTGACGGCGATCATTCTGCCGAGCACTGCGATCGAGCAGCCCACCTCCATCGCGCTTCGGTAGTGCGGGCGCGGCAGGCAGGACATGGTCTGTCGATGTTTTTCCTGCTCGTAGGCGCTGGTCCTGAAGTTCCAGGGATCGGGATTGTCCCGATAGAGCCCGTCGAGTTCAGGCGGCGTCGCGGTTGGCATCGCGCAGCTCCAGGAAGGCCTCGTCCTCGGTCAGGAAGCGCTCGGCGAACGCGTGGTCCAGCGTGAAGCCGTCCGCGTCGTCGGTGATGAGTTGGCCAAGCTGGCTCTCGTGCGCGGCCAGGGCGGCGCGCTTCATGGCGCCGAACGGGCCGAGAGGAAATTGGTGCACGATGAAGCGTCCTGCGCCGGACATATCGACGTCGGAGTTGCGCGACCAAATGGGGAAGAAGAGCACACGCAGGCGGGGCGCCGCCGCGGCGGCGGCCATGGCGATGCGGGCGGCGGCCTGGTGATCGCAATGGGGGTCAGCGGCGGCAGTGGTGAGTATGGTCTGCAGGCCCAATCGATCGGCAAGGCTTCTCACTCTCCTCGCCGCATCCTCGAGCGCCGCACCGGCGTGTGGCACATCGCAATCGGAATAGCCGAGGAAGCTGATGTTGCCCGGATGACCACCAAGGCAGCGCACCGCGGACTGCGTTTCCTGGCGGCGCTGGCGGGCGAGCCGTGAAGCGGGCCAGCTAGGGGAATTCGGGTGTGACCTGTCGCCGTCGGTGATCATTGCGACGTGGACGGCGCGTCCGGGGGCGAAGCAGGCGGCAAGCAGCGCACCGCAGCCCAGCGTTTCGTCATCGGGATGCGGCGCCAACACGAGCGCACCCTCATGGCCGAGTAAGGCCTCGAGCGCGAGGTCCGCAGGGTGCGTCGCGACGTCAGCAGGCATCGAATGCTCCAGCGAGAGGGCGTGCGTCGTGGAGCATGGCGGTGGCGACGCGCAGCCGCAGCTCATCGGGCGCGGCCTGTCGGATATAGGTACCGAGATCGCGCAGCCGTCGTTCAAGTGTGGATCCAGACGCCAAGCCCTCGAGGCCGACGCTCCTCGGGGCCGCACGCATGGCCTCCTCCGCGACGCGTTCGGCTGCGAGGCGGGCGATGATGGAGTGCCTCGCCGCCTGGTCGGGCGCGTGCAGGGCTGCGTCGCCCTCCGCATGCCGGGCGGCTGCGATCGTCAGTGCCCGGGCGGCGTGTGCCGCGATCAGCACGTCGCCTAGCCGGCTCGCCTGGATCGGGTTGTCCAGGCGTCCGCGGCTGGCGAGGGACTCTCTGACGGCTTCGACGAGGCCGAACACGCCGCCCAACTCCACCGCCGCTATGCGCCAAGCACCGCCGAAGAACAGCGGCTCGCGGGAATAATCACCGGGATATCCAAGCCGGTCGTCAGGGGTGACCGACATCCCATCGAAGTTGTATCGGCCGGAGTGCGTAGCCCGCATGCCGTGCATGGCCCAGGCTGCGGCATCGGCTCGGCCCTGGTCTGTGGTGGATACCAGCACGAGCTGCTGATCCTCGCCCAGCCGGACCGGCACGACGGCCAGTTGGACCACGCCCAATCCCGAGCAGTAGCGCTTGGTGCCGGACAGCGTGCCTGAATCGATCACGACCGCGGCGCCGTCGTTGGCGCCCCATACTCCCAACGCGCCGCCGCCTTCGACGACGCGTGCAACTCGCCTGTTCTGGGCATCCGTGCCATACGCGCCGACAAGGCGGATAGCGTTGATGTGCCCTTCCAGAAGGCGGCCAACGCTCAAATCCGCACTGCCGATGCCGATCATCAGATCCACGGCCGCCGCGGCGGAGCGCGCCGTCATCCCCGACGCGAAACCGCCCGCGTGGCAGGGAAGCGGGCTCCTGGACACGCCATGCTCGTCCAACAGGTGCCAGGCGCGGAGCAGGTGCGAGGCGCTTCCCTCCAAGCATGCGATCTTTGTGAGCTTGTTGCACAGCCCCCTGATGTCACCATCCGGTGTTTCTGCACTTGAGCTGAGACGCGCATTTTCATCGGAAAGCATGGTTGTGATGTACACACTGGATTTAGGTGTAGCTGCCAATCGGGATCGCCGACATTGGTTCCAGCGCCCGGAAAGCTCTGTAGTGCCGCAGCCGTCGGCGATGGCACCTCCCTGAGACAGCAACCGCCGAACAGGCACGGAGGCTCATCGGCAGTAGAGCATCGGAGGCGGCGAACGGCCTGCTCAAGTCTGAGCCGAAGAAGCGCTGCGGATCCGCGGCCAGGATGATTCAGCGTCGCTCGCCGTGCATCGCCTTTTCCTCATGCGGCTAGATGGTAGATGGTGAAGGAACCTCGGGCGCCTTCCTTGTTCGGCCCTACCATGCGCACCCGCTCCAGGGCAGTAACCTGGAAGCCCTTCTTTTTCAGCCCGGCCAGGAAGCCGCGGACGGTGTGGCTGGCCCACCCCGTCGCCTCGGCGATCTGGGCGACCGTAGCGCCCTCGGCGCGGCGAAGCATCGTCAGCACCGCCTCTTGCTTGGTGCCCTCTCGCGGCTTGCGCGGCGTGCTGGGCTCACGGGCGGGACGGCCCGGCTCGGCGGCCAGGGCGGCGCGCAGACGCTCGATCGCCTCGGGCAGGCCATACTGGTTGTTGTCCCGGTCGTCCCATTCCTCCAGCACCGCCGCGACGGCGTCGCGCAGGCTGTCGCGCGGGGCAGCCATGGGCGCGCCCTGGGCGGCTTCCAGTGCGTCCGCCACCGCCAGGGCTTCGGCCTGCACCGCCGCCGTGTCGGGCGCCGTGGGCGCGGCAGTGGTGGAAGTGTCGGCCTGCGGCTCGCTGCCCGGTGGGTCCAGGTTCAGGGCGCGGAAGCCGGCGTCGGTGAGCGCCAAGGTGGTCAGCATCAGGCCGGTGGCGGAGTCCTCGATCAGCAGGGCGCCGTCGCCGAGGCGGTAGTCGCCCTGGGTCTCGGCGATCAGGCCTTCGCGCAGCAGGGCGTCGATCATCTTGTGGCGGCCACCGGTCGGCAGCTTGCGGTGGAACTCGAGACGATGGTCCGGGTGCTCGGCGGCGCGGTTCAGGACGATGGTGGCGGCGGGGGAGAGGCTCATCTGCGTGCTCCAGGTAGCGGCTCCCGACCATCGGACGCCTGCTACTGCCTGGAGCCCCGCCTGGCAGAACCCGGTCGGGGCAATGGCGGAGGGAGGTGGCTTACTCGGCGGTGTCGACTTCGATCTCGGCGTGCAAGACGTAGCCGGTGAGGTAGGGAAGCCCGCGGGGGATGCCCGTCTCGTGGGCTGTGCGGGCGCTGATGCGCCAACCCATCCACCGAGCGGTGGCGGCTTTGATCGCGTCGGCGATCACCTTGCCTGTGGCCAGTTCGTTGGCGGCGTCGTCGGAGAAGTTGCGGCCATGCCGGCTGTCTAGGAAGATGGCGACCGTCTCCG
Source organism: Rhodospirillales bacterium (assembly GCA_031424895.1). Taxonomy (GTDB): domain Bacteria; phylum Pseudomonadota; class Alphaproteobacteria; order Acetobacterales; family Acetobacteraceae; genus CAMDGX01. The sequence continues at coordinate 5,612 of JANPIH010000186.1, forward strand.
TGGGGAGCTGCGTGGCGCCGCTGATGGTGTTGATGGCGATGGGCCAGGCGACGTCGGCGTCGCCGTGGTGGGAGATGGTGCCGAAGAAACCCCAATCCCGGTTCTTGCTCTCGGGGGTGCTGTTGGTGCTGGCCATCTGTGCTGCTCCTTCCTGGCGGAGCTCCGTCCCCCGCGCGCGATGGACACTTCGCTCTGCGCGCGGCAGCAGCCAAGTCTATTGTGACTACAATCATTGCTATTTATGTGGGCCGCCGATCACACAGAAAGCCCGTAGCAGCTACGACGTGCGAGGTCAGAAAAGCGCGTGTGGGAGGGCCAGTGTTCCTCATGAAGAACACCAGCGTGTCCAAGATCTCCCTCCGGCCGACCAGACCGGTCCAGGGTCGACACCCTGATGCCGCGGCTGTGTTCACGGCCCGTTCTAGCCGCGCTATACTGCCGCCGATGGATCGCGAATCGCCCCGCAAGATCATCCACGTCGACATGGATGCCTTCTTCGCGTCTGTGGAGCAGCGCGACGATCCTGCGCTGCGCTGTCGCCCCGTGGCGGTCGGCTCCCCCGCGGCGCGCGGCGTCGTCGCGGCCGCGAGCTATGAAGCGCGCGCTTTTGGCGTCAGATCGGCCCTGCCCTCCATCACGGCGCGCCGCAAATGCCCCGAGTTGGTCTTTGTCCCACCGCGCTTCGAGATCTACCGAGCAGTGTCGCGCCAAATCCACGACATCTTCGCCGACTACACCCCCCTCATCCAGCCGCTGTCCCTCGATGAAGCCTATCTCGACGTCACCGCCAATCTTCGCGGCTTGCCGACAGCATGGGCGACAGCACGGGAGATCCGCGCCCGTATCCTGGAGGAGACCGGGCTAACCGCGTCGGCAGGGATTTCGTATAACAAGTTCCTCGCCAAGCTTGCCTCGAGTTGTCGCAAGCCCAATGGCCAGTTCGCCGTTACGCCTGAGATGGGCCCAACATGGGTGGAGACACTGCCGGTCGCCCGGTTCCACGGCGTCGGCCCGGTGACAGCCAAGCGGATGTCGGCGCTCGGCATCGAGACCGGGGCTGATCTCAGGGCCAAGTCGTTGGCCTTTCTGCAGGCGCATTTTGGCAGCGCCGCCGCCTGGTATTACGCGATTGCGCGAGGGAATGACGACCGGCCGGTCAATCCCGACCGCACCCGCAAATCGTCTGGCTCGGAGACCACATTCGATCGCGACCTTGTCGAAGTTGCCGAGATCGAGGCCGGGGTGCTGCAGATGGCCGACGACGTTTGGGCCTGGTGCGAGACGGCGCAAGCATTTGGCCGTACGGTGACTGTAAAGGTGAAGTTTGCCGACTTCCAGCAGATCACCCGCAGCCGCAGCCATGGGAGCCCGGTTGCCACTCGCGAGCACCTGTGTCGGGCGAGTCTTGACCTGGTTCGCACCGTCCTGCCGCCCGTACTCGGCATTCGGCTGGTGGGCGTGACCGTCTCGAACTTCGAGGCACCGGGGTCCGAGGCCAATGAGCTTCCGTTGTTCGAACCGAACCCGGCGATGTCCACGACAGGAGCAGCAACAACAAGAATGGCTGGTGCCGGCAGCCCGCGCCGCCAGGAAGATCAAGCGCGCGGCGGCGGCCCATAATCCAGAGGCGGTCCGCAAGAGAGGCACCCAGTGCGGAGCGGTCCGATGGGCTTGAGGCCACGTTCGATGTCGGCTCGCCGCCCTTCCAGGAAAGGCGGCAGCACCAGGCGCTCGCCCAGCGATTCGAGCGGCTCGTCCGCGGCAAAGCCAGGGCCGTCGGTGGCGATTTCATAGAGAATGCCGTTCGGTTCCCGCGCGTAGAGACTGCGAAACCAGAAGCGGTCGACGGGTCCGCTGGAGCGGATGCCCAGCCGCTGCAGCCGCTCGACCCAGTCGTCGTATTCGTGATCGGCGACCCGAAAGGCAACATGGTGCACAGCGCCGGCACCCGGGCGCGCCGGTGGCAAGCCGGGTTCGACCCTCACATACAGTTCGGCAGCGGGGCCACCATACCCATGGCATAAACCTGCACTGTCACCTCTGGCGCGTCTGGAGAAGTGAAGGCGCGATCCCGGCGCATTGCCCACACCTCCGTGAGGAAGCGGTCTGAGGTATCGAGATCCGGCACGCTGATCGTGATGGGTCCGAGTCCGCGGATCTGCTGGGCGGCTGGGACCGGACTGCGGTCCCAAGGATGGGACGGGCCAACGCCACCATCGGCGACAAGTGTCAGGCGCTGGCCCTCGGGGTCCTCGAAGTCAAACTGCTGTCGCCCATCCACCTCGCGGACCTGGCCATGCGGCACCCCGGCCGCGTCGAGGCGCTCGACCCAATAGGCGAGCGCCGCGGCATCGGCCACGCGCAGCGCGGTGCGCACGATGGCCCGGGTGCCGCGCTGTTCTCGCTCCACCGGCCAGTCGAAGAAGGTGAGGTCGCTACCGGGGCTGCCGACGGCATCGGCATAGAACAGGTGGTAGGCCGACACGTCGTCCTGGTTCACCGTCTTCTTGACCAGGCGCATGCCCAGCAGCCGGGTGTAGAATGCATGGTTGCCGCGCGCATCGGCGGTGATGGCGGTCAGGTGGTGAATGCCGTGAAGCTGCATTCCGGTTCCTCCTATGTCGGATCGTCGTCGCGTCGCGCCGGCCCCGCTGCTGGACGCTTCCTATTCTCGCCCCTGATGGCATCATAGGCGCGCCGCACCGGCTCCGTTCCATAGTGCCGCTCCAGCCGCCGCACGGTGAAATGCGCGCGGGCAACACTGCGGAAGTGCTCCAGGAACGCAAGGTTCACCGCAGCGCCGGCCGCAGCGCCTATGATCGGTGCCGCCTGCGCCGACAGCGTCAGCGCGATGGGTCCGGCGAAGCGGGATGCGATGGCGCCGATGAAGCCCGGCATCAGCACACCTGCCATGCCTCCGGAGACCGCGGATCGAAGCGCCTCGGTCAGCGCCACCCGTGTTGTGAAGTAGTCCGTCCGTTCGGGTGACCCATCGGGCTCGCGGCTCCCGAGCGCGAACACCTTCAAGCACTCGGCGGCAGACGCCGGATCGGACAGGTTCTCGCCTTCCTCGGCTGCAATGACGGCGATCTGTCGCAGCAGGAGAGTGGTGGTGCCTGGGAGTTCCATCAGTGTGCCGGGAAGCCCAAACGCGCCGCCAGCCACGCCCGACGCAGCGGCAAGGCCACGATGGAGCCAGCCGGACGTGGTCCAGCCGGCGCGAGCGGGCCCCGACGCCAGCGCCGCCCTCACGGCTCCAGTCAGGGCCCGGCGGACCACCCGATCGAGCGATCCCTGGATCGGCCGCGGCAGCCGTGCCTTGAGCGCTTCGATCGGCGCGCCAGCCAGCGACGCCATCCGCAGGGCGAAGGACTTTCCCTCCAGGGTCCCGGCCGCCCGGGACAGTTCGCGAAGCGCCTCGCCCGGAAGGATACCCGCCGGGGCCGGGAACGGTGGAGCGTCGGGAGGGAATGTTCGATTGGATGACATGCCGACGGGCAACTCCCATGACCATTCCGCTGTTCCGCTCTGCGACCCTGGCGCAGGTTTCGGCCCGCCCCGCAACTGGCACGACCCGGCAGGGACGGCCATCGGCAGGAACAGCCTGTCACGGCTCGAGAGCACAGGTCAGCTTGCTGACGCAGTGCGGGTCACCGCACGCTATCGTTCATCGCTTCTACCCTCTGGAGGGTGGCCCACCGGTGACCGACGACACGGACGAGTTTCGCGCGACGCAGCAGGACGCCGGCGATGGCGCGCCCGGGGCGACAGCCGCCTTTCCGTACGACCGCATGACTGTGAAGCGGTTCCGCGAGGCCTTCCCGCGCGCGCGCTGGCGCGACGACCTGGGGGCCTGGTTCGTACCGGGCACCACTGCGGAACGCCGCCTGCGGAGATGGTCAGGCCGCGAATGGTCTGGCGTGCTGGCCTATGCCGACCAGCGCGGTCGCGACGCCTTCGCGTTCGAGCCGATCGTGAGCCGGTATCTGGAGGTTGCCGACGATCTCGTGGTGCGGACACCGTATTCGCGCGCCGTCATCGACTTGCTGCGGATGGTGCCCTGGGCGCGCTGGGACCCGGCGTCCAAGGCGTGGCACGTGCCGTTCCGCTCATTCGAGGAGCTGCGCCGGCACTGGCCATCCATCGAGTGCGCCGCCCGCCATGCCGAGCCGGAGGAGCGACGCAGGCGCGAGGAAGCGCGCAGAGCAACCCCCGAGCACGCGGACAGGCTGGCCGAAGCCGCGGAACGCCGCCGCAATCGATATCCGGTGCCGAACGACGCGTTGCCGGCGCAGGGGCGTGTGCTGATGACGCATTTGGGGTGCGTGGTGTTCGAGGATGTGACCGGGGAGATTGTGGCTCCATCGGTCGCGGGCCGCTTCTATCCTGGTGTGGCGGCCGGACCCGCCACGTTGATCTGGGCAATCCGGCGCCGGCCGACCCACGAGGAGCTGGTGCGGGCCTGGCCGTCGCGGCGAGCGCCGAACGCAGCCGAACTTGCGCGTGGCTGGTGGGAGCCGACCATCGAGATGCTCCGGGAGGAGCGCCGCAAGGCGGCCTCACTGGAACGCGCGCAAGCAACGCGTGGCGCAAAGGCGCCCTGATCGCGGCGATCGTGCAGACGGCTAATCCTTGCCGCCGGCCTCTCGATACTTCTGCCGAGCGGACACGATCGCCGCCGTCGCCGCTTTGCGATCTGCGACATAGGCTGCATATGCCGCCGCTCGCTCGGCTTCCAGTTCGTTCTGTCGCCGGCGCAGATCGGCCTCTTGTCGCGCATGGCTCTCGTCAAGTTTCCGAAGGTCCGCTTCGGCAGCGTCGAGGAGGCTACGGTCCGGCGGCGGCTCTGCCGGAGTGCTCGGGGGCGACGATCTTACCTTGCCTTTGCGAGCGCGTTGCTTCGGCCCTTCCGGTACAGCCGGCAGGTGCGCCGGCTCCACGGCAAACGGGTTGGTCGATCCGGCGGCTCGCTTCAGCGGGATCCCGGGATGCGCACGTGCGGCTTCGACGGCTTGTGGATCCTCGGTGACCTTGGCCAGACCCGTGGAAAACAGGTTCTGATGCACCCCCATGCCCGCAATGCGGCCGCCTGGCTCGGGGCCGCCACGACGGTGTCATAGAAGCCGAGATGGGCTTGATAAACTTTCAGCTTGCGGACTGGTGCCTTGCCCACTTCTGCCTCACCGAATGGGTGTCCGATCAATACCAAAGCCTGAATAGCCACGATTGCCAAGGCGACAGCACGTCAACCGCAACATCATGTCAATCCCGCTGCCCGGAGTAGTGACCTCACCGGCAGCGTCGGTCTGCACCGATGGGTGTGGTGATCGATGATGGCCCCGCGTGGCCGAGGTGTCTCACCATGCCGATTTTCGGGGCTCGACTCAATCGATGTTCCTGTGATGTTCTCATATCTATGCTGTTCGGTCCGCCCCTTCGCGACCTCGATAACATTGAGGCAGAGGCCGCTTTGCAGGCGGCAATAGTTGATGCAGCGACTGGTGTGACGCGTATCGCTGACCTGTATCTCGCTGCACAATTAGCCCGTCTTGTCGCCCATGATGGCGCCACTTTCCGGACCAGATTGTCCTACCACGTCGACCTTTAGGTTGCGGGATGCAGCCCGTGACCATACCGTCACTTCTGAGGGCAAGTGGGCACGATACTCCGTGAACGGGGCGCAGCAGGCTATGGCACATGATGTCTTCATTAGTTACAGTGCCAGTGATTCCGCCGTTGCTCAGGCGGTTCGCGAGGCTGTCGAGGGCCAGGGTATTGCCTGCTGGATCGCGCCGCGCGACATCCCCCCAGGGGCGGAATGGGCAGGTGCAATCATTTCCGCGATTGCGACAGCACCGATAATGCTGCTCATCCATTCGGCAAACAGCAACACTTCGCCGATGGTGCTGCACGAGGTGAACGCGGCCGTCAGCAACAAAAAGACGGTGTTGCCGGTACGGATCGACGCCGCGCCCATTGGCGATGCGATGCAGTTCTACCTCGGGAGCACGCATTGGGTGGACGTGGCCACGATGCAGCCGCGCGAGTATCTCCCAAGGCTCGTGGCGGCCATTCGTGACAATCTCGCCAAGAACGCATCGGGAGCCGAAATTCGGCCGGTGAACAGCCAGGTTCAGCAGCAGATTCGCTACTGCCGAGCGCCAGATGGGGCTCGCCTCGCGTACACGACTATCGGACAGGGACCGGTGCTGGTGAAGACCGCCAACTGGATGACCCATCTGGAACTCGACTGGAACGCCCAGGCAGTACGCTCGATGCTGGAGGGGCTGGCGCGCGAGCATACTCTGCTGCGCTACGACGCGCGCGGCAGCGGCTTGTCCGATTGGGACGTGAAGAAGATATCGCTGGATGCCTGGGTTTCCGACCTGGAGGCGGTTGTGGACGCGGCGAAACTGGAGCGGTTTCCGCTGTTTGGTATGTCCCAGGGGTGTTCCGTCGCAATCTCCTACGCGGTGCGCCATCCCGAGCGGGTTTCACATCTGCTCCTGCTCGGCGGTTTTGCGGCAGGGCCACGCCATCGCGGGCTGTCTGTTCGAGAGATGGAGGCTTGGCAGGCAATGAAGACGCTGATGCGGGTCGGTTGGTCGGCGCCCGATGCGGCCTTCCGGCAGTTGTTCACGTCGCAGTTCATGCCCGACTCCACCAAGGAGCAGTGGGAGTCGTTCAACGAAATCCAGCGGGCTTCAACCTCGGCGGAAGGAGCAGAGCGCTACATGGACGCGGTCGGCGATATCAACGTGTCGGATCTGCTGGGAGCAGTACGTACACCCACGCTGGTGATGCATGCGCGTCACGACGTTCGCGTGCCGTTCGAGTTCGGGCGGATGATGGCGGCCGGCATTCCGGATGCGCGTTTCGTCGCCTTGCCCGGACGCAACCATATCCTGCAGGAGGGAGAACCGGCGCTGGCTCGCTTCCTGGAAGAGGCGCAGTTATTTCTAGGGCAGTAATGGCTCGGGCCTGGGATGAGACCAGGCAGTTGTCCCCAGGGATCCTTCCCCCTTGGCCTTGACCCCGCCGGCCGCCATGCCGATGGCGAGTGCCGTTGGGAGATCCCGTGGCCAGAGGCCAGCATGTTGCCTATCGTGGGCCGGTTCATCTTTTGGCCGCTTCCCTTTCAGGCGTGCACACCTCGATGCTAGGAACACGCATGCCGCACGAGCCCATGCCTAGCCCGCACCGGCCGCACGTTTCCTGGCGTGTTGGTGTCACGGGGCACCGTGACTTGTCTGCTCCGAGCGTTCCGCGCCTACGCAGCGCGGTGGCCGGCATTCTCGATTTGGTCGGCAGCACGGTCCGCGATGCGGCGGCAAGCGAAGTCGCGATGGCGGCTTATGAACCAACTATACCGGGGCCGACCCTGCGCCTTCTGTCGCCACTTGCTGAAGGGGCTGATCGGCTTGTTGCCGAGCAGGCGCTGGCGCTGGGCTATCGGCTGGAGGTCGCACTGCCGTTCGCGCAGGCTCAGTACGAGCAGGATTTCGACCCTGAAAGTGTTGCTGACTTCCGGGCGCTGCTGGATCAGGCAAATGGCGGGGAAGGCGGCCATCGCGTTCTTGAAATCGACGGTTTACAGGCCGGCGGACGGGAGCAAGGCTACGAAACCGTCGGACGGTTTGTGCTTCGCAATTGCGATCTGCTGATCGCCGTGTGGGATGGCCAGCCTGCTGCGGGTCGCGGCGGCACCGCTGAGATCGTGCGGGTCGCAGTTGCGATGGGGCTGCCTGTCTGGTGGATTGATCCGGCAAAGCCCGATGCACCACGGCTGCTGCGCGATGGGTGGCCGCTGTTGGAACTGGCGCTACCAGCCGACAGCGCGGCACATGAGGCAGCGCTCGTGCGCTACATCCGCGAGGTCATCACGCCGCCGCACATGGAGCATCCGCATTGGCACGGCAGCCTCGGCTGCCTGATCCACCATGCGTGCGCGACATTCGGCCGCGATTCCAGCCCGCTTGAGGACTATCTGCAGGAGAAGGCGCCCGGCCGAACCCTGATCGGCGGGGTCTATGGCCGCTTCATGCGCTTCGTCGCACCGGTGCCAGCGGGCGAGGGCCGGGTAACGCTGCCAGCGGAGGGAGCGATCGAGCGCTGGTGGGAGTGCGGCTACACGACGGCGACCCGGCTTTCAAACAGGTATGGCGATCTATACCGGTCATCCTACGTCCTGGTTTTCTTCCTCGCCGGGTCCGCCTTGTTGGCCGCCATCCTAGCCTTCGTGGTACCGCCCAGCCTCCATGTCGCGGTGGCCTGCGTGGAACTGGCGGCGTTGTTGGGCATCGCGCTGCTGGTTGGCGCCAATCAGCTCTACCGTTGGCAGGAACGGTGGATCCAATACCGTTTATTCGCCGAGCTGTGCCGAAAGCAACGTGTGCTGGCGCCGCTGGGCTGGACATTGCCGGTGCGCGATATCGCACGCCTCACCACACCTGACCCGGGGGTGCGGCAGGGGTGTGCGCACGAGGGCCGACCGGCGCCGCGCGATGCCTGGGTGGCATGGTATTTCGCGGCCAACCGCCGCGCCTGTCCCATGCCGACGGGGACACTGGGCGGCTTGGTGCTGGCGCGCGTGCAGGCGATCGGCAAGAACCTGATCAACGACCAGATTGCCTATCACCAGGCGCGGGAACAGCGCAGCGAACTGGCCGCGCGCCGCCTGGCGCATTGGGGCGACCTGTTCTTCGTCGTGGCCCTGGTGGGCGTGATGCTGCGGATCGGCATGGAACTGATGCACGTGCCCGCCCTGGCAGTCACCCTGCTGGGCGTTGTCTGCAGCGTCGCGCCCATCACATCCGCGACCTTGCTGGGCATTCGCGCCTATGCGGAGTTCGAGCTCCTGGCGCGGCAATCGGCCCGCATGCAGCGCACCATGGCCGATGCCGCGCGCGAGCTGGATGCGCTGACGCTCGACGGTCCGTTGGCGTCGAACGACCTGGGTAACGCGCTGTTCGGGGTGACCGCCGCGATGCTGCTCGACATCGACGGCTGGGCGCAGCTGTTCCAGGTCAAGGCCGTCGAAGCGGGCTGACCCCGCCGGCTCCCGTCAGCCCGGCGGCATGATCACGCGGCCATGCCTCGGCGTGGCAGGATCACAGTGAACTCGGTGAAGACATCCGGCGCGCTGTCCACCGCGATGCTGCCGCCATGCTGCTTGGTGACGATATCGTAGCTGATCGACAGGCCCAGCCCGGTGCCCTCGCCGGTCGGCTTGGTGGTGAAGAACGGGTCGAACAGTTTTTCCCGCACGTCTGGCGGCACGCCGGTGCCGTTGTCGCGCACGCGGATTTCGACGGCGTCGCCGAGGTCGCGGGTGGTGACCGTCAGTTTCGGGGCAAAGCCTGGATCGCCGTCCGCCTCGGCGCGCTTGTTGGCAGCATAGAAGCCGTTGCTGAACAGGTTGAGGAACACGCGGGTGATGTCCTGCGGCGTCAGCGTGATTGGCGCCATGGTCGCGGCGTAATGGCGTTCCAGGGTGATGTTGAAGCTCTGGTCCTGGGCGCGGGCGCCGTGATAGGCGAGGTTCAGCGCCTCCTCCACCACCGCGTTGAGGTCCACCGTGCGGCGCTCGCCGCTGGACCCGCGGGAGTGTTCCAGCATCGAGCGCACGATGCCGTCGGCGCGGCGGCCGTGCTCGGTGATCTTGCGCAGGTTTCCGGTCAGGGTGGCGGTGAGGTCGTCGACATCGGCGCGGGCGGTGTTGTCGAGGGTGGCGACCGCCGGGGCGATGGCCTCGGTCAGTTCGCCCAGCAGTTCCACCGAAAGATCAGAGAAATTGTTGACGAAGTTGAGCGGGTTCTTGATCTCGTGGGCGATGCCGGCGGTGAGCTGGCCGAGGGAAGCCATCTTCTCCGCCTGGATCAGGTTGGCCTGGGCGATCTTCAGCTCGCGATAGGCGGCATCGATGGTGCGCGCGGCCTGCTCGGCGGCGTCGCGGGCGGCGGCGATTTCGGCCTCGGCGCGCTTGCGCTCGGTGATGTCGGCGTAGATCAGCACGAAGCCGCCATCGGCGACGGGGTTGTTGCGCACCTCCACAGTGTGGCCGTTGGGGCGCAGGCGCTCGAAGCTGCGCTGCTGGCCGAGGCCGGCGGCCAGGCGCTGCACCTGGCTCTCCGCGTCGGCGTCGGGGCCGAATTCGCCGCGCGCGGCCAGGGTGCGGATGTAGTCGGCGTAACCCAGGCCCTGGGCGAGGGCGTCGTCGGGCAGGTCGAGGATATCCTGGAACTTGCGGTTCCAGGCCACCAAGCGCCGGGTCGCGTCGAACATCGCCACGCCGCCGCCCATGTTCTCGAAGATGACGCGCAGTTCGTCCTCGCGCTGGGCGAGTTCATCGGTGCGGGCGCGCAGCTCGCCGAGCAAACGGACGTTCTCCATCGCGATCACCGCCTGGGCGGCGAAGGTGCGGACCAGTTCGATTTGCCGATCGCCGAAAGGCTCCACGCGGCGGCGCCCCATGGTGATCGCACCGACGACCTCGTCGTCGCGCAGCAGCGGCACGCTGAGAATCGTGCGCAGATCCTCCAGCGTCCAGGCGTCGACGCCGGAAAACTCCGGATCAGACCGGACATCGGCAACCTGGATGATCCGCCGCTCCAGCATCGCCCGGCCGGTGACGGTGCCGCGATCCACCGGCACCCGGCGGCCGAGCACGTGCGCCGTCCATTCCGGCCGGGCGCCGGAAGCGGCGCGGTGCACAAGTGCTTCGGCTTCGCGGATGCTGGTCGACGCCATGTCCGCACCGCAGAGCCGCGCCGCGGTGGTGACCACGATGTCCAGCACCGGCTGCAGATCGAATGCCGACTGGCCGATGACCTTCAACACGTCGCTGATAGCGGTCTGATAGTCGAGCGATTCCTGCAGGTCGGCAGTGCGGGCGCGCAACTCGCGCAGTGCCTGGGCGCCGGTGATGGCGATGACGGCCTGTTCGGCGAAGGATTCGACGAGGGCGATCTCGTCGTTGGCGAAGCCGCCTGCCTCGTTACGGGTCATCGAGATACTGCCGACGACCCGCCCGTCGCGCAGCAGCGGCACACCCAGCATCGCGCGGTAGCCGAACCGGCGCGCGAGGTCCTGGTTGTTCGCCGAGATGGTTTGGTCGACGGTGATGTCGGGGACATGGATGGAGGCGCCGGCGAGCACCACGCGCCCGTGCGTCGTATCCGGGCCCGGCGGGCGTGGCCAGGTGCGCCAGACAGCCTGCGTGGTGTCGGGGGTGAGACCAATCAGGGATCGCAAATGGATCAGCGTGCCGTCGAATTCGGCGATGCCGCCCACAGCGCTGTCGCACAGTTCCAACGCATGACGGGTGATCATGTCGAACACCGGCTGCGGGTCGTCGGGCGAGGCGGAGATCGCCTTGAGGATGTCGATGCTGGCCAACTGGCGCGCGATCAGCCGGCGATTGTCCTCGTCACGGGCGCGCAACTCGCGCAGCGCCTGGGCGCCGGAGATGGCGATGACGGCCTGTTCGGCGAAGGATTCGATCAGGGCGACGTCGTCATCGGCGAAGCCTCCCGCCGCTGCGCGCGTCATGGCAATGCTGCCGATGGCCCGCCCGTCGCGCAGCAGGGGCACGCCCAGCAACGACCGGTAGCCGAACCGGTGCGCCAGTTCCTGGTTGAATGCGTTAACGGTCTCCTCGGCGGTGATGTCGCGGATCTGGGTGGGGTGGCCGGCTAGAATCGCACGCCCATAAATCGAGTTCGGGCCTAGCGGGCGCGGCCATGTGCAAAAGACGGCGTTCGAGGTTTCGGGGTCAAGCCCGACCAGTGCGCGCAAGTGGATCAGCGTGCCGTCAAACTCGGCGACGCCGCCCACCGCGCTGGCGCATAGTTCCAGGGCATGGCGGGCGATCATGTCAAACACTGGCTGCGGGTCGTCGGGCGAGGCGGAGATCGCCTTAAGGATGTCGATGCTGGCCGACTGGCGCGCGATCAGCCGGCGGTTGTCCTCGTCGCGAGCCTGCAATTCGCTGAGCAGGCGGGCGTTCTCCATAGCGATCACAGCCTGGGCGGCGAAGTTCTCCAACACGGCGATCTGCTTGTCCAAGAACGGTCGTGGTTCCTGGCGGTAAATGACGATGGCTCCACGGATCGCCGAGTCAGTCAGCAGCGGCACGCAAACCACAGCGCGCGCGCCGCCCAGATCGACCATGGCGCGACGACCAAGTGCGTTGTTCCGATAGGCGTCGGTGTCGGCGAGGTCCTCGATATGGATGACCCGCTCCCCTGCCAGCATTAGCGAGGCAAAGTTTCCGGCGGTGGGCACTGGCGGATGGGTCATCCTATAGGCGGCGTACTCGGCGGGAACGCCCCGCACCGCTATGGGCCGAAAACGCTCCCCATCGAAATCGTGCAGTTCGCCGAACGCCGCGTCGCACAACCGCATCGCCTTTTCCAGCAAGGCTTCGAACACAGGTGCAAGGTTGCCGGGATTGGCGTTGATCACCGCCAGCACCTCGGCGGTCGCTGTCTGCCGGTCCAGCGCCTCCTGCTGTTCGGTCAGCAGGCGGGCGTTCTCGATCGCGACCACTGCCTGGGCGGCAAAGCTTTCCAGCAGGTCGATCTCACTGTCGGAAAAGGCGCGCACCTCCTGCCGGTAGAAGGCGAAGTATCCGACGACGTCCTGCCCGGCGAGCAGCGGCACCAGCAGCGTTGCGCGGGCACCGCCGAGATCCACGAGGGCACGCGCCGTCAAGTGACCCTGCAGGTAGCCTTCGCCTTCTGCCGCATCGGGAATCGGGCAGGTCCTGCCTGTCTCCACCACATATCGCGCCTGGAAGGGCAGGTCGGCGGTCTCGCGATGCCGGGCAACGAAGTCGGCGAACTTCGGCGGCAGCCCGCGGGCGGCAACCGATCGGCGCTTGGTGCCGTCCCTTGTGTGCAGAATGCCAAAGGCGATGCCGCACAGGCGCATTGCCCGGTCCAATATCGTGTCGAACACTGGCGCGAGGTTGCCGGGATTGGCGTTGATGACCGCCAGCACCTCGGCCGTCGCCGTCTGCCGCTCCAGCGCCTCCTGCTTTTCGGCCAGCAGGCGGGCGTTCTCGATGGCGATCACCGCCTGGGCGGCGAAGCTTTCCAGCAGGGCGATCTGCTGGTCGGTGAACGGGCCGGGCTGTCGCCGCCAGCCGCTGATCGCGCCGAGGAGCGTGCCGTCCTTGAACAGCGGCACCTCCAGCCAGGCGCGCATGCCGGCCTGCTCCATGAACCGGCGTGCATTCTCGGATTCCCACCGCACGTCCAGCACGTCGGGGAAATGCAGCGCCGCGCCGCGCAGCAGCGGCATGTGCTGGGGCTGAACCGGGTATGGCCGGCTCAGGAAATCGTCGGCCTCGGCGCTGTAGCCGTGCCGCGCGACCTTACGGAAGGATGTGCCGTCGAACAGGCCGAGCGAGCCGACCTCGGCCCCACACAACGCATGGGCCTTGGCCAGGATCGTCCGGAACACCGGCAGCGGATCGCCGGGCGAGGCGTTGATGGTCGCGAGCACCTCGGCCAGTGCGGCTTCGCGCGCCTTGGCGGCGGCGAGCCGGGCTTGCAGCGTGGCGATGTCGTTGGACGGTATGCCGGCGTCATGCGGTGTGGGCATGTTCGACTCCACGCTGCGCCGCCATCAGTCGAGCGTCACGTAAACGCCGGTCTGGCCGGCGAGAAGGCGCTTCAGATGGAAACTCACCAGCCCGTCGCTGCTGTCCTGGCCCAGCAAGGCGGCGAAGGCGGCCACCGCTGTGGCGTCATGCACGGCGGCCTTGGCATAGGCGTCGCGGTAGGCGGCCGTGAGCGTGCTGGCGTGGTGTTCGGCGGTCAGCGGCTCAAAGGCGGCAATCGCCTCGCTGCGGCCGCGCAGCATCATCAAGCCCACCGGCCGGCCGCGGAATTCCGCAACGGCGTCCGCCACGCTGCCGGAGACGCAGATGCGCGTGCCAAGCTGCTTGTTCGCCGCTTCCAGCCGGGCGGCGGTGTTGATGGTGTCGCCATAGGCGGTGTAGTCGAAGAAGCGCCCGCCGCCGAAGCTGCCGACCAGGGCCAAGCCGGTGTTGATGCCGATGCGAGTCACCCCCACCGCCACGCCCCTCTCGCGCCAGCGCGCCCGGAACGCTTCGGCATGGGCGTCCAGCGCCAAGGCACAGGCGACGGACCGTGCCGCGTGGTCCGGCTGGTCGGCCGGCGCCCCGAACAGCACGTTCAGGGCGTCGCCGATGATCTTGACCAGCGTGCCTCCGTGCTCGAACACGATCTCGGTCATGCCAACGAGGTATTCGTTCAGCAACGGCCCGATCAGGCTGGGCTCCAGCCCCTCGGCCAGGGTAGTGAAGCCTTGGATGTCGGTGAACAGCGAGGTGACGACGCGCCGTTGCGCACCGAGGTCGATTCCCTCGGCGGCGCCCGCAAGGCTGTCGGCGAGGCTGGGTGAAAAGTACCGCGACAACTGCGCCCGCGCCCGCTCCGCCTCCTGCTGGCGGCGCTGGTAGCCGCGGGTGATTTCCACGCTGCGCAGGGTCTTGTCGATGGTGGCTTCGAGATCAGCGAAATCTATCGGCTTCATCACGAAGTCGAACGCGCCGCGGTTCATCGCCGTGCGCACGTTCGAGATATCGCCATAGGCCGAGACGATGATGGTGGACATGTTGCCCGGCCGCTCCTGCAACCGGCCCAACAGCGTCAGCCCGTCCATGCGCGGCATGTTGATGTCGCTGATCACCATGTCGATCGTCGGGTCGGCGTCCAGCGCATCCAGCGCGCTCACCCCGTCATGGGCGAAGGCGAAGCTCATCGACCCGTCGCGTATCTGCCGTCGGAACCGCTGGAGGATGAGCTGCTCCAGGTCGGGCTCGTCATCCACCACCAGGATGCGTGCGCTCATGGGGCTTTCCGGGCGCTGGCCAACGCCGCCAGCACATCCTGCTTCAGCTCGGGAAAGTTGACCGGCTTGTTGAGGAACTTGCTGGCACCGCGCGCCAGCGCCGCGGCCACCGTTCCAGCATCGCCGTAGGCGGAGATCATGAACACCGGCAGGTGCGGTCGCCGCTGTTTCACCACCAGCAACAGCTCCAGCCCCGTCATGCCGGGCATGTTGATGTCGGAGACCAGCAGGATGATCTCCTCGCCGATGCAGCCATCTAGCTTCTCCAGCGCCGCCGCGGCCGACAGCGCGAAGTCCAGCGTATAGAGGCCCTGCCGCACCTCCCGGCGGAACTGCTGGCGGAACAGGATCTCGACATCCGCCTCATCGTCGACAACGAGCACGCGAACGGTCATGGCTGGTCTCCCGGGCCGGGCGCCGCCGTGGCGGGGGGCGCATGTGCGGCAATTCGGCGTGGCAGGACGATGGTGAACTCGGTGTAGCTGTCGGGCTCGCTGTCGACGGTGAGCTGCCCTGCGTGCTGCTTGACGATGATGTCGTGGCTGAGCGACAGGCCGAGCCCGGTGCCCTCGCCGGTTGGCTTGGTGGTGAAGAAGGGCTCGAAGATGCGCGCCCGCACCGCCTCGGTCATGCCCGTGCCGTTGTCGCGCACACGCAGTTCCACGCGGTCGCCCAGGCTACGGGTGGACAGGCGCAACACCGGCTGGAAGCCCGCCGTGCCGTTGGCCGTGGCGCGCTTGTGCGCGGCGTAGAAGCCGTTGCCGCACAGGTTGAGGATCACCCGCGTGAATTCCTGCGGGAACAGTTCCACCATACCGGCCGCCGGGTCGAGGTCGCGTTCCAACGTGATGTTGAAGCCCGGCCGCTCGGCCCGCGCCCCATGATAGGCCAGGTTCAGCGCCTCCTCGACGATGGCATTGATATCGACGCCGCGGTGCTCGCTGTCGCCGGAGCGGGAATGCTGCAGCATGTTCTTGACGATGCTGTCGGCACGGCGGCCGTGATGGGCGATCTTCTCCAGGTTGCCCTTCAGGGTCGCGGTAAGATCGTCGATCTCCGCCCGCAGGTCGTCGGCCATGACGAGTTTGTCCGCCGCCACCGCGTCGCGCAGATCGTCGAGCAGATTGACCGACAGATCGGAGAAATTGTTGACGAAGTTAAGCGGGTTTTTGATCTCGTGCGCGATGCCGGCGGTGAGTTGGCCGAGCGATGCGAGCTTCTCGGTTTGTACCAGCCGGTCCTGGGTTCGGCGCAGATCGGCCAATGACTGCGATAGCTCGCGGGTGCGGGTCTGCACCTCGTCGAACAGGCGAACGTTCTCAATGGCGATCACCGCCTGATCCGCAAACGTCGTGACGAGGTCGATCTGCCGCTTGCTGAACGGCACCACCTCAGTGCGAGCCAACGCGAATGCGCCGATCGGTTCGCCGTCGCGCAACAGCGGTACGCCGAGCATGCAGCGCACGTTTCCGGTGCGTGCGGCATCCTTGTCAGCGTAATCGGGGTCGCTCCAGGCATCGGCAATCATCACGGCGCGTCCCTCCAGTGCCACGCGGCCGATCAAGGTTCCCCGTCCGGCATGGATTGCGACCGAGCGCTCGTGCTCGGCATAGGCCGGGTCCGTGTTCGCGCTGAGTGTGGCGAGCCGGTAAAGGTCGCCCTCGCGCCGGAAGATCTCGCCATAGGTGGCGCCGCACAGCCGCAGTGCCGTGTCAACCAGGGTGGCCAGGACGGTATCGAGGTCGAAGGCGGTGCGGCTGATCGCCTTCAACACATCCGCCGTCGCCGTCTGCTGTTCGAGCGCCTCGCTGAGGTCGCGTGTGCGTGCCTGAACGGCATCGAACAGCCGCGCATTGGCAATGGCCAGAACCGACTGCGCCGCGAAGGTCCGCATCAGTGCGATGGTGGCCTCCGAGAACGCCCCCTCGCGTCGGCGGCGAATCACCAGGCCGCCGACCACGCGGTCCTCGCGCAACAGCGGCACCGCCAGCACTGCGTGGATGCCCTGCAGGAAGGCGCGCTCCTCCGGCGTGCCCTCGGTCTGCACGTCGGCCATGTGCACCGGCTCCCGCGCCGCGGCGCTGCGGCCGATGAAGGCCTCGCCGATGCGGATGCGCCGGTCGCGCAGAACGGCCACGCGGTCTTCGGTCATGCCAAAGGCGGCCTTGGGCACGAACACCTGCTCGGTCGCGTCGAACTCGTAGATCATGCCTTCGTCGGCCTGGGCCAGCGGGACGGCGCGTTCGATGATGGTGGACAGCACGGTTTCCAGGTCGAGCGAAGAATTAACGGCGCGCAGCACTTCCTCCAGCGCCTCAAGTTCTGCCACCGAGCGGGTGAGCTCGGCGGTGCGCTGGCGCAGTTGGCGATAGGTCGCAACGATGCCGATGGCGATGACCGCTTGCTCCGCGAATGTCTTCATGAGCTCCACTTGGCTGTCAGCGAAGCCACCCGTGTTGGAGGACATCAGCGTGATGGCTCCGACCACCTGGCCGCCGCGCAGAAGCGGCAGTGCAAGATTCGATCCCGAATTCGAAGCTTGAACAGCCGGATCGAGGCCGGTCAGGATACTTACATCTCGAGTGTGCTTGATTTCGCCGTCGAGGATTGCTCGACATGCCATGGAACCATACGTGGGGACCATCGGAAACAGCGCAGCGAACCCAGCTGCTGGTGGCCATGATGCGATCAGGTCCGCGATCGAATGGGCGCCTCTCGATGAAATGGCACGAAAATGCACCAGACCGTCTATGTATTCAAAGAGGGATGCGCCGCTGCCATTGCACAACTCCCGGGCGCGACGGACGATAAGATCGAATACGGGTTGGGTGTCGTCGGGCGACGCCGACATCACCTTCAGCACGTCAATCGTCGCTGCCTGCTGGTCGATACGCTCGCCGAACTCGCTGTTTCGGGAGGTGAGTTCGGCGGTGCGGGCTTCTAGAGCGCGGAAGGTCTCGGCGCTTGTGATTGCGATGGTCGCCTGTTCGGCAAAGGTTTGGAGTAACGCGACCTGAGTTTCCGAAAAGCCGCCAGTATCTCGCGACCCCATGAGCACCACGCCGATCACCACGCTGCCGCGCATCATCGGCACGCCGACCATGGACTTGACCGTGTCGTCTGCTCGCGACGATGCGCCCTCCATGGCAAGATCCCGGATATGCACAATCCGCCCCTCCGCAATGACGCGGTCGCGCGCGAGCGATGGATCTAGCGGTCTCGGAAATTGCGCGATGAATTGCGCGCGCACCTTCGGATCGTCGCTTACGCCGGTCGAGGCCCGATGGTGAAGCAGGGTGCCGTCGTACTCGTACACTGTCACGCCATAGGCATCACACAAGTCACGCGCGCGCACGACGATCAGATCGAACACCGGCTGCGGGTTGCCCGGCGACGCCGACATCGCCTTCAGCACGTCGATGGTGGCTGCCTGGTGGTCGATCGTCTCGGCAAAGTCAGTGTTGCGCGCGGCAAGCTCGGCGGTGCGGGCTTCCAGCGCGCGGAAGGTCTCGGCGCTCCGGATGGCGATGACGGCCTGTTCGGCGAAGGTTTGCAGCAGCTCGATCTGGGCGTCAGACGCGGCGCCCTGCTCCTTGCTGTTGTTGAGCAGGATCGCCCCGACCGCCTTGCCGTCGCGAAGCAGCGGAACGCCAGCGACTGCTCCGCCATGCAGCCCCCGCACGGTGGCGTGCAACCCAGGGTCGGCCTCGACATCGGCGATGCTGACGGTCCTGCCTTGCAGGACCACGCGGCCGGCAACGGTGTCTGCACCAGGTGGCATCGGGAACCGACGGGCGAAGGCATCAGCCATCGGAGGGGCAACAGGACCATGCCGCGAACGCTGGTGCAGCAAGGTGCCGTCAAACTCAAACAGGGCTGCGTTCCGGCTTCCACATATTTTCTGGACTTGAACAGCGATCAGGTCGAACACCGGCTGGGCATTGCCTGGCGACGCGGACATCGCCTTCAGCACATCGATCGTCGCGGCCTGGTGCTCGATCCGCTCACCGAACGCGCTGTTTCGCTCCTCCAGCACCGCGGTCTGCTCCCGCAACGCCCCCAGCAGCCGCGCATTCTCCATCGCAATCACCGCCTGGGCGGCGAACGACTCCATCAGTGAGACCTCGGTGTCGTCGAACGCCCGCACCTCCTGCCGGTACAGCGAGAAATACCCCACCACCGCGCCGTCCTGCCGAAGCGGCACCAGCAACATGGTCCGCGCGCCGCCAAGCGCCACCAGCGCGTGTGGGTCTGGATGCCCGGCGCGATAGCCCGGTCCCTCCATCGTGTCCAGGACGTGCAACGGCTTGCCACCTTCGATCGCCTGTAGCGACAGCGGCGAAAGGGGGGTTTTGGAATCCTCGGCCAGATAGGCGGCGAAGGCCGGAGGCAACCCCCGTGTCGCAACAGCCTGCCGACGTGCTCCATCCCACGTATACAGCACCCCGAACGCCACCCCGCACAGCCGCATCGCCCGATCCAGCATCGCCTCGAACACCGGCACCAGGTTCCCCTGCGAGGCATTGATTACCCCCAGCACCTCCGCCGTCGCCGTCTGCTGCTCCAACGCCTCCTGCAACTCCCCCGTCCGCGTCTCCAGCGCCCGGTAGTTCGCCGCGCCGCCGATCGCAATCACCGCCTGCTCGGCGAACGTTTTCAGCAAATCGATTTGCGCCGGGGTAAAGGCGTCGATCTCATTGTGGCCGACGCCAATCACCCCGATCACCGTCTCGCCGCGCAGGAGCGGAACGTTGATATGCGACCCGTTCCCTAGTGCCCGCGCCACGGGTGTCAGTCTGCTGTCCGCATGGGGATTGCGGACATGTTCGATCACCCTGTCCAGAATCGCCCGGCCGGCCCCAGTCGCGCGAGAGGGCGCTAGCGGAAACTGCCGCCTGTACTCCGCAATGCCTTCGGGGTCATGGCCGGCCCAGGCGCGCATATGCATCAAGTGCCCGTCGAACTCGACCACCCAGCCAGACGAGCAGCCGCATAGCTTCATCGCCTGCGCCAAGATCGTCTCGAACACCGGTTGCGGATCGCCGGTCAACAGCGACATTACCTTGAGCACATTGATGGTGGCCGCCTGGCGCAACAGCAGGGCGCGGTTCTCGGCCTCGTGCCGCTTCGCTTCCGTGGCGTCGGTGACTGCGCCGGTCAGGCGAACCACGCGGCCATTTTCATCCCGCTCGTAGACGTTGCGCACCTGCCACCAGCGGTATTGGCCGTCGGGCGACTGCACGCGGTATTCGAGTTGCTGCAACGTCTCGCCGCTTTTGAAGAATGCCCGCTGCGTGCTGTCGAACCGTGCGACGTCGTCCGGGTGCATCAGACTACGCTGGCGGGCGACCGACCAGTCGCCAGGTTCGAAACCGAACAGCTCCGACAGCGCTGGCGACATCCGCACCACATCCGTTCCGACCCACCACTCGTAATGCGCTACGCCCAACGCCCGTGCGACGCGGTCGAGTTGGTCCGATGCCGGGCGTCCGTTTTCCGGCGCAGGGTGCGGGACGTTGGCGGTCGGTGGTCGGCCCATGAGTTCCCCCGTACCGGACGGCGGACCCCTCGGCGTCCTGCGCCCTTACACCGAGCGTAGTCGGGCCGCCCGTTTCCACCAAGGCCTGCCCGGGCGCTCCCGTCTGGCAAATTATGGCCCGGCACCTGCCAGTGCCACCCCATCGAGCAGGCGTGTCATGTCCTCCGGCCGGCGGAACACCGCGATGTCGCCGCGCAGCAGGCTGGGGAGGAAGTCCGGCGCGATCGCGTCGAGTTCCACGCGCTGGCGTATTGCGCGCTCCCTGTCGCCGAGATGGGCGCAACAGGCGACCATCACCGCCCTGCGGACCGGCACCCCGGGCTCGGATTGGATCGCCAGGTCGGCCCAGCCCGCCGCCTCCGCGAAACGGCCGGCGCAGAATTCCGCCATCGCCATCGCCAATTGCGCAATGCCGATCCAGGCGTCGCGCGGATTGAGCCGCATCCCCAGGCGCGCATGCACCATCGCCGGCTCGCTCTCTCCGGCCATCGCCTCGCTCGCCGCCAGCCACATCAGCGATTGCGAGGCATTGGGGTTGCTGTCGACCGCCCGCCTAAGATCGGCGACGCCGCGCTCGTGCTGGCCGCGCATGGTCCGCACGATGCCGCAGATCGTCAGCGTGCGGTGATCCAGCGGCGCGATGCGCTGCATCTGCTCGGCGGCCTGCCAGATGTTGTCGAGCGCGGTTGCCGGGGTCGGGCCCCAGCGGTGGAGGTGGCAGGTCAGGTATGACCAGGCGATTACGTTACAGGCCGCAATGTCGCCAGGATCGGCGGAGATCGCCTGCCGCGCCGTGTCGATCGCCTCCAGCACAAGGGACGCCTGGCCGTTGCGCACCCCGTCCGCCATCAACCCATGCGCGCGCCAGGTCAGCCGCGGCGCCGTGTCGTGCGGTGCCGGTCGGCGGGCCTGGGCGATCTCGGCCCGTTCGATTTCGGTGGCCACGGCACTGACGACACCGCGCGTGACCTCCTCCTGCACCGCGAAGATGTCCTCCAGCGTCCGGTCATAACGCTCGGCCCATAGATGCGCGCCGGTGGTGCCATCGCTCAGCTGCGCGTTCACCCGCACCCGGTCACCGGCCTTGCGCACGCTGCCTTGCAGCACATATCGGACGCCGAGCTCCTGGGCCACGCGGCGCGGTTCCTCTGCCTGCCCCTTGTAGGAAGAGCTGCTGTTGCGGGCGATCACGAACAGGAAGCGAAACCGCGACAACTCGGTGATGATGTCCTCGGTAATCCCGTCGGCAAAATACGCCTGCTCTGCATCGCCGCTCATATTCTGGAACGGCAGCACCGCGATCGCCGGCCGTTCCGGCGGCACTGGCACCGCCGGAGCGGCCGGCAGAGCCGGGAGCCCCAGGCGTTCCGACACTGCCGCGACGATGTCGACCAGATGCTCATCCAGCCGGCCCGACGAAGCATCGAGCCAGTGCGTGGCGCCGAGATAGAACTGCATCGCGTCCCGCACCGGCGTTGCGTCGATCCGCACCGGGATCAGATGCTTGCGACCATCGGCCGCGGCATTGATCTCGCGCAGCACCATCTCGGAGGCGCTGCTCGCGGCCGAGTGCACCAGCACCAGCACCTCCGCCGCGGCAATGCCCGCCATGATGGATGCCGCCCAGGGGCTGCCGGGCGCGATATCCCGCGGCGCGATCCAGCAGGAGCAGCCCGCATCCTCCAGAGCCGCCCGCAGCATGTCCGCCGCACCATGGTCGGTGGAGCTGTGGCTGATGAACACCCTGCCGGTCATGCCGCGGACCACGCGCGTGGCCGCTGGCTCTGCCTGATCGTGGTTGCCGCGCGCCGCATCAGCCGACCCTCCGGCCGCATCATGTGCCAGGGCGGCGGGACCGTAAACCGGCACGCCCTTGTCGTCACTGCTCGCCAATCGGCGCGGCCGTGCGGCGGCCATGCCTGCTTGCGCGTCAGCAGCCGCCTGCCGCATCCTTCCCGACACGGCAAACCTGGGGTGGATATGCGGTGCGCGACGGGCTGCGACGGGCGCGCATGGTTCGTGCCGATGGCGGGAGGGGTGACGCGATGACAGCGCCGCCGGCCGACGATCCGGTTGTTGTCGCGGGCGACATCTGCCGTGACTGGTTCGCGTGGTCGGTGCCGGCTTCGGCCGACGCGCCGGGTGCGATCGCAAATTGGCGCATGCATCCCGGCACGCGGATGGTCGTGCGGCGTGGCGGCGCGCTGCTGCTGGCCGACATGCTGCGCCATGCCACTCCGCGACCCGTCATCGGCCCGGACGCCCAGCGGATCGAGCAGTATAATGCCGACGAAATCGTGCAGTCCCTGGTGGACCTCGAGCGACTGCCCGGCGACGGCACCGCTGCGTTTCGCGTCACCCGCCTGCGCGGCTTCAGCGGGCCGGAGAACAGCGCCTGCGTCATGCCGGTGCTCGAGGGCGATGCGCCACGCACCGCCGCGGTCCTGGTGCTCGACGATGCCGGCAATGGCTTTCGCGACCACCCGCCGGGCTGGGGCGGCTTGCTGTCCCGGCTCCATCCCGCCTGGATGGTGGTCAAGATGGCGCGGCCGCTGGCCACCGGCGCGCTCTGGGATGCGGTGCGGCAGGGACCGATCGGATCCGACGGCCGTCCCGACGCGGACCGGCTCGTGGTGGTGCTCAACGCCGAAGACCTGCGCGCCGAGGGAATTGCGCTCAGCCGCCGGCTGTCGTGGGAGCGAACCGCCGAGGATTTCGTCCGCCAACTGGCCAGCAACGGGCGGCTGGACACGCTGGTCACTTGTGCGCACCTGCTGGTGCGGTTCGGCTGCGAAGGCGTGATCCATCATCGCGGCCGCAGCGACCATCCGCCGGTGCTGTATTTCGACCCGCACCATGCCGAAGGCGAGTTCGGCGAGGCACGTGTGGGCACGATGGTCGGCACGACCGCGGCCTTCACCGCCGGCCTCGCCGCCGCTTTGGCTGATGACCCCGATACCGGCATGGACCGGGCGGTGCGTGCCGGCATGGCGGCGGCGCAGCACTTGGCCGCCACCGGGTTTCAGGAGGACGCCGCCGGTGCGCCGAACTATCCGTTCGCCGGCGCCTTCTCTGGCCAGGCCCACCGGCCTGTCGTCGCCATGCCGCTCCCGCGCGCGCGGATCGTTCAGGGCGCCGCGTGGTCGATCCTGAACGATGTGCTGGGCGACCCGGTGGCCGCGGCGCGCCGCGTGGTGGCCGATGGCCCCTCAGCGGCGCTGCAGCGGATCCCCACGGCCCAGTTCGGTGCTCTGTTGACCGCCGACCGGCGCGAGATCGAAAGCTTTCGTGCGATCGGCAACCTGTTGCGCGAATACCTGGCCACCCCACGCGCCCGGGCCGATCTCCATCGGCGTGTTCGGACCGCCCGGCGCCGGCAAGTCCTTCGGGGTCCAGCAGGTGGCGCAGGTGGCCCTCGGTCGGCGGCCGGAGGTGCTGGAGTTCAACCTGTCGCAATTCACCGCGCTGGCGGACCTGACCGCGGCCTTTCACCTGGTGCGCGACCGGGCGGTGCGGGGCGAGGTGCCGCTGGTGTTCTTCGACGAGTTCGACAGCCCGTTCGGCGGCGACCTTGGCTGGCTGCGCTACTTCCTTGCCCCGATGCAGGATGGCAGCTTCCGCGAGGGCGGGCATCCCCATCCGCTCGGTGCGGCGATCTTCGTCTTCGCCGGCGGCACAAGGGCCAGCTTTGCCGAGTTCGCCGCCCCGATGGACCGGCCCGATCACCCGGACCGCGCACGCTTCGTCGCCGCCAAGGGGCCGGACTTCGCCAGCCGATTGCGCGGCTATGTCGATATCCTGGGCCCGGACCCCACCGGGCCGGACGACAGGCTGTTCCTGATCCGCCGGGCTTTCCTGCTGCGCGCGCTGCTGCAACGCCACCATCCCAGCCTCGCGTCGCGGGACCACTTCAATCTCGAGGACGGGGTGCTGGACGCGCTGCTGACCGTGCCTGCCTATCGCCATGGCGTGCGGTCGATGGAGGCGGTGCTGGCGATGAGCACCCTGGCGGGCCGCGGGCGCTTTGGCGCCGCCGACCTGCCGCCGCCGGCCCAACTGAGCCTGCATGTCGACACCGAGGCATTCATGGCGCGGGTGATGGGCGAACGCCTGAGCGACGACCAACGCAGCCGGCTGGGCCAGTTGCTCCATGAAGTCTATCGCAGACAGCGCCAGGCCATTGCAGAGACCGATGAGGAATGTCGCGCCCTCCTCCATGACACATCGATGCGCGACTGGCCTGAATTGCACGCAGAGTTTCGGGAGTCGAATTGCAGGCAGGCCGATGACATTCCCCGCAAGTTGCGGCTAATCGGCTGCTTCATGTCGGCCGACGGGGGGGATATGGTTCCAGTCACTCATTTCACTGCTGCTGAACTGACCCTCTTGGCCGAGCTTGAGCACGAACGATGGAATGCCGAACGCCTGCAAAGCCAATGGCGGCTCGACGCGCGCGACACGGCCCAGCACACCAGTGCCTTCCTCATTCCATGGCGCGATCTCGCGCCAAAATGGCGCAGCCTCGACCAGGCAATGGTGGCAGCGATTCCGCACATATTGCAGACAGAACGGTTTCGCGTGTTTCGAGCAGGCTGAAGACCTCTACTCGGCATGCCACTAAATCGTCAGTGCTTGCAGTGGGGATTGCCAACATATTGCACCCTGGTCAGGAAGCGCTATGCGCATTCGAATGTGGTTCTGAGCAATGACGCGAACACTGTACCGGACTGGTGTCATTGATCCAACCGGCCTTCGCGAAACCGAGGGCTCGCTCGCATCCCGACGCTCTCCTCCAGCGAGGACTCTTCTGCTAGTTAAAAGTGGAGACGAGTTCGGCTGGGTTCCCTATCCCCAGCCAGCGCCTGTGCGGAATGCGGTCTCCCCGGATTTCCAGCGCCAGAAAAATGCGTGGTTTCAGAAGGGTTTGTGGGCAGGCGGTTTGACTGGTGTCAGGCCGACAACGCTGAAATTCGGTCTCCGGAGGGCCAGAGTCTCCGGACGGTTTGCCTGACGTGATGAAGTATGGCAAAAAAAATCGTGTTGTTTATCAATGAGTTGTTGGGGAGGTATGGTTGGCCGGTTCGATTCCTCTGTGGGCCGCCAGTTTCTACCACCAGCGCCCCACAGCAGACCGCGTGCTCGGCTCCACCAACGCAATTGGTCATTCACTCGCGCCGAGCCCACGCCAAGATCGTCAACTCGCCCACCGCGGGTCCGCCAGCGCAGCATCCAACTCCCGGCCGGTAACCCGCACGGCGGTGGGCTCATGCACAGCCTCCTCCGGAACGGGGTAGAGACCACATCGCTCCACGCCGGAGCAATCGAGGAAAAGCCTGTCCAGTCCGATCGGCCCGACCTCTCGAGAAGTTTTAAGGCGCCGATATCGCCGGTTACAAGTTGAAGCCAGACATAGCGCCCAGGCGATGATGCGCCCGGCATAGAGCATCGCGACTCACGCTCCATATCTCCGAGGCAAAGCGCATGACAGAGCTGACCGATTCGGGAGGGAGCGATCCCGCGCCGGCGACGACGCATGCCGATGGACTTCCCACCGGTGGGCAATCGCTGACTGCCGCCCGCGCTCTTCAGGCGCCCGCCGTCAATCGCGCCGCGCGCATGCGCGCCGCCATCCGGTCGAGCGTCGCCACGCTCACGCCCGGCAGGCGACCAAAACACGAACTGCGGCGAAGCTGCGCGGAGGGCAAACGGTTTGGCACGGAGGCGACCCCTGCCCGCGGCAGGAGTCTTCTGAATCCTATCGCGTCGTGACCGGGAGTATCCCTTCGTCGCAAGCCGATCCCGCGCCCGGGGTGGCGCGCTTTCGCAACCGGTCTAACGCCCAAACGTGTGCTGAGGCATGTACCTACTGGTTGGTCGGCATATCATCGACAGCGGTAAGAAAATTAGTAATGAAAAGGTACATTACAATTTCTCTTGCTCAAATTCCAAACAGTCTGACCGATAGAGCGGCCTCTACTCGATTGCATGAGTGTGTCTTCACGAGTATCTGCGTCACGTAATGCTTAATCGTCTTCTCACTTAAGGAAAGCCGCCGGCCAATTTCCTTGTTGCTCAGGCCGTGACGTAGCAACGCGAGAACTTCGGTTTCCCGGTTACTCAGCGTCGCCGTTGCGCCTGGGCCGTTCGAGTGCTGCGCGTCACCGTCCTGGCGGGTTTGCCGTGGCGGCTCTTCCGCGGGGAGCTGGACCTCACCGGAATGGACGGACCGTATCATGCGGATGAGTTCGGCCTCTCCGACAAACTCGCTAATACAACCGACTACACCCTTGCGATGCAGGAGGCGAGCCTGGCCCTTGCTGCTTGTCGAGGTCCGTACGATGACCTTCGAGGTCGGCCAAATGCCGAATACTGAGTGCAGGGCGTCACTTAGGAGGCAGTGTGTCGCCCCCACCAGTATCACGTCGGGGTGAGCGTGCCCTCCGATCGTCCTCACGGTTGCCAGGAAACCTTCGCCGATCACATCGATGTCCGACTGCGCCTGCAATATGCTGACGGTCCCGCGGAGAAACAGCGGATGGTCGTCAACGACGATGACCGAGATCCTGTCCATGTCGCTCCCTTCAGCCCCTTCTACTCGTGTCGGAACGCGCGCTGCATCTGGTCCTGGAACGGCTTCGCCAAATACGAGAAAACTGTGCGACTCCCAGTTTGGATGAAGCATTCCACGGGCATGCCCGGCAGAAGCTTCAGGTCGCCCAGCAACGAGGCGTCAATCGGATCAATGGTCAGGCGGACCGGGAAATACTGGGCTCCGCTGCGTTGATCGGTTACGAGGTCGGCTGGCACCAGGCTGACGCGGGCGCGGATCTCCGGCGTTGTCCGCTGATTGAACGCCGACAGGCGCAGGACTGCCAGTTGCCCCAGGTGGACCTGGTCGATATCGGTTGGCGCCACCTTCGCCTCGATTGTCAGGTCATCGGCCCCCGGCACGACCAGCATCACGGGCTCTCCAGCCATCACGACGCCGCCCACAGTATGGACTGCGAGCTGGTGCACGATTCCGTCCTGTGGGGCGACGATATCGATGCGGCGCAACTGGTCTTCCGCGGCAATCTTGCGCTCCGTCAGTTCAGCGATCTTCGCCTGGATTTCCCGCAGCTCGCGCGAAACCTCGCTGCGCAGTTCCTGGTCGATCTGCAGCAACTGCAGTTCGGTTTCGCTGATGCGGCTCCTGGATTGCGCGATGTTCGAAACCAGGGCGCCGCGCTCGCCGCGCAGCCTCGTTTCCTCACGGCGCAGCGTCGTCACGCGGTTGACCGGCACCAGCTGCTTGCGGAAGAGGTCCATCACGCCGACCAACTCGTCGCGGATCAGGGTGATCTCGTCAGCCTTTGCGGAAGCCTGCTGGCCGAGCCCCTCGATTTGCTCGCGCACCTGCTCGACACGCTCGCGCAGCTGGCTTTTCTGGCCCTTGCGGGCGTCCCGGCGCGCATCGAAAACGCGCCGTTCGCTGCCGATCAGCGCAGTCAACTCGGAATCCTCGCCACGGCCCAGCAGATCGGGCGGCAGGGTGAAGTCGTCCATGCCGTCCTGCTCAAGGCGCAGCCGGGCCTGGCGGATCACCAGTTCGTCCAGGTTCTTGCTGATGATCGCGTGGTTCGCGGCAGCGAGCGTCGGGTCCAGCCGGATGACCACCTCGCCGGCACGGACATACTGGCCATCGCGAACGCGGATTTCGCCGACCACGCCGCCTGTCGGGTGCTGCACCTTCTTCACATGGCTGTCGACGATGACGGTGCCCACCGAGATCACGGCGCCCGAGAGCTCGATGCCGGATGCCAGGCCGCCGATCCCCATCACCAGGAAGGCAAGCCCCAATGCTGCGGTCGTCACATGGGCGCGGATCGACCGGCGCGCCACCGCTTCGTCGTCCTGCAGGATTTTCGCTGTCATGGCTGCGCTGCCTTCAGCGGGACCACGGCCGGCGAGTCGGTGGCCCGCTGCAGAACCTTCCGGAACACTGAGTCCTTCGGGCCGAACGCCTGCATTCGGCCGTCGTTCATCATGACTACCTGGTCCACGCCCGACAGGATGGTCGGACGGTGGGCGATCACCACGACAATTCCGCCGCGCGCCCTCACACCGAGAACAGCCTCGGTTAGCGCCTTCTCGCCCTGGCTGTCGAGATTCGAATTCGGCTCGTCCAGCACCACCAGGAAGGGGTCACGGTACAGCGCGCGGGCGAGGCCGATGCGCTGCCGCTGCCCGGCCGAGAGAGCGGCGCCGCTGGTTCCGATCTCGGTCATGTAGCCGAGCGGCAGGCGCAGGATGAGCTCATGGACATCGGCATTCCTGGCAGCCGCCATGATCGCCTCCTGGCTCGGCTCGGCGTCGAAGCGGGCGATGTTGTCGGCCACGGTGCCGGCGAACAGCTCGACATCCTGCGGGAGGTATCCGATGTGGCGCCCCAGTTGCTCGGCGTCCCAGTGCTCGAGTGCCGCGCCGTCCAGCCGGACCTTGCCTCGCGTTGCCGGCCAGACCCCCACGATAACCCGCGCGATCGTCGACTTGCCCGCGCCGCTCGGGCCGATGATGCCGAGCCCCGAACCCGCCTCGAGACGGAAGGTGACGCCTTCGATCAGCGTGCGCCGGTCGCCCGGCGGCTCGGCGCCGACGTCTTCCACCGACAGCGAGCGGCGCGGGGGCGGGAGGGCCATCGTATCCTGCTCCTCGGAGAGCTCTGCGAGCACCGTCTTGAGCCGCTTCCACCCCTGTCGCGCGGTCACGAACCCCTTCCAGTTCGCGATCGCCAGCTCCACCGGCGCCAGGGCGCGTGCCGCCAGGATGGACCCGGCGATCATGATGCCCCCGGTCGCCTGCCCTTCGATCACGAGATAGGCGCCAACCGCCAGGACGGCCGACTGGAGGAACATGCGCAGCACCTTGGTCACGGCGCCGAACCCTCCCGACACGTCCGACGCGGCGCGTTGGTGGCGCATGACCGCCCCGTTGGCGCCGCTCCAAATCTCGGCGAGCCGCTTGACCATTCCGTGGGCGTGCGCGGCCTCGGTGTTGCGCCGCGCGCCTTCGGCGATGCCGTTCCTCGCCAGCACGGCGCCGACGGCCTTGGTTGTGGCGCCGCGGGTCAGGATCTCGGTCAAGGTCGTCATTGCAACCAGGAGCAACGCGCCGGCCAGCGCGGTCAGCCCGATCAGCGGGTGGAACAGGAAGCAGACGAACAGGTACATTGGCACCCAGGGCAGGTCGAACAGCGCGCTGGGACCGGCGCCCGAAAGGAATGCCCGCACCTGGTCCAGATCCCGTTGCGGCTGCTGGCCGTCGCCGCTGGCGCGCGGGCGCAGCGCATTGCGCATTACCGAGCGGAACACCATCGGGCTGAGCTGCGCATCGATGGACAGCGCCATCCTGACCAGGATACGGGAGCGGATGACGTCGAAGAAGGCCATGAAGGACAGGAACACCACCAGGAAAGCCACCAGGCCAATCAGGGTAGGTATGCTGCGGCTTGGCAGTACCCGATCGTAGACCTCAAGCATGAAGACCGATCCGGAGAGCGTCAGGACATTGATGACCGCACTTGCTCCGGCGACAGCGACGATCGCTCCGGCGCCCAAGGCGTAGAGGCTGATTCTGCCCGCACGAATGCTCACATTCCCCCCCTGAGCCCCTAGACCGCAGTGCCGGCCCGGCGTTGCGTTGCCTGTGCGGCGGTCACGATGCCATGCGAATGGAGCAAGCTTTGCACGACTGCACCACTGCATTTTGGATATAGGCCAACCGGACTATCCATTCGGCCTAGACCATGCATAACGGCCGGGCGCGGTCGTAAGTTTTCTTGTGTCTTACAGGTGGTTTTCCGATTGCGCAGCAGAGGGAACACATCGCGCCCCATGCCCGGCCGCACCGCTGCGGCAACACCGCTGATCGCGGCCATGCCGACGGGATTGAGTCAATAAATCGTGCGGGGCCGTAAAGGGATGTTACCGAAGGATGCTGGTGCCCTTGCCTCGCGGAACGACCATACCTCTCCTCCACGCCGCAGCCCGGGGGTTCGCAAAGCCTTGTGCTTGCAGAATTTTGCTGTTGCCACTGGCATCGGCTCCAAGCGCTGCGCAGCGGTCGGGACTGCATCCGCCTGCCCGTCCTGACGGGCTTGCCGATGCCGCGGCTCCGGCGCCGGCTGCTCGTGACTCCGATCCATCGGACCTTCGTCCAATAGCCGTCGCCTGCAATTTCCTTAGCATTCCGCATCACGAAACAATTCGTGGGCGGGAGCATACCGATGGTCACCCTCATCAAGTCCGACCTTGCCTTCATCCTCGACCAGATCCTGCGGGCGGAGAACGACACTCCGCTGGCCAACTCCTTCCTCCCATATGGGCTGCGGAGCGTGGACGGCTCGGGCAACAATGTCCTGCCTGGCCAGGAGCAGTTCGGTGCTGCCGACAGGAGCTTCCCGATGCTGCTGGACCAGGTCTTCCGGACCGATACCGGCACGGCGGCCTTCGCGGGGGTGACCAACACCAACTACGCAGCGTCGGGCAGCGTCGTGGACGCCGCCCCTCGCATCATCAGCAACCTCGTCGTCGATCAGACGATCACCAACCCGGCGGCGGTCGCGGCATATGTCACGGCCGGGCTGGGGGTCCTGGCGGACGGAACGGCGACGTATATGAACCCCGCCACGTCGTCGCCCTATCCGGCCGGGACCCTGCTCGGCCTGGATGGCGTTGCGATCCAGGCCGGGCAGACCCTCGGCTTCACCAACACCACGCCGGACGCAGGACTCTCGGCGCCGTTCAACAGCTGGTTCACGCTGTTCGGCCAGTTCTTCGACCACGGGCTCGATCTCGTCGGCAAGGGCGGCAACGGAGTCGTCTTTGTGCCGCTGCAGGCCGACGATCCGCTGATTGCCGGCGCGGATGGCATTGTCGGCAACGGAGACGATCTACCCGCGAACCAGCGCTTCATGGTGCTGACGCGCGCGACCAACGTGTCCACGCAGGCCGGGACCGACGGGGTCTTCGGAACGTCGGACGACGTGCATTTCCATAACAACTCCACCACGCCCTTCGTCGACCAGAACCAAACCTACACCTCGCACGCCTCGCATCAGGTGTTCCTGCGCGAATACGTGCTGAACGGCAGCGGCCATCCTGTTGCGACCGGCCGTCTCCTGAACGGCGCCGATGGCGGGCTGCCGACATGGGCCGATGTCAAGGCGCAGGCGCTCAACCTGCTCGGCATCCGCCTCAGCGACACCGACGTGCTGAACGTTCCGCTGCTGGCAACCGACGAATACGGGCGGTTCATTCCGGGCGCCAATGGCTTTGCCCAGGTATTGACAAGCGCTGGCCTCATGGAAGGCACCGCCTTGGGGCTGGACATCAACGCGCTGCCGGGCGGCGCTGTCGTGGCCCGCACCAACCACGCCTTCCTGGACGACATCGCGCATTCCGCCGCGCCGGGAACCTTCGATCCCGATGGCCCCGGCGGCGCGCCGGCGGTGCTGCAGGTGGCGGACGGCAACAATACGATCGGCGACGACAACGACGCCTCGACCTATGACAACGAGTTGCTGAACCGGCACTTCATCACCGGCGACGGGCGCGGCAACGAGAATATCGCGCTGACCGCCGTCCACGACATCTTCCATTCGGAGCACAACCGCCAGGTTGCCGCGATCCAGGCGACGATCCTGGCAAGCGGTGATGCCGCCTTCATCGCGCAATGGCAGCTGCCGGGCGGCGCCTGGAACGGCGAGCGCCTGTTCCAGGCCGCCCGCCTCGCCACCGAGATGCAGTACCAGCACCTCGTGTTCGAGGAGTTTGCGCGCAAGGTCCAACCGAACGTCGACGCATTCCTGGCCTATGACGCCTCCATCGATCCCGCGATCATGGCCGAGTTCGCGCATGTGGTCTATCGCTTCGGCCACTCGATGCTGACCGAGACGGTGGCCAGGCTCGATGCCAATTTCGCAGCGGACGACATCGGCCTTGTCCAGGCGTTCCTCAATCCGGTCGCCTACAACAACGACGGCGCGCTATCCCACGAGTTGGCGACCGGCGCGATCATTCGAGGCATGACGCGGCAGGCCGGCAACGAGATCGACGAGTTCGTGACCGAGGCGCTGCGCAACAACCTGCTCGGCCTGCCGCTCGACCTCGCCACCATCAACATCACGCGCGCCCGCGACACCGGGGTGCCGACACTGAATGCCGCGCGCCGGGATTTCCATCTGCACACCTCGGACGCGCAGCTCAAGCCGTATGACAGCTGGACTGATTTTGCCGCCAATCTCAAGAACCAGGCGTCGATCATCAACATGATCGCGGCCTATGGCACGCATTCCTCGATCACCGGCGCCACTACCATGGCCGACAAGCGCGCGGCCGCGTTGCTGCTGGTATTGGATGGAGCGGGCGCGCCGTTGGACCGGCTTGACTTCCTCAATTCGACCGGAACCTGGGCGAGCGGCGCCCTGGCTGATCCATCGCATCCAAAAGACCAGGACGGGGTCAGCACCACGGGGCTGGGCAATGTCGATCTTTGGATCGGCGGGCTGGCCGAGAAACAGATGCCGTTTGGCGGCCTGCTGGGTTCCACCTTCAACTTCGTCTTCGAAACGCAGATGGAGAGCCTGCAGAACGGAGACCGATTCTACTATCTGCACCGGCTGGCCGGTCTGAACTTCCTGACCGAGTTGGAGAACAGCTCTTTCTCCAAGCTGGTGATGGGGAACACCAACGTCACGCACCTGCCGGCCGACATTTTCTCGACCCCGGCCTTCATCCTTGAGGTGGATCCGACAAAGCAG
Source organism: Rhodospirillales bacterium (assembly GCA_031424895.1). Lineage (GTDB taxonomy): Bacteria > Pseudomonadota > Alphaproteobacteria > Acetobacterales > Acetobacteraceae > CAMDGX01. The sequence goes on from JANPIH010000186.1 coordinate 38,833, forward strand.
TGGAACGACACCAACGGCGACGGGGTGCTCGACCAGCTGGACCCGCTCGGCGGCAGCACGCTGGTGCCGCTGGTGATCCGCGACAACCCAGCAACCCCGGGGGCGGACACCAACTACCTGCGCTATACCGGCGAAGATCATGTCGTGCTGGGGGGCACCGCCGGCAACGACACTCTGATTGCCAGCAACGGCGACGACACGATTTGGGGCGACGCTGGAAATGACCGTATCGAGGGCGGCAATGGCAACGACAGGATCGAGGGCGGGGCCGGCGACGACATCATCACCGACATGGGCGGCGACGACGTCCTGAAGGGCAACGAGGGCAACGACGTCATCCAGGGTGGCAACGGGCTCAACCTGATTCTCGGCGGCACCGGAAGCGATTTCATCATCACCGGCGAGGACGTGAGCACGACCTTCGGTGGCGGCGGCAACGACTTCATCCTGGGTGCCAAGACCAACCTGCCTTCCACGGGCAACGAGGGCGATGACTGGATCGAACTCGGTACGCAGGACGGCGCGCCGGGCGACAATTTCGACCCGCTTGCGCGCGACCTGGTGCGTGGCAACGATGTTTTCATCGGCGGCGGCGGCTTCGACGAGTTCCTCGGCGAAGGCGGCGACGACATCATGTTCGGCTCCGAGGGCGAGGACCATCTCGACGGAGCGTCCGGCTTCGACTGGGCGAACTACAAGTTCGACCAGCGCGGCGTGACCGTTGACCTGATCATCAGCGACATCTTCGAACCACCGATCGCGGCCTCCAACGCCGGCATCCTGGACCGCTTCGCCTCGGTCGAGGGCTTGTCCGGCTCCGGCCTGGCCGACGTGCTGCGCGGCGACAACTCCACGGCAGCACTCGCGCCAACGTCCGGCGCGCAAGGCAGCGCGCTTGACCAGGCCGGCATCAACCTGATCGCCGGATTGCAGGAGCTGCTCGGCGAGGGGGTCAGCAGCTTCAGCGCCGGCAACATCATCCTCGGCGGCGGCGGCAGCGATATCATCGAAGGCCGGCTGGGCGACGACATCATCGACGGCGACAAGTGGCTGAACGTGCGCGTCAGCGTGCGGGCCAATTCGGACGGCACCGGCGCGGAATTGCGCAGCGTCGATAGCATCGCCGACCTGGCGCCCGACATGCTGTCCGGCGCCATCAACCCCGGCCAGCTGGTGATCGTGCGCGAGATCAAGACAGCGAGCGGGCCGGGCTACGACACCGCGGTGTTTTCGGGCCAGCGGTCGGATTACACGATCAACACGGCGGCGGACGGCACGACCATCGTCACCGACAATGTCGGGCTGGTGAATGCGCTCGGTGTGATCCTGAGTTCCGACGGTACGGACCGCCTCTACCATGTCGAGCGGCTGCAATTTGCCGACCAGGCGGTGGTGCTACCCGGTGCGGCGGGCCTCAACGCCGGCCCGGCCGGCGCCTTGACGGTCAGCGACAACACGCCGGCGGTGAACCAGCTGCTCAGCGCCTCCGCCCTCGGGGTAACCGACGCCAACAGCCCCGGCGGGATCGGCAGTGTCGCGTTTGTCTGGCAGGTCGAGACGATCCTGGGCAGTGGCCGGTACAACGACATCCTCGCGGCCAATGGCGGCCATGCCGTCGGCGCGACGTTGCGGGTGACGCCCGACCTCAACGGTTTGGCGATCCGGGTGCGAGGCATCTACCAGGATGCCAACGGCGTGCTCGAGAACGTGTTCTCCGCCGCCACCGCACCGGTTGCCGGCACAGTGGCGCTGCCGACCCCGGTAACCCCGCCGGTGGTGGACCCCACCGAGGCCATCACGACCCCGGGCGTGCATTTCCTCCGCTCCGACCTGCAGTTCATTCTCGAACAGATCGGAATCGCGGAGCAGCACGCGGCCGGCGGCGACCTGCTGTCGCTGGTGGGGAACTCGCGCCTGGCCTTCGGCCTGCGGACGGTTGACGGCTCGTACAACAATCTGGTGACCGGGCAGTCCGGCTTCGGCGCGGCCGACCAGCGGTTTCCGTTGCAGCTCGACCAGGTTTTCCGCAACGAGGGCGACGACACGTTCGATCCCGATGGCGCGGGGCCGGCGCCGACGCTGACCAACAACAACTACGCGGCGCTGAATGCCGGCAATACGGCGACGCGCAGCGTCATCGACGCTGACCCGCGCATCATCTCGAACCTGATTTCTGATCAGACGGCCAATAATCCGGCCGCCGTGATCGCCAATGGCGGGGCTGCGCCGGTGATGAGCCCGGGGATGGACGGCGTCTTCGGCACAGCCGACGATCGTCCGGTCTTTTCCATGCCCAACGTCACGTCGGACGCAGGCCTGTCGGCGGGCTTCAACTCCTGGTTCACGCTGTTCGGCCAGTTCTTCGACCATGGCCTCGATCTGGTTGGCAAGGGCGGCAACGGCAGCGTGTTCATCCCGCTGATGGCGGATGATCCGCTGATCGCCGGTGCCGACGGCGTATTCGGCAATGCCGACGATCTGCCCGTTGGCCAGCGCTTCATGGTGCTGAGCCGCGCCACCAACGTGTCGATCCAGGCTGGACGCGACGGCGTGTTCGGCACGGCCGACGACGTGCATTTCCAGAACAACGAGACGACTCCCTTCATCGACCAGAACCAGACCTATACGTCCCATGCGTCGCACCAGGTGTTCCTGCGGGAATACGAAACGAACCCGAACACGGGCCATGCGGTTGCGACCGGGCGCCTGCTCAACGGCGCCAACGGCGGCATCGCGAACTGGGCCGAGGTCAAGGCATCGGCCGCGCTGCATCTCGGCATCACCCTCACCGACGCCGATGTCCATAATGTGCCGCTGCTCGTCACCGACCTCTATGGCAAGTTCGTGCCGGGCGCGAACGGCTTTGCCCAGATCGTCACCGGGAGCGGCATTGTCGAAGGGGTGGCCGGCGGGCTTGCCATCCCGTCCAACGCATTCCATGCGGGACGCGCCTTCCTCAACGACATCGCGCACCATGCGGCACCGGCCCCCGGCCAGACCGCCGACCTCGACGCGGGGCCGGAGGGCCAGTTCGGTGACGATTTCAACCCGGCCACCTACGACAACGAAATGCTGGACAAGCATTTCATCACCGGCGACGGGCGCGGCAACGAGAACATCGGTCTGACCACCGTGCATTTTGTGTTCCACGAGGAGCACAACCGCCTGGTCCAGCACATCAAGGACGTGGTGACCGCGACGGCCGACGCCGCTTTCGTGGCGCAATGGCATCTGGCGGATGGCTCGTGGAACGGCGAGCGCCTGTTCCAGGCGGCGCGCTTCGGCACCGAAATGCAGTATCAGCATCTCGTCTTCGAGGAATTTGCCCGCAAGATCCAGCCGCAGGTCAATATCTTCTTCGCACCCACGCAGGTCTATGACAGCGCGATCAACGCGGCCATCGTGGCGGAATTTGCCCATGTGGTGTACCGCTTCGGCCATTCGATGCTGACCGAGACGGTTGACCGCTTCAATGGCGACTTCAACCTGGTCAACGGTGACACCCGGCAGCTCGGGCTGATCGCCGCCTTCCTCAACCCACTCGAATTTACCGCGAGCGGCGCCACCGACCGTGAGGCGGCCAGCTCCGTCATCCGCGGCATGACTCGGCAGGCCGGCAACGAGATCGACGAGTTCGTCACGGAGGCACTGCGCAACAACCTGCTTGGCCTGCCGCTGGACTTGCCGGCCATCAACCTGGCGCGCGGCCGTGACACCGGCGTGCCCTCGCTCAACCAGGCGCGCGCGGAATTCTTCCGCGTGACCGGCGACAGCCAGCTCACGCCCTATGCAAGCTGGGCGGAGTTTGCCTCCAACCTCAAGCACGAAGCATCGCTGGTCAATTTCATCGCCGCCTATGGCACGCATGGCTCGATCACCGGCGCCACCACCACCGCGGACAAGCGTGCCGCGGCCTATGCCATCGTCTATGGCGCCGGCGGATTGGACGGTGACACAGCGACGACGGGTGACGCGCCGACCACGGCGGTGCCCGCCGACCGCCTCGCCTTCCTGACCGGTCCCGCCGCGACCACCGGCCTCAATGCGGTGGATTTGTGGATCGGCGGCCTGGCCGAGAAGCAGATGCCGTTCGGCGGCCTGCTCGGCTCCACCTTCAACTTCGTCTTCGAAACGCAGATGGAGAAGCTGCAGGACGGCGACCGCTTCTATTACCTGGAGCGGACCGCCAACACGAACTTCCTCAGCGAGCTGGAGGGCAACACCTTCGCCAAACTGATCATGGCGAACACCAACACGACGCACCTTCCGGGCGACGTGTTCTCGACCCCGGCCTTCACGCTGGAGGTGGATGAAACCAAGCAGTTCACCGGCCTGGGTCCGAATGGGCGCGACGATCCGTTGGGGACGGGCGGCGAAATCCTGGTGCTGCGCAACAACCCCTCGACCCCCATGCCCGACCCGAACTACCTCCGCTACAGTGGGCCGGACCATGTGGTGCTCGGCGGCACGGCGGGCAATGACACGATCATCGGCAGCGAGGGCGACGACACGCTGTATGGCGATGCCGGCCGCGACCGGCTGGAAGCCGGCTTCGGCAACGACAAGGTGTTCGGCGGCGCCGGCGATGACATCATCATCGATACCGGCGGCGACGATCTCCTCCAGGGCGGCGACGGCAACGACGCCATCCACGGCGGCAATGGCATCAACCTCATCATCGGTGGCTTCGGCAACGATTTCATCGTGACCGGCCGCGACTCGTCGGAGGCAATCGCCGGACCCGGCAACGACATGATCCTGGGCAACAAGGCCAACGAGTTCGTCTTCGGCAATGAGGGTGACGACTGGATCGAGATCGGCACAGCCGATGGCGCGGCCGGCGACAATTTCGACAGCTTTGGACGCGACCTGATCCGGGGCAACGACGTTTTCGTCGGCGATGAAATCACCGATCGCTTCGACGGCGAGGGCGGCGATGACATCATGCTGGGCAATGGCGGCATCGAGGACCGCTATGTCGGGATGTCGGGCTTCGACTGGGGCTCCTTTGCCCAGGAGACCAGCGGGATCACGGCCGATTTGCGGCTGCGGGCTTTCGTGGCTCCGGTTGTCACGCCGGGACCAGCCGCGTTGCTGGCGCGGTTCGAGTCGGTGGAGGGCCTGTCGGGATCATCGTCGCATGACCTGCTGCGCGGTAACGACACGACGGCGGCGGCGATTGCGGTTTCCGGCGCCTATGGCAGCGTCCTGACCAACATCGCGTTGATCAACGGCCTGCAATCCTTCCTGAACGGCGCGCTGGGCGGCGTTGTCACCTCCTTCGGGGCCGGCGACATCATTCTGGGTGGCGGCGGCAACGACGTCATCACCGGCGGCTGGGGCGACGACATCATCGACGGCGACGCGTGGCTGAACGTGCAACTGCAAGCGCCCGCTCCTGGCGGCGTCGGCACTGTCCGCGCGGACCACATGTCCCAGTTGCAGGCCCGTGTCTTCGCCGGCGAGCTTAACCCTGGCGCCATCACCATCGCCCGCGAAATACTCTATTCGACCGGGCCGGCGTTCGACACTGCGGTTTTTGCCGGAGCGCTCGCCAACTACACCGTTACCATTAATGACAATGGTACTCCGGTGAACTTCTCCGACGATGTGGTGACCGTCGCCGACACCGCCGGACTGGACGGCACCGACACGCTTCGGCACATCGAAGCACTGCGGTTTTCCGATCAGACGGTCGTGCTGGTGCCCGGACTGAATGCGCTGCCGGTCGGGCTGCCCACCGTCAGTGACGCCACCCCGACCGAGGACCAGTTGCTCACCGGCTCCATCGCCGGCGTCACCGACGCCAACAACATCGGCTTCGGCAATCCGACCGGCGTCATAACCGGGCCGATCGCCTATGTCTGGCAGCAGGAGGCCGCCACCGGCGTATTCGACGACATCCTGATCCTCGACGGCCTGGACCTGCAGCCGGCTATCGGGCTGACCTTCACGCCAGGGGACGCCCAGGTCGGCGCGCGGTTGCGGCTGAAGGCGACTTTTGTGGACGGGCTTGGTATTCTCGAGCAGGTGTTTTCGGCACCGACCGCGGCTGTCAGCAATGTCAACGACGCCCCGGTGGGCACGGTGCTGGTCTCCGACACATCGCCGACGCAGGACCGGGCACTGGTGGCCGCGAACGCCTTTACCGATGCGGACAACTCGGCCACGCCGCTGACGCCGATCGTTTACAGCTACCAATGGCAGCGCTCGACCAGCATCAACGCCGCCACACCGACCTGGAGCAACATCGCCGGCGCGACCGCGGCCACCTACGCACCCGCGACGGCCGATGCCTACAACGCCCTGACCAACGCCAACACGGCAATCCGCGTGTCGGTCAGCTACATCGACGGCAACGGCACTGCGGAGACCGTCATCTCCGCCCCGACCGGGCGCATCGGCATTCACTTCGCGGGCACGGGCGTCGTGGACCTCGTTACCGGCACGCCATACGATGATTGGCTGGAGGGTGGCGGCGGCAACGATGTGCTCACCGGCCTGGCCGGTCGCGATATCCTCGAGGGCGGGGCGGGCAGCGACACGTTGCAGGGCGGCGACGACGACGACCTGCTCGACGGTGGCGACGCGGCAGACGTTCTCCAGGGCGGCAATGGCACCGACACACTGCTTGGCGGTGCCGGCAATGACGTGTTGCAGGGCGACGCGGGCGACGACGCAATGTCTGGCGGTGCAGGCAACGACACATACTCCGTCGACTCCGCCCTGGATACGCTGAGCGAGGCAGTCAACCAGGGCACCGATCTCGTGCTCACCAGCCTGAATGCCTTCACCCTGGCGGCGGACTTCGAGAACCTCACCTTCATTGGCACAGGCAAATTCGCCGGCACGGGCAATGCGGCCGCCAACGTCATCACCGGCGGCGATGGCAACGATACGCTCGATGGTGCCGGCGGCGCCGATACGCTGGTGGGTGGCCTGGGCGACGACACCTACATCACCGACGGCGGCGACACCATCACCGAGGGCGCGGGCGCCGGCACCGACATGGTGCTCAGCTCCGCCACCCACACCCTGGCGACCAACGTCGAGAACCTGACCCTGACCGGCCTTGCCGACATCAACGGCACCGGCAACGCGCTCGCCAACATCATCATCGGCAACGCCGGCAACAACGTCATCACCGGGCTTGGCGGTGCGGACGTGCTGACCGGTCTGGCCGGCAATGACAGCTTCATCTACGCCATCGGCGATGGCGCCGATACGGTGGACGGCGGCGGCGACACCGACAGCCTGGCCATCACCGGCGCGGCAGGGGCGCAGGTGCTGGATGTGATCTACAACGGCAGCATGCTTGTTGCCTTCGAGGGCGGCACGCTGGCCAACGTGGAGGCAGTGACGGCCGACCTCGGGGCCGCTACGGACACGCTCACCTACGCCGGCACGACGGCGGGGGTAACGGTGAACCTCGGCGCAGGAACGGCCTCGGGCTTCGCCGCGATCGCCGGCATCGAGAACGCCACCGGCGGATCCGGCAACGATGCCCTTACCGGCGGCGTGGACAACAACGCGCTCACCGGCGGCGATGGCAACGATACGCTCGATGGTGCCGGCGGCGCCGATACGCTGGTGGGTGGCCTGGGCGACGACACCTACGTCACCGACGGCGGCGACACCATCACCGAGGGCGCGGGCGCCGGCACCGACATGGTGTTCAGCTCCGCCACCCACACCCTGGCCAACAACGTCGAGAACCTGATCCTCACCGGCGCCTTGGACATCAACGGCACCGGCAACGCCCTGGCGAATACCATCACCGGCAATGCAGGCAACAACGTCATCGCCGGTCTGGGCG
>JANPIH010000187.1:0-19202 GCA_031424895.1 Rhodospirillales bacterium
AGTAAGCGAAAGCCCACCCCCACATTCCGGCACGGTCCTGGCTTGAGCATTCTATGTGGCGCAATGGGTGAGGCGGCGCGTGATGGACGAGACCGAGTGCTCTTATGAGCAGTCATACGATGGTCATAGGCGTGCTCTTCCTGAGCGCATTGAGGTGCGCAGCCGGCCGGAGCGTCGGCGGCGGTGGAGTTCTGCGGCCAAGCTGGCCATTGTTCGCGAGACCCTGGCGGCTGGCTCGACGGTGCAGGCGGTGGCGGACCATCATGGGATCGTCACGGGGCTGATCTACACGTGGCGCAAGCAGTTGCTGCGCGCGGCGATGGCGGGTTTTGCCGCGGTCGAGATCAAGCCGGACGTCCCAATCGCCGTGCCGGGTCCGATCAAGGAGACGGTGGCGTCGCGTCCGTCTTCACCGTCGCCATCGGTGACGGTCGCATCATCAAGCGCCATGCCCGGCGGGATCGAGGTCGAACTGCCGTCCGGGGTGCGGCTGCGCTTCGGGTCCGACGTGGACTGCGCGGCGTTGCAGCGCATTCTGGCTGCGCCGGCCACGTCATGATGCTGCCGCCGGCGACCCGGGTCTATCTGGCGTGTGGGTTCACCGACATGCGAAAGGGCTTCGACGGCCTGGCCGCCCAGGTACAAACGGTGCTGTCGCTGGATCCCTATGGCGGGGCGTTGTTCGTGTTCCGGGGCCGCCGAGGCGATCTGCTCAAGGCGCTGCACTGGGACGGCCAGGGCCTGTGCCTCTACGCCAAGCGGCTTGAGCTGGCGCGGGCCCGGTTCGTCTGGCCGCAGGCCGACAGCGGCACGATCACCCTGACGAGCGCCCAGGCGTCGATGCTGCTGGAGGGGATCGACTGGCGCATGCCCGCCTGGACGGCGCGGCCCGAGGTTGCCGTCTGAGCTCACCATGGGACCGGGGCCAGGTGATCGCGCTTGTACAGGGGGTGGCTGTCGGGTAGCCTCACCATGTGGACCTGGCCTTGCGCACACCGGAGGACGAGATCGCCGCCCTGCGGCACGAGTTGGCGGCGGCGCGCGCCCAGCTCGGCACGGCGGCGGTCGAGATCGAGCACCTGCGCGCCCAGTTGGCGGCCCTGCGGCGCCAGCGCTATGGCCAGTCCTCCGAGCGTCTGGACGCCGAGATCGCGCAACTCGAGCTACGCCTGGAGGACCTGGAAGAGAACGAGGCCGAGCATCAGGCTGCGCGGCCTGACCCGGCCTCACGCGCTGCACCATCGTCCCCCCGCGCCAAAGCCGTCCGCCGTCCGCTGCCGGACCACCTGCCGCGCGAGGCCGTGCTGCATGAGCCTACGACGCTGTGCCCCTGCTGCGCGCCCGGCAAGCTGGCCCGGCTCGGCGAGGACGTCACCGAGGTTCTGGAGAAGATCCCCGCCCGGCTGAAGGTGATCCGCCACGTCCGGCTGCGCTATGCCTGCCGGGTGTGCGAGGCGGTGTTCCAGGCGCCGGCACCCGACCTGCCGATCGAGCGCGGCCGTCCCGGCCCGAGCCTTATCGCGCATGTGGCGGTCTCGAAATACTGCGACAGCCTGCCGCTGTTCCGCCAATCGGTGATCCTGGCGCGCGAGGGTGTCGAGATCGACCGGGTCACCTTGGCCGACTGGATCGGCCGCGCCGCCTGGTGGCTGGCACCCCTGGCGCGGCTGATCGGCACGACGGTGATGGCGCAGCCGGTGCTGCATACTGACGACACGCCGATCCGCACGCTCGCACCCGGCACCGGCAAGACCAGGCTGGCGCGGTTCTGGGTCTATGCGGTCGATCCGCGATCACATGCGGGGCCTGCTCCGCCGGCTGCGTTCTACCGCTACTCCGCCGACCGCAAGGGCGAACGGCCGCGCGAGCACCTGTCTGGGTTCGCAGGCGTGATGCATGCCGACGCCTTTGCCGGCTACGACGCCCTATATCGGCCCGAGCCCGGCAAGCCCGCTCGTATCCAGCACGCCGCGTGCTGGGCCCATGCAAGGCGCAAGCTGTTCGAGGTGCATGAATCCACAAAGTCACCCATCGCCGAAGAGGCGTTGCGGCGCATCCAGGCGCTGTATCAGATCGAGGCCGACATCACCGGCCGATCGACCGCGGACCGCCAGGCTCAACGCCTGGCCCGCAGCAAGCCCCTGCTCGACGCGTTGAAGGCATGGATGGAGGGGCAACGCCGCCGGGCGTCCGGCAAGACGGCGCTGGGCAAGGCGCTGCAGTATGCCCTGGGCCGCTGGGAGGCGCTGACCCGCTTTGCCGATGACGGCAGGCTCGCCATCGACAACAACCTCGCCGAGCGGCTGCTCCGTGGCATCGCGGTGACCCGCAAGAACTTCCTGTTTCTCGGCTCCGACAAGGGCGGCGAGCGCGCTGCCATCCTCTACACCCTGATCGAGACGGCGAAGCTCAACGGCCTCAACCCCGAAGCTTACCTCGCATACACGATCGACCAGCTCGCGCGCGGGCATCTCGCCTCGAGGCTCAGCGAACTCCTGCCTTGGAACTGCAAAGAGGCCGTCCAAGCCCCGCCCGCCTGAAAATTCATCCCGTCAACAGTGAGGGCCGGCTTACTCTTACGCACCGCCATCAGCAACGCCTGCATCAGCATTACGTCGACCATGGAGGTTTCGTCGACGACCAGTAGGTCGCAGTCGAAGGGGTGGTCCTCGCCGCGCTTGAAACCACCGGTCTTGGGATCGAGCTTGAGCAGCCGGTGGATGGTCTTCGCTTCGAGCCCCGTCGCTTCGGTCACGGGTCTCAAGCTAAACGACGTCACCGACGAGGCGACGTTCGAGCAGAGCATCGGCGGCAGCCCTTACAACGAGCGGGTGTTCTTCTGGGCGGCCCGCCAGCCGGGCGGCCCGGGCGGTGCGGCGGAGAAGTCACAAGCTTGGCAGGTCCTGTCGCCGGTGCGGGGCACACTCGCCGGCGTAGACGCGCTGATCCGGTGCAACGTGCTGGGGATGAGGGTCTCGTGTCGCGGTGCGGCGGCGGGCGCAAGGCAGTGCTGAACGAGCCGCAGATTGCGGAACTTCCTGCCTTGGTGGTCAAGGGTGCGGACCCGAGCGGGATTGGGGGTCCGCTGGAGCTGCGGGGGCCTGCGCGACGAGGTCGAGCGTCGTTTTGAGGTGCGGGTGCACGAGAATACGATTGGCAACCGGCTGCGGCTGATAAAGCTGCCATTACCATGCCGGCGGCCAACACCGAAGCGATGGCGGAGCACCCTCTCGAGATCAGTGCCATGTTCACACCCGGTGTCCATGCCCCGATGGTCTGCGACGAGGCAGGCTTTCACCAGCCCGACAACATCTCTCTGCTCCGGCTGCCGTTCCATGCGCCCGATTCAACCTGATGAAAATCGTCTGGGCCTACCTGGGCAGCAACAAGCTCGCAAACGCCGTGTGGGACGCCTACGGCGCCATGCTCGTTGCATGCACAGAGGCATGGAGGTTTCTCACAAAGGAACCGTATTGCGTCCGATCAATCTCTTATTGGAACTGGGCATCGGCAGGCATTAAGGGAGTTGGTATTAGATCATCGCGAAAAGTGAACAGCACGCTGTTCTTAATTCCAAAGAAATCAGCAGAACACGTCATTAAAGGCCAGTCTCGGCAAGCAACAAAAAAGATTCCACAAACAAGAAATTGTTCGCGCCCGTTCTGACGAAATCATCTAGTGTTTCCAGCAAATGGGTCTGTATTCGCTCACACCTATGGTCGCTCAACAACAATGAGACCGACGCCATCCGACGCTCCACGAAACGTGGACTTGCACCAGATTTCTGACCAAGCTGGAACCGTGACTATCAGCACGATTTGGTACCAACCTCACAATCATCACATGAAGCTATATCTGATCAGCATCTAGCGCATATCCCGCTGCGCGAACGGTTCGAATCAGGTCCGATTCTCCCTCTGCGTTGATCGCCTTTCGCAAACGGCGGATATGTACGTCCACAGTCCGCGGCTCTACATGGATGTCCGGCCCCCAAACGGCGTTCAGCAACTCCTCCCGCGTAAAGACACGTGTTGGATACTGCATAAAGAACTCGAGAAGTCGATACTCGGTTGGGCCCAAATGTACCGCGCGTCCGTTGCGGTGTACCCGATGGGCGGCGAGGTCAAGGGAGATGTCATGAAATTCCAGGCGACCTTTCGTCGGCATCGCGCCCGATCTGCGCAACAAAGCGCGGATGCGGGCCAACAAAGCCTCAATCCCAAAGGGCTTGGTGATGTAGTCGTCGGCCCCGGTGTTCAACGCACGCACTGCGTCCTGATCCTCGGTGCGCGCGGTCAGCATGATCACGGGAAGGTCCCGCGTCTCGGTTTGCCGGCGGATCTGGCGGCAGACCTCGATGCCTGACATCACCGGCAGCATCCAGTCGAGCAGAACCAGGTCGGGGCGTTCCTCGGAGATGCGGGTCACTGCTTCCTGCCCGTCGGTCGCCTCCTCCACACGGAAGCCGTTCTTCTCAAGGTTGTAGCGCAACATCGTAAGCAGAGCCGCCTCGTCCTCAACGACCAGGATCAGCGGGCGGCCCGCGGCAGGGGAGGCGTCGCTCATTGATGCGGTAGATGCCTTGCGGTGGAACATGCTGTTCAACCTTATTCGCCGACCGGTTTAACCACGGCGTAGGAAGACAAGTCACCTTTCGGCCGCGCATCGGTCAGAGGTGTGCCAGTAACGGCGTAATAGACGGTTTCGGCAATGTTGGTTGCGTGGTCGCCGATGCGCTCCAGGTTCTTGGCGATGAAAAGCAAGTGCGTGCAGGGCGTGATGTTGCGCGGGTCCTCCATCATGTAGGTGACTAGCTCACGAAACAATGCGTTGTAGATCTCGTCGATCGCCTCATCGCTGCGCCACACCTGCATCGCCTTGTTGGGATCATCCGCGCCGACTGCATCGATGATGCGCTTAAGGTTCTCCTGCACCAGAGAGGCCATGTGAGCCAGGCCGGTGGCGGCGTAGCGCAGGCTATACTGCTCCAGCACCAGGCTCCGCTTGGCGACGTTGGCCGCATAGTCTCCGATGCGCTCGAGATCACCGGTGGATTTCAGCGCCGACACGATCTGGCGCAAATCGCCGGCCACCGGTTGGCGCAGCGCCAGCAGCCGGATCACGTACTGCTCGATTTCGTGTTCACGCGCATCCACCTTGGCGTCAGATTCTATGGCATGGGCGGCGGCGGCGCGATCGCGCTGGAGAATTGCTGTGCAAGCCGAGGCGACCTGGCTTTCCACCATGCCGCCCATTTCGGTGATCATGTCGCGCAGGCGCTTGAGGTCCTGCTCGTAGCTTTTGACGATGTGTTCAGCGTTCTCGGGCATATCGCGGTCCTCAGCTGAAGCGGCCGGTGATGTATTGCTGGGTGCGCACTTCGCGCGGCGAGGTGAACATCTGCGCTGCCGTGCCCACCTCCACCATCTCACCCAGGTAGAAGAACGCCACCCGGTCCGCGCAACGAGCCGCCTGCTGCATGTTGTGGGTCACGATGGCGATGGTGAAGTCGCGCTTCAGTTCATCAATCAACTCCTCCACCTTCAACGTGCTGATCGGGTCGAGGGCGCTGGTCGGCTCGTCGAACAGAATCACCTCCGGGCGCACGGCGATCGAACGCGCGATGCACAGCCGCTGCTGCTGCCCGCCTGACAGGCCGCCGGCCGGAGAGTTCAAACGGTCCTTCGCTTCCTCCCAGAGCGCGGCGCGAGACAGCGACCATTCGACGCGCTCGTCCATCTGTGCCTTCGAAAGCTTTTCATGCAGCTTCACACCGAAGGCGATGTTCTCGTAGATCGACATCGGGAAGGGAGTTGGCTTCTGGAACACCATGCCGATACGGCTGCGCAGCGCGTTGAGGTCGACCTTCGGATCGACGATGTTCTGGCCATCCATCATCGCCTCGCCAGACGCGCGCTGTCCCGGGTAGAGGTCGTACATCCGGTTGAGGCAGCGGAGCAAGGTTGATTTGCCGCAGCCTGAAGGCCCGATCATTCCGGTCACCTGGCGTTCCGGCAGGTTAAGGTTGATCGCCTTCAGCGCGCGGTTGTCACCATAGAAGAAATCAAGGTTCCGGATGGCGATCTTGGCTGGTGTCGCAGCCGTCTCCGGGCGCGTCTCCAGCGTAGGGCTCACAATTGCCTGACTGGTATCGCTCGCGGCGAGAGGCTCGTTCATGATGGCTCCTGGGTGTCGTAGGTGTGCGACAGATGGTGGATCAGTTGCGCTGCCGCAGCACGATGCGAGCGAAGATGTTGATGGTGAGCACGCCCAGCGTGATCAGCATGGCGCCGGTCCACCCTAGCGCGATCCAGTCGGGATAAGGCGATCCGGCATAGGCGTAGATCGTCACCGGCAAGCTGCTCATCGCCTTGGTCAGGTCGGTCGACCAGGTGAGGTTGCCGAGCGAAGTGAACAACAGCGGCGCTGTCTCGCCAGCGATGCGTGCCACCGCGAGCAGCACGCCGGTGATCAGACCGTTGCGAACGGCGGGATAGCAGACGAGCAGGATCATCTTCCACTTCGGCGCACCCAAGGCCACAGCCGCCTCGCGCAGCGCCGTCGGGATCAGCGTCAGCATGTCTTCAGTGGTGCGGACCACGATCGGGATCACGATCACCGCCAGCGCCATCGATCCCGCGATCCCCGAGAAGCCGCCGAACGGCAGCACCATAAGCTGGTAGACGAACAGCCCGATGAGAATGGACGGGGCCGACAGCAAAATGTCGGAGACGAAGCGAACCGAGCCGCCCAGCCTGGATTTGCCGGCGTATTCGGACAGATAGGTACCAACCAACAGCCCGATCGGCGTCCCAACGGCGGTGCCGATGGCGGTCTGGATCAGGCTTCCAACGATCGCATTCAGCAATCCGCCACCGGACCCAGGCGGGCGGGTGACGTCGATGAACACGTGCAGGCTCATCGCCTGCAGCCCCCGCAACAGCAGAGTGGCGATGATCGACAACAGGAAGGCCAAGCCAATCACCGTGGCCAGCAGTGCCAGCCACAGAAGAATTCGGTCGGTCCGCCTGCGCCTGGCGGCCAGTTGCCGGGCGACCACAAGGTCCTTGCGCGGCGCGGCATTCATGGTTGTGTTGCTCATGACGCGTGCCCCTTATTGCCCGGCCGGTGGCCGCAGGAGGAACCGCGAAATCGCGAGCACGATGAAAGAAAGGACAAACAGGATGAAGCCGAGGGCAAGCAGCGCTGAAAGTTTCAGACTGTCGGCCTCCGCCTCGCCAAACTCGAGTGCGACGAGCGAGGCGATGGTGTTGCCGGGCGCGAAAACCGACGTCGCGATGCGGTTGGCATTGCCGATGACGAAGGTCACTGCCAGCGTTTCGCCGAGGGCGCGGCCAAGGCCCAGCATGATGCCGCCGACTACGGACCGGCGCGTGTAGGGGATGACGATGTTCCACATCACCTCCCATCGCGTACACCCGAGGCCATAGGCGCTTTCCTTGAACACCGGCGGCACAGTGCGGAACACGTCGCGCATGGTGGCGGCAATGAACGGGATGATCATGATCGCCAGGATCAGCGCCGCGGTGAATATTCCAGTGCCGAACGGTGGTCCAGCGAACAAAACCCCGATTAGCGGCAGTTCGCCGATACTGTCTATAAGCGCCGGCTGCACATACTGCGCCATCACCGGCACGATTACGAAAAATCCCCACATGCCGTAGATGATCGACGGCACGGCCGCGAGAAGTTCAATTGCGGTGCCAACCGGCTGACGCATCGGCACGGGAGCAATCTCAGTCAGAAAGTAGGCGATCCCAAAGGCAATCGGAACCGCGAGCGCCAGGGCCATCACCGAAGTGACGATGGTTCCATAGATGGGCACGATTGCGCCGAATTCCTCCGCCACGGGGTCCCAGTTGTCGCCCCAGACAAACCCTATGCCGAAGGCGCGAAACGCCGGCAGGCCGCCGATGAAAAGCTCGATGATGATCGCGCCGAGCAGGATCAAAACAAAGACACCAGCCCCATGGCAAAGGCCTGAAAAGATCCGGTCGCCAGTGCTACCGCTTTTTCGCGGCGCGGTGGCGAGGTGTCCCGGCGGTGATATGGCTGACGATGACATGCGGGGCGAGTTCCGGTGCGGCGGGGGCTTCGGGGTCGACATGCTTCCCCGGCCGCACCTTGCGAGCGGCCGGGGACAGTCACGTTACATAACAGGCTTGCCGTCCGGCCCCTTCACATTGACCTTCCAGGTGGCACGCACCGCATCCTGCACCGCCTTCGGCAGCGGGATGTACTCCAGCTCCTCAGCCAGCTTGTTACCGTTGGCGAACGCCCAGTCGAAGAACTTCATCACGTTGGCCGAGCGCGTGGCGTCCTTCGGGTCCATCGGCAGCAGGATGAAGGTCGGAGAGACGATCGGCCAGCTCTTGGCGCCCTGCTGATCCACAAGGTTTGCGGCGAAGTTCGGCGCATTCCAGTCCGCATTATCGGCAGCCGCCAGGAACGCCTCGTGCGATGCGATGACAAAGTTGCCGGCGCGGTTGCGCAACTGGGTCGAAACCAGCTTGTTCTGGACGGCGTAGGCGTTTTCGACATAGCCGATCGCCCCGCGCGTGTTGCGCACAGTCCCGGCCACGCCTTCGTTGCCGCGCGCGCCGGTTCCGGCGGGCCACTTGACCGAAGTGCCGACGCCAACCTTGTCCTTCCACTCGGGCGAAACGGCGGAAAGATACGTCACCCATACGAAGGTGGTGCCCGAGCCATCGGCGCGATAAACGGGTGCGATGGCCAGGTTAGGCAACGATAGCCCACGATTCATCTCGACCAAGCGGGGGTCGTTCCACTTAGTGATCTTGCCCATGTAGATGTCGGCCAGCAGTTCGCCGGTCATCTTCATCTGGTTGTCGTCCACACCCGGGATGTTCACGATGGCAACCAACGAGCCCATCACGGTCGGGAACTGCAGCAGCTTGTGTTCCGCCAGAAGCGCCGGGGACATCGGCGCATCGGATGCGCCGAAATCGACGGTGCGGTTGCGCGCCTGGGTCATGCCCGCGCCCGAGCCGACCGACTGGTAGTTGAGCTGAAGGCCAATCGCCTTCTGCGCCGCCTCGCCCCACTTCTGGTAGACGGGGTTGGGGAAGCTGGCGCCGGCGCCGGTGATCTGCTGGGCGGAGGCTGCGCCAACGGCCAAGCCGATGCTGGCCACGGCGACTCCCAGGAGGATGGCTAGACGATTCATGAAAGCTCCTACGTTCGTGCTTGTCGAACGCGAAAGACAACGCGTTCCTGTCCCCGTCACCCTAGTCATGGTCCGCGACGTCATGTTTGCAGTTTGATGAAAGAATTATGACGTTGTGGAGGGGCTGGTGGTGCGCATGAATACATGATTCATCCGTATGACAGGCAACTCTTCAACGGCTGTGTCAACTCGGGTCATACCAACCGCCTTTGTTGTCAACTGATGAAGGAACAGTGGCGGCGATCGCCTGGATTGGTGTTTCGTGCGCCGCCGCCGCCGACCAGCCCGGCACGCGATACCAGCCGCCCCAAACTCGGAAGGGTTGCCATTTCGGGCGGCGGCTATCAGGTCGGGTTTCCATTTTGAAAGCGCGACAGCCAACGCTCTGATCTTCTTTCTCAGAGAAGCCGATCCTGCCGATGATTGCTGCTAGACATGGAACAAATGCGACGCCCCCCAGCAGCGCATCCTGTGCTCAGTCTCCCGAAAAGTGCCTTGCGAGCAGCGGGACGACGAGGTCGATCCTGAGCGGATCCTCATAGAACTGCAGCTGGTTCCTGATGCCAAGCATGACGAGTTCCTTGCGGTCGCCGGGAACGGCGTCAAAGAGGCGGCGCGGGATGGCGGGGACGCTCGCCGCACGCTCTGCATGGACCATCAGCAGGGGTTGGGTGATGTGCGGCATCAGCGGGGTCATGTCTCCACCTCAGATCATTGCCTCCGCCCCCGGTCCAGGGGCTCGGCCCGTCGCGCGAAGGCGTGCGCCGGACCAGGCGGGTCTGGGCAGAGCCCAGCTTTAACTGGGGCATAGGTCGATCATTCGGCCGATTGGTATTAGCCTTGGGCGAATACGAAGCGCCGCGCCATGGCAAAGTTGAGGAACATGCCCGCTAGCATTCCGGCAAACACTGCCAGCACCGGATGCGCCGCACACAATGAGCTTACAGTCACCAATACTGCGAACACGCCGCGGTTGACCACGAAGCCCAGGCTCTGGGCCAGCAGGAACAGCGCCCATTGTCGTCCGATCCCGCCGCGATGGGCACCGCGGAATGTCCAAACCCGATTGAACAGCCACGTGAAGGTTGCAGCCAACAAGTATGCCGCCACGCCCGCCCCATAGAGCCCGACCGAGTCGCGGAGCGCGTACACCATCGCGGTATCAACGACGAAACCTGCCGCGCCCACCGTTCCGAAACGCAGGAACTGCGTCGCCAGCCGGCCACGGGCATCGCCGAGAAGGCGTTGGAGCATGAGCTGCATGTCTCCCGAATAGCGCCGCTTCGCACCCAGGGAAAGGCTGCCTTGGAGCCCGCGATACGCGGAACGATAAGGGGGGTGCATCCTGCCCGCAGAATCCGCTAGGCTGCCATGCACAGGGATTGTCATGCGGCATACAAGCGAAAGCCGGGCTGCCGATCATGCAATGGCTTCAATGACTCGGGAGTTTCACAATGCCGCGGTGCAGTGTGCGTAAGGGAATTGATCCGGCCAGTTTCTCGCTGGCCGCGACGTCCATCGCCGCGATGCAGCCAGCGGGCGCCCTCGAGTCCATGCCCCATGCCGGTGTCACGTTGTGCGACACCATCGAGACCACCGGCGACATCGGCCGCCGCCAGAATTCGATGTTCTTGGCGACGCTGTTCCGCGCCGACGGCAATTTCATCGCGAGTCCTCAGATGGCTGCCAGTATGGCGGTCGCGGACGACGGCGTGGGTCTTGTTTGGCGCGGCGCCGCAGGCAAGCCCGCCGCGCGATATCGGCCAGTCGGCCAGGCCCTCGGCGCACCGCCTAACGCAAGAATGTTGCAGTAATCGTCGACGGCTTGCCGATGTCCAGGAATATCCACCCGGGCTGACCCCGTCAGCTTCGCCCCATACCGCAAGAGAGAGCTCCATGAAACGCCGCACCTTCCTCGCCACCGCCGCCGCCGGCGCAACCCTTGCCCCCGCCGTCGTGCGTGCCCAGCGGCAGACCACGCTGAAATTCATCCCGCAGATCGACCTCGCCTTCCTCGATCCGCACTGGACCACTGCCTACGTCACCCGCAACCACGGCTACCTCGTGTTCGACACGCTCTACGGCCAGGACGGCAACTACCGCATGTCGCCGCAGATGGTCGAAGGCGACGTGGTCGAGAACGAGGGCAAGCTGTGGAAGCTCACCCTGCGCGACGGCCTGATGTTCCACGACGGTGAAAAGGTCCTGGCGCGCGATTGTGTCGCCTCGATCAAGCGCTGGGCCAGGCGCGACGCACTGGGCGATGCGCTGATGTCCGCCACCGACGACCTGTCCGCCACCGACGACAAGACCATCCAGTTCCGCCTCAAGCGCGCCTTCCCGCTTCTGCGCGACGCGCTGGGCAAATCGCCCTCGCCCATGGCCGCAATGATGCCGGAACGCCTGGCCAGCACCGACGCCTTCACCCAGATCAAGGAGATCATCGGCTCCGGCCCCTACCGGTACAAGGCCGACGAACGCGTCCAGGGCTCGAAGAACGTCTATGAGCGCTTCGCCCAATACAAGCCGCGCGAAGGCGGCACGCCGGATTGGACCGCCGGCCCCAAGCGCCCGTGGTTCGACCGCATCGAGTGGACCACCATGCCCGACGCCTCGGTCGCCTCGGCAGCCCTGCAGAACGGCGAACAGGATTGGTGGGAATACCTCACCCACGACCTGATGCCCCTGCTCAAGCGCAACAACCGCATCCGGGTGGCAATCCAGGACCCCACCGGCGGCGTCATGATGGCTCGGGCCAACCATCTCACCACGCCGTTCAACGACCCGAAGATCCGCCAGATCCTCAACGCCGCCATCAACCAGGCGGATTTCATGCAGGCCATCGTCGGCGACGATCCCGGCATGTTCCACACCCCGCTCGGCTACTTCACGCCCAAGACGCCGATGGCCAGCGAGGAAGGCCTCGGCATCTTCGTCGGAAACAAGGACTACGCCAAGATCAAGTCCGACCTCACCGCCGCCGGCTACAAGGGTGAGAAAGTCGTGCTGATGGTCGCCGTCGACTACCCCATCCTCAAGGCGCTGGGCGACGTGCTGGCCGACGTGCTGAAGAAATGCGGCATGAACGTCGACTACATCGTCACCGACTGGGGCAGCATGCTGCAGCGCCGGGCGAAGAAGGACCCGGTGGAACAGGGCGGCTGGAACCTGTTCGTCACCGGCTGGGCCGGCACCGACCACCTGAACCCCGCCGGCCACATCGCCCTGCGCGGCAACGGCGATGCCGCCGGCGCCTGGCCCGGCTGGTGCGTCAGCCCCGAGATCGAGCGCCTGCGTACCGCGTGGTTCGACGCGCCGGACATGGCCACGCAACAAAGGATCTGCGCGGACATCCAGCGCCAGGCGCTGATCGACGTGCCCTACACGCCGCTCGGCCAATACCAGCAACCCACCGCCTACCGCAGCGACCTCACCGGCGTGCTGAACGGCTTCGCCACATTCTGGAACGTACGGAGAGCATGAGCATGAGCCTGCGGCGCCGGACTTTCATCGCCGCAGCTGGGGCAGGGGCGTTCGCCGCCCCTTTGGCCGCCCCGCTTGCGTCTGGCGCACTTGCCCGCCCCGCCATCGCCCAGCAAGCGCGCGTGCTGAAGGCGGTGCCGCAGGCCAACCTCACCTCGATCGACCCGATCTGGACCACCGCCAACATCACCCGCAACTACGGCCACGCCGTGTACGACACGCTCTACGGCATCGACCAGAGCTTCGCGCCCCATCCTCAGATGGCCGAGGGCCATGTGGTCGAGGACGACGGCAAGCGCGTCACCATCACCCTGCGCCAGGGCCTGTTCTTCCACGACGGCAGCCCGGTGCGCGCCGCCGATGCCGCCCAGTCGATCCGGCGCTGGATGCAACGCACCGCCTACGGCCTGAAGCTGAAAGACGTGCTCGAAGAGATCGCCGCCCCCGACGACCGCCGCATCATGCTGCGCCTCAAGAAGCCGTTTCCCATGCTGTTCAGCGGCCTCGGCCAGGTCAGCGGCGCCTGCTTCATCATGCCCGAGCGCGTCGCGCAGACCGATGCGTTCAAGCAGATCGACGACCCCACCGGCAGTGGCCCGTTCTCCTTCAAGAAGGACGAGTTCAACAGCGGCAGCCTGATGGTGTTCGAACGCAACTCGCGCTACTTGCCGGTCGCCGCGGGAACGCCGAGCCTGATCGCCGGCCCCAAGCAGGTGCATTTCGACCGCGTCGAATGGCACATCATCACCGACCCCTCCACCGCCGGCGCCGCACTGCAGCGCGGCGAGATGGACTGGTACGAACAGCCGCCGCCGGAACTCCAGGAACTCCTGGCACGCAACCGCAACATCGCCGTCGAGCTGATCGACAACTTCCCCCTCGGCGGCGTCATGCGCCTCAACCACCTGCATCCGCCGTTCAACGACAAGAAGATGCGCCAGGCAATCCTGCCCGCCGTGGACCAGTCCGACTACATGAGCGCGGTCGTCGGCACCGATCCGGGCGACTACCGCATCGGCACCGGCGTGTTCACGCCCGGCACGCCCCTGGTGAACGACGCGGGGCTGGAGGCATTCACCTCCCCGCGCAGCATTGACCGCGCCAAGGAGCTGCTGCGCGAGGCCGGCTACACCAACCAGCCGATGCGCCTGATCGGCCCGACCGACATCCTCGCCCCCTCTGCACTGACCCAGGTGGCCGCCGACATGTTCCGCAGGCTCGGCATGAACATGGACCTCGCCCTGTCGGACTGGGGCACCGTCATCCAGCGCCGCACCTCGCGCGAACCGATCGACAAGGGCGGCTGGTCGGTGCTCTGCACCGCTTCCTCCAGCTTCGACCAGGCCGACCCCGCCGCCCATTCGATGATCCGCGGCAACGGCGCCGCCGGCTGGCCCGGCTGGCCCACGATTCCCAAGTTGGAAGACCTGCGCAACGCCTGGTTCGATGCGCCCACGCTCAGCGAACAGAAGCGAATCGCCACCGAAATCCAGCGCACCGCGCTCGACGAAGTCTCTTACATTCCACTCGGCAGCTACTTCGGCAAAACCGCCCTGCGGCGAAATCTCACCGGCCGTGTCCCGGGGCTGATGCTGCTGTGGAATCTGCGACGTGCCTGACAGGAATGGCTTGCGACCAGGGCCGGCACGCCGCATAACTGACATATTCATACGGGAGGAGGCACCACTTCCCGTTTGTGTCCGTCGTTCGGGCAAATTGCAATTTGGTGCCGTGGAAATGCCGGTCCCAAGTCCGAACGGATGGGGACAACAAGGAAGTCGAGGCGCTGGCGACCATGCCCAATGGATATTTCCCCTGGGCTGTAGCCACGACGTGGCGGCTTCATTGAACCCATTTCGCTTGGCAATGTCTCAAGCATGTCGGTTGGCTCTGGCCAGCCGGCGCGTGCTGGGGCAGGCTACCGCCTTGCGCGGGGTGGCACGCCTGCTTGCTGTACCCCTTCGCGTCGCGTCAGTTTCGATGGAGCTTCCAGCGCCGATGTCACGCCACCACCCTACCGCTCCCGCGCCGGCGCAGCCCTTGCGCCGCGCCGCGCCTGCAACCCGGAGGTAACCCAGGGGATGTTCGCCTATACGGTCCGCCGCGTCATCGCGACCATTCCCGTCATGTTGGTCGTGGCGCTGTTCGTCTTCAGCCTGCTCTATCTCGCGCCGGGCGATCCCGCCGCGATTATCGCGGGCGACCAGGCCACGCCCGACGACGTGGAGCGCATCCGCGCCTCGTTGGGCCTGGACCGCCCCTTCCTCATCCGCTTCACCGAGTGGCTGTTCCGCGTCATCCAGGGCGACCTCGGCGTGTCGATCTTCACCAACCTGCCGGTCGCCCACATGATCAAGCAGCGGCTGGAGCCGACCTTCTCGCTGATGGCGCTCACGCTGACCATCGCGCTGACTTTCGCCATCCCGATGGGCGTGGTCGCGGCCTGGAAGCACGGCACCTGGATCGACCGCCTGGTGATGCTGTTCGCGGTGCTGGGCTTCTCGGTGCCGGTCTTCGTGGTCGGCTACCTCCTGGCCTACACCTTCGCGCTCCAGCTCGACTGGTTCCCGGTGCAGGGCTACACGCCGATTTCCAACGGGCTGGGCGGCTGGCTATCCAACCTGATGCTGCCGGCAATTGCATTGGGCGCGGTTTTCATCGCGCTGATCGCCCGCATCACCCGCGCCACCATGCTGGAGGTGCTGAGCCAAGACTACGTTCGCACAGCCAAGGCCAAGGGCGTCGGCCAGCGCGCAATTCTGTTCGTCCATGCGCTGAAGAACGCCGCTGTGCCGATTATCACCATCATCGGCCTCGGCTTCGCAGGCCTGATCGGCGGCGCCGTGGTGACCGAGAGCGTGTTCGCCATCCCCGGCGTCGGTCGCCTCGTGGTGGATGCCATCCTGCGGCGCGACTACCCCGTCATCCAGGGTGTCGTGCTGATGTTCAGCTTCGTCTACGTGATTGTGAACCTGATCGTCGATCTGCTTTACACCGTGTTCGATCCGAGGATTCGCTACTGATGAGCACCACAGTTCTGCCCCCAGACGGCGGGTTCACGCCCGCTCCCAAGCTCGCGGACGTGCTGCCGCCCGCCAAGGAGCGGTCCGCGGTCGGCATGTTCATCTACCGCCATCCAACCATCGCGGTTGGCGGCTTCATGGTCTCGCTGTTCGTGCTGATGGCGATTTTCGCTCCGTTGCTCTGGACCGTGGACCCCACCGCCCTGGCACCTGCGCGGCGCACCCGGCCGCCCAGCGCGCAGTGGTGGTTCGGCACCGACATGCTCGGGCGCGACGTCTACTCCCGCGTCGTCTACGGCGCCCGCATCTCGCTGATCATCGGCTTCTCGGTGGCGATCATCTCCGCGGTCATCGGCCTGACGATCGGCCTCGTGTCCGGTTTCATCCGCGCCGTCGACGCGGTGGTGATGCGGATCATGGACGGCCTGATGTCGATCCCCTCGATCCTGCTCGCGATTGCCATGATGGCGCTGACCCGCGCCTCGGTGGAGAACGTGATCATCGCGCTGGTGATCGCCGACGTGCCCCGCGTGGCGCGCCTGGTCCGCGGCGTGGTGCTTACCCTGCGCGAGCAGCCCTACGTGGAAGCAGCCATTGCGGCGGGCACGCGCACCCCGATGATCATCTGGAAGCACATCCTGCCCAACACGCTCGCTCCCGTGACGGTGCAGGCCACCTTCTTCTGTGCCTCGGCGATGATCTCCGAAGCCACGCTGTCGTTCATCGGCGCCGGCACGCCGCCGATCATCCCGTCCTGGGGCAACATCATGGCCGAGGGCCGCGCCCTCTGGCAGGTGAAGCCCTACATCGTCTTCTTCCCGGCTATCTTTCTGTCGATTACCGTGCTGTCCGTGAACCTGCTCGGTGACGGCCTGCGTGATGCGCTCGACCCGCGCATGGCCAAGAGGATCTGATTTCCGATGCCCGCACCTCTTCTCGACGTCCAGAATCTCCAAACTCACTTCGGCACCATCGACGGCGTGGTCCGCGCCGTCGAGGGAGTCAGCTTTCACATCAACGCTGGCGAAACCCTCGGTGTGGTCGGCGAAAGCGGCTGCGGCAAGTCCGTCACCGCCATGTCCATCCTGCGGCTGATCGCAACCCCGCCTGGCAGGATCGCCGGCAAGGTCATGTTCCAGGGCCGTGACCTGCTGGAACTCTCCGAGCCCGAGATGCAAGCCATCCGTGGCAAGGACATCTCGATGATCTTCCAGGAGCCGATGACCTCGCTGAACCCCGTGCTGACAGTCGGGCGGCAGATCGGCGAGACGGTGATCCTGCACGAGGGCGTCTCCGCCCGTGACGCGGAGCAACGCGCCGTCGAGATGCTCACCCTGGTCGGCATCCCAGCCCCCGGCCGGCGCGTGCGCGAATACCCGCACCAACTCTCCGGCGGCATGCGCCAGCGCGTCATGATCGCCATGGCGCTGGCCTGCTCGCCACAACTCCTGGTGGCGGACGAGCCCACGACCGCGCTCGACGTCACCATCCAGGCGCAAATCTTGGAACTGATGCGCGACCTCAAAACCCGCGTCGGCGCGGCCATCATGCTCATCACCCACGATCTCGGCGTGGTGGCCGAGATGGCCCAGCGCGTCATCGTCATGTACGCGGGCCGCAAGGTCGAGGAGGGCACGGTCGAGGAAATCTTCCTCAACCCGTTGCACCCGTACACCCGCGGCCTGATGGGCTCGATGCCCAAGCTCGGCTCCTCGCTGCACGAAACTGGCCGCAGCAAGCTGACCGAGATCCAGGGCCTCGTGCCAAGCCTGCGCAAGCCGATCATCGGCTGCGCCTTCGCCGGCCGCTGCCCGGAGGCCACCGATGTGTGCCGCCAAATAGCCCCCGCCATCGAGGAAAAGGCCCCGAGCCATCTCGTCGCCTGCCACTACGCCCCGCGCGTCGCGGTCGCGGCCTGAAGAGGTTAGAGAATGAGCAACTCCCAGACCCAGGCTTCGAGCACACCGCTGCTCGAAGTGAAGGGCCTCAAGAAACACTTCCCGATCCACGGCGGCATCCTCGGATTCAAAACCGGCAACGTCTACGCCGTAGACGGTGTCAGCTTCGCGATCAAACGCGGCGAGACGCTCTCGCTCGTGGGCGAGTCCGGCTGCGGCAAGTCCACCGTCGGCAAGGCCGTCCTGCGCCTCTACCCGATCACCGACGGCGAGGTCCTGCTCGACGGCCGGCGCATCGATAACCTCAGCGCCGGCGAACTGCGCCCCCTGCGCAAGCGCATCCAGGTCGTCTTCCAGGACCCGTTCAGCTCGCTCAATCCGCGCCAACGGCTGCGCGACATCATCGCCGAGCCGATCATCAATTTCGGCCTGGCCTCCGGCTCGGAGTTGGATGACCGCGTCGGCGAACTGCTCGACAAGGTCCGCCTGCCGCGCGACGCGATGTACCGCTACCCGCACGAGTTCTCGGGCGGCCAGCGCCAGCGCATCGCCATTGCCCGCGCACTCGCCCCGGGTTCCGACCTCATCATCTGCGACGAGGCGGTCTCCGCGCTGGACGTGTCGGTGAAGGCGCAAATCGTCAACCTGCTGTCCGACCTGCAGGACGAACTCGGCCTGACCTTGCTGTTCATCAGCCACGACCTTGCTATCGTCGAGCACCTCACCCACCGCGTGGCCGTGATGTATCTCGGCAAGATGGTCGAGATGGCCGATCGCAAGACCCTGTTCTCCACCCCGCACCACCCCTACACCCGCGCGCTGCTCTCCGCCGTGCCGGTCCCGGACCCGACGGTGAAGCGCAACCGCATCATCCTGCACGGCGACGTGCCGAGCCCGATCAACCCGCCCAGCGGCTGCCGCTTCCACACCCGCTGCCCGTTCGTGTTCGACCGCTGCAAGGTGGATGAACCGCAGCTGCGCGATGTCGGCTTTGGCCGCATGTCCGCCTGCCATCTCGACGAAGTACCCGACCAGGTGCCTGTCGCCAATCGCGCCGTCGCCGTCCCTGCCTGACCTTGCTCTTTTCCTGGCCGCGATGCGCCGGATCCCCCTGGGGTCCGGCGCTGTCGTTTCCGACCCCGGCCGTGCCCCCGAAACTCGCGGCATCATGATCGGCGCCTCTGGATGTCCGCGCGAAACCTGAAACACTGCGTCGCGAATCGTTCGGCAACATCCGCGGGGCCTGCAATCCGCCCCTCATCGGCCCGCGACGGCCCGATGCTCCGCCGCCCCCTGCTCCCCGCATCCGCCTGTTCCGCAGGGGTTTGCATCGCGCAACGCTTGACCATATCGGCATCGGGTGCCAACACTCGGCATCAAAGGGGCGCCGCCCATGGCGCCCGTTGAAATAAGTTCGAAGGGGGAGCAAGCGATGCCTCAGGTAACGCTGACGGTGAACGGCAAAAGTGCTACCATCGAGGTCGAGGGCCGCACCCTCCTTGTCGAACTGCTGCGAGAGAAGCTGGGCCTGACCGGCACCCATGTCGGCTGCGACACCAGCCAGTGCGGCGCCTGCGTCGTCCATGTCGA
>JANPIH010000188.1:0-1891 GCA_031424895.1 Rhodospirillales bacterium
TGCCCGGCAGGCGCCGTGGTCGTCGCTGGTGCGGGTGCAGGCGCCCGGGTTGGCGCGGTGCACCGGCGTGCTGCTGGCGCCGGACCGGGTGGCGACGGCGGCGCATTGCCTGTTCAGCGTGCGGCTGGGGCATTTCATTCCGCCGGGTTCAGTGAACGTGCTGCTGGCCCATGCCCATGGAAGCCATGCCGGGCATGCGGTGGCCGCGCGCTATGCAACGGCGTCGGGGTTCGATCCGCGGCGTGTGGAGGCGACGCGGGGGGCGGACCTGGCGGTGATCGTGCTGGCGAGTCCGTTGCGGGGGCCGGTGCTAGGGGTGTCGGAGGAGATCGGGCCGGCGGCGGTCGTGGTCGGGGGCTACCAGCAGGACCGGCCAGAGGTGCTGACGGCGGACCTGGGGTGCCGGATCCTGGCGCAGGTTTGGGACCAGGGCGGACGGGGGTTGCTGGCGCATGACTGCGCGGCGATCCGGGGCAGCTGCGGCGCGCCGATGCTGCGGCAGGTCGGCGGGACGTGGCAGGTGATCGGCATCCAGGTGGGGGCGCGGCCGGAGGGACCGGGTGGGGTGGCGGTGCCGGCGGCGGCGTTGCGGGCGCTTTTGGAAGAATAGGAATGGTCGACGAAAGGAAGAGAAGTCAGAAAGTGCTTCTTTTTTGAAAAAAAGAAGCAAAAAAATTTTACCCATTGGGTCGGTGGATTACCGGGCAGCACCGTATTTTAGGATCGGGAACTTCCCGGCAAATGGATGAAGTTTTTTTGCTTCTTTTTGTTCACAAAAAGAAGGTCTTGCCTTCGCTTCCGGCCCCAAACGCAAACGGCGCGAGGACTGCTCCCCGCGCCGCTTTCTCGTCTGGTCGAAAGAGGAGCGTTAGGCGCTCTTCTTCATGATTTCCTCGGCCACGTTGCGCGGCACGGGGTCGTAGTGGTGGAACTGCATGGTGAAGCTGGCGCGGCCCTTGGTCATGCTGCGCAGGTCGGAGATGTAGCCGAACATTTCCTTCAGCGGCACGTGGGCGCGGACCATGACGGTGGAGCCGGCGCTTTCCTGGTTCTGGATCTGGCCGCGGCGGCGGTTGAGGTCGCCGACGACGTCGCCGACGTGGTCGTTGGGGGTGGTGACCTCGACGTCCATGATCGGCTCGAGGATGACGGGGCTCGCCTTCTTCATGCCTTCGCGGAAGCAGGCCTTGGCGGCGATTTCGAAGGCCAGGGCCGAGGAGTCGACGTCGTGGTACTTGCCGTCGATCAGGGTGTACTTGAAGTCCACGGTCTGGAAGCCGGCGAGCACGCCGGTGTCGGCCTGGATGCGGATGCCCTTCTCGACGGCGGGGATGTATTCCTTGGGCACGGTGCCGCCGACGACCTTGTTCTCGAACTGGACGCCGGTGTTGCGCTCCAGCGGCTCGAAAATGATCTTGACCTCGGCATACTGGCCGGAGCCGCCGGACTGCTTCTTGTGGGTGTAGGTCTCGGTGTGGGCCTTGGAGATCGTCTCGCGGTAGGCGACCTGGGGGGCGCCGACATTGGCCTGGACGTTGTACTCGCGGCGCAGGCGGTCGATGATGATTTCCAGGTGCAGCTCGCCCATGCCGGACAGGATGGTCTGGCCGGTTTCCTGGTCGGTCTTGAGGCGCAGCGAGGGGTCTTCGCCGGCGAGCTTCTGCAGGCCGAGGGTCATCTTCTCGACCGAGTCCTTGGTGGCGGGCTCGACGGAGATGTCGATGACGGGCACCGGGAAGGCCATGCGCTCCAGCACGACGGGGTCGTCGGACGAGGCCAGGGTGTCGCCGGTGCTGGTGTCTTTCAGGCCGACGAAGGCTGCGATGTCGCCAGCGGAGACTTCCTTGATTTCCGCGCGCTTGTCGGCGTGCATCTGGAACATGCGGCCGAC
>JANPIH010000189.1:0-2158 GCA_031424895.1 Rhodospirillales bacterium
CGTTGGGGGTCAGGTTCGCGCAAGGTCCCGCAGCGTTTGGACCATGGCGTCGCCGAGGTCCAGCGTTTCAGGTGCGTCAGCGTGTCGCTGGCCTGGGAGGCGCACGCCGTCATCTTCAAGCATGGCGGTGATCAGCGCCTCGATTCGGTCCAGGTAGGCGCCCGGGCCGGCCAGCGCGCCGGGGTCGATGACCAGCAGGGCCTGGCCCAAGCGCGGGCGGTTGCCGGCGTCGGAGAAGAAGCCGTCGGCCTCGAAGCCGAAGGCGGCGCCGGTCAGCGCCACGCAAAGCAGTTCGACCACCAGCGCCAGCGCCGCGCCCTTGGTGCCGCCGATGGCCATCAGCGACCCGGTGAGCGCCGCCTTCGCGTCGATGGTCGGCTGTCCACTGGCGTCAAGCGCCCAGCCTTCGGGGATGGGTTCGCCGCGCTGGGCGAAGCCCGCGATCTTGCCGCGGGCGACGGTGGACAGCGCCAGATCGACCACCAGCGGCGGATGCGGGGCGGCGCGCGGGAAGCCGGCAGCGACCGGGTTGGTGCCCAGCAACGGCCGGCGCCCACCCGCCACTGGCATGGCCGCCGGCGAGTTGGTGAAGGCCAGTGCCACCAGCCCCTCCCGCGCCAGCCGCGCCACAGGCAGCCCCATGGCGCCGGAATGGTGCGAATTGGTGATGCCGATGAAAGCCACGCCATTGGCCTGGGCGCGCGCGGCACCCTCGGCCTCGGCCAGCGCCAGGGATGGGTAGGCCAGGCCGTGCCCCGCATCGATCAGGACTACGCCGGGCTTGTGGGCGACGAGGCGCGGGATCGCCGTGCCATCGGCACGGCCGTTTCGGAGGAAGGCGACGTATTGCGGCACGCGCGACAGACCATGGCCGGCCTGTCCGATCAGCTCGGCGCCGACCAGCGCGGCGGCGGTGAGCCGCGCCATCTCGGCGTTGGCGCCGGCGGCGGCGAGGGCCGCGGCGACCATGGCCTCCGCGCCCGCGCGGGTGACGGCTTCAGGCATCGGGGCGGATCCGCGCTTCCTGGACCAGCTGGCCCCAGCGGGTCACTTCCGCGCGCAGGAAGGCGTCGCTGCGGGCGGCGGGCCAGGCGGTGAGGTCGAACCCGGCATCGGCGACGCGCCGGGCGGTGTCCGGCTCGGCCAGCACTGCGAGCGTCGCCGCCTCGATCTGGTCGCGGATCGGCGTGGGGGTCGCGCTTGGGAGCATCATGCCGGTCCAGCTGCTCATGGTCAGGCCGGGCATGCCCAGTTCGGCCACAGTCGCCACCTCCGGCAGCAGGCGATGACGCGTCTCGCCCGTCGTCGCCAGCGCCCGCAGCCGGCCGCCCTGCACCTGGGCGATGCATTCCGGCAGGTTGGAGACCATGAAGTCGAGATTGCCCGCCACCAGGTCCGTCACCCCCGGCGCGCCGCCGCGATACGGGACGTGTGTGACATTGCCCTGGGCCCGGGCGGCGATGCGGAACAGTTCGAGCCCCAGATGCGGCGGCGAGCCGTTGCCGGAACTGCCGGCGTTGAGGGTGCGGGCGCGGGCCGCAATGGACAGCTCGTCCAGGCTGCGAATCGGGCTGGCGGCGTTGACGACCACCAGCAGCGGCAGCGATCCCAGGACGGAAACCATCGAGAGGTCGCGCAGCAGGTTGTAGGGCGCGTTGGGGAAGAGGGTGGCATTGACCGCGTGGGTCAGCGTCATCGCCAGCAGGGTGTGGCCGTCGGCCGCGGCGCGGGCCACGGCATCGGCGCCGATCATGGCGTTGCCGCCGGCGCGGTTCTCGACGACGACCGGCTTCTGCCAGACCTCACCGAGCCGGTTGGCCAGGATGCGGGCCATGATGTCGGTGAGGCCGGCGGGCGTGAAGGGGACTATGTAGCGCACCGTGCGCTGGGGGAAGCCCGGGGCGTGTGCTGGGTTGGCGAGCGGGGTGCGGAGGAGGGCGCGGCGGGTGGGCATGACGGTTCTCCCTGGAAGGTGCGGCGGTTTTGCCGTTCTTGAATGTGAACTAGTCAATACGCTCGAAGTCTGTGGTTTAAGCGACGCCACCTTGTTTCAGGATGAAGGCGGCGACCTCCGCCACGCCCTGCTCGACCTTGAGGTTGGTGAAGATGAAAGGTCGCGCCCCGCGCATCCGTCGCGCGTCGCGGTCCATCACCGACA
>JANPIH010000190.1:0-1652 GCA_031424895.1 Rhodospirillales bacterium
CGTCGCCATGAGTTCCAGGCAGGCCTCGATGAGGAGTTTTTCGGCGAAGGGGTCGCCGATCTGGACGGTGGGGCGCTTCTCCTCGCTGTCCGCGCTGAATTCCGTGCTGGCCATGGTGGCGCCGTGGATGCCGTCCCGGCCGGTCTTGGAGCCGAGGTAGACCACGGCGTTGCCGATGCCCGCGGCGGCGGAGAGAAAGATGCGGTCGCGCGGGGCGATGCCGACCGTCATGGCGTTGACCAGGGGGTTGCCGTTGTAGGCGGGGTGGAAGTTCACCTCTCCGCCCACGGTGGGGACGCCCACGCAATTGCCGTAGCCGCCGATGCCGCGCACCACGCCGTCGATGATCTGCTTCATCCGCGGCGCGTCGGGGGAGCCGAAGCGCAGCGCGTTGAGGCTGGCGATGGGCCGCGCGCCCATGGTGAAGACATCGCGCAGGATGCCGCCCACGCCGGTGGCGGCGCCGTTGTAGGGCTCGATGAAGCTGGGGTGGTTGTGGGATTCCATCTTGAAGATGGCGGCCAGGCCATCGCCGATGTCGATGACGCCCGCATTCTCGCCGGGGCCGTGGATGACCCAGGGGGCCTTGGTGGGCAGGGTGCGGAGCCACACGCGGGAGGATTTGTAGGAGCAATGCTCCGACCACATCACCGAGAAGATGCCGAGCTCCGTCAGCGACGGCGTGCGGCCGAGGATGGCGAGCGCGCGGGCGAACTCCTCCGGCTTCAGGCCGAACTTTTCCGCAAGCGCGGGGGCTTCGGTGGGGTCGAGGGGGGCGGGCGTTTCGGTCATGGGGGCGTTGTGCGGAGGCGCGCGGCGACTGTCCAGTGGCGGTTTGCGGGGGTGTGGGTTGAGCGGCCCGGTCATGACCAGCCCAGGCGCTGCTGGCGGGTGAGCTGGGCCACGCCGCCGGCCAGGCGATGGAGGAAACGGCGCGCTTTCAGCAGCGCGCGGGCGGCGGCGAGGTTGGCGAGGATGGTTTGCGGCGAGGGCAGCGGCGTGGCGCGCAGCTTTTCGGACAAATCGGGGTCGGGCAGCTTGTGGGGCGGGCCGTTCAGGGCGGCGAGGAAGCCCAGGCGGCGGATGAGGACGATGAGGCGCAGCCCGCGCAGGCGGATGGCGCGGCGGCAGGCGCGGAAGATGAGGGGCGCGATCTGGTTGAGGGGGTGGCTGGGGTTGTTGTCCTTGATGGCGAGGAGAAGCTTTTCCCACAGGCCGGCATGGGTGAGGCGGCGGAAGTAGCGGGCGATGGTGTCCGGCTTGCCGTGTTCGGGCGGGAGGGCGCGCCAGGGTGCAGTGGTGCAGGAGAGGGCGAAGATGGCGTCCATGCGGGCGCGGAGGTCGCCAATCTGCCGGCCGGCGGGGGAGCGGGGGAGGATGTAGGGGAGGAGGGCGTGGAATTGGGTGGGGGTGAGGGGGGTGGGGGGCATGAGAACAGTATATATAGGTTTTTTTTCCTTACTTCAAGCTCGCTCTTCCGTTGGTGGTGCCGTTTGCCTCTGAAGTCGGTGGAACGGTCGGAACAGATAGCGTTGACGTCTTCGGCCTCATCGACAGGCCGTCGTACGTCAGAACTTTAGGCCGGACGCCGCGCTAAGCGGGCGGTCCGTGTTATGCTAGTCAACGAATCGTACACAGGGCGTATCATGAAT
>JANPIH010000191.1:0-2000 GCA_031424895.1 Rhodospirillales bacterium
ATCAACAAACACCCCAATCTTGACCCAAGAAACCAGAACCTAAATCCCAGTCACCCAAACCAAATAACCGCCATGCCTCACAGCACAGCCTAGGAGCGCCGCCAACGTATCCCTTCCTATTCCTGATGCAATTTTGAAAGAGCGGCCCGAAGCTTCTGAACCGCCAGGGGTTCATCGTCGTCGGGAGCGGCGTTCTACTCGGCCCCCCCGGGGGTGTCAACGAGAATTCATATTGGCTCCCTGACCCGGCGCCTTCGGAAATCTCTCGCCGTCGTCTACATCCTTCTCAAGATCCATGGCAATTTCGTGCTATTGCACACGCCATAATCGTCGAAACACCGAAGGTATGCGTCTGACGCATGCATTTTTTAGCGATTTAAGCGGTTGTATTGCCCTCCACCATGACGCGGGGCACGATCAAGCCCATGACCCTGACCCTGCGTGACAGCGACATCAGCGATATCCCCGCCATCACCGCCATCTACGGCCACGCCGTCGCAACCGGCCTGGCCAGCTTCGAATACGATCCGCCAGATGCCGCCGAGATCGCGCGCCGCCGTGATGGCGTGGTGGGAGCAGGCTACCCCTTCATCGTCGGCACCGCCGGAGATGGCGCCGTTCTGGGCTATGCCTATGCCAGCGCCTATCGGCCGCGCATGGCCTATCGCTTCGCCATCGAAAACTCGATCTACGTGGCACCAGAGGCCAAGGGCCACGGTGTCGGCCGCGCCCTGCTGGGCGAGTTGATTACGCGCTGCACTGGCCGGGGATTCCGCCTGATGGTCGCAGTGATCGGCGACAGCGCCAATGTGGCCAGCATCGGCCTGCACGCCGCCTGCGGCTTCCAGCTGGCGGGCAAGCTGCCCAATGTCGGCTGGAAGAACGAACAATGGGTGGATTCGGTGCTGATGACGCTGCCGCTCGGCGACGGCGCCACCAGCCCCCCGCCCGCGGGGCGCTAGGCCGCCTCGGCCACGCCCGCGCCGATCTCCAGCCCGTCGAGCCCCACGGTCACCCGCACCGTCTCGCCGTCCTTTACGCGCCCTTCCAGGATGGCGCCGGCCAGCGTGTTCTGCAGGCTGCGCTGGATCACCCGCTTGAGCGGCCGGGCGCCGTAGACGGGGTCGTAGCCCTCATTGGCCAGCCAGTCGGTCGCCATGCCGTCCAGCTCGATCGTGATCTTGCGATCCGCCAGCAGGTGGCGAAGCCGCGCCAATTGAATTTCCACGATCGCCGCCATGTCGCTGCGCTGGAGCCGCCGGAAGAGCACCGTCTCGTCCAGCCGGTTGAGGAACTCCGGCCGGAAATGTCCGCGCACAATGTCCATCACGCCCTTGTAGGCCATGGACAGGTCGGCCCCGTCTGGCTGGGCCGCCAGGATTTCGCTGCCGAGGTTGCTGGTGAGCACGATGATGGTGTTCTTGAAATCCACCGTCCGCCCCTGCCCGTCCGTCAGCCGCCCGTCGTCGAGCACCTGCAGCAGCACGTTGAACACGTCCTCGTGCGCCTTCTCCACCTCGTCAAACAGGATCACCTGATAGGGCCGCCTTCGCAC
Source organism: Rhodospirillales bacterium (assembly GCA_031424895.1). Lineage (GTDB taxonomy): Bacteria > Pseudomonadota > Alphaproteobacteria > Acetobacterales > Acetobacteraceae > CAMDGX01. Next base: position 1,556 of record JANPIH010000191.1, read on the forward strand.
CGCCTCGGTCAGCATGCCTCCCTCATCATACCCGACATACCCCGGCGGCGCCCCGATCAGGCGGGAAACGGCATGCTTCTCCATGAACTCGCTCATGTCGATCCGCACCATCGCCCGGTCGTCGTCGAACAGGAACGCCGCCAGCGCCTTGGTCAACTCCGTCTTGCCCACGCCGGTCGGGCCCAGAAACAGGAAGCTGCCGATCGGCCGGTTCGGGTCCTGCAACCCCGCCCGCGCCCGCCGCACGGCATCGGACACCGCCCGCAGCGCATCCTCCTGCCCGACCACCCGCTTGCGCAGCTCGTCCTCCATGCGCAGCAGCTTGGCGCGCTCACCTTCCAGCATCTTGTCCACCGGCACCCCGGTCCAGCGCGACACGATCGCAGCGATGCCCTCCTCGGTCACGCTTTCGTTCACCAGGCGCCCGCCGTCCTGGTTTGCGGCG
>JANPIH010000192.1:0-3823 GCA_031424895.1 Rhodospirillales bacterium
ATCAACAAACACCCCAATCTTGACCCAAGAAACCAGAACCTAAATCCCAGTCACCCAAACCAAATAACCGCCATGCCTCACAGCACAGCCTAGGAGCGCCGCCAACGTATCCCTTCCTATTCCTGATGCAATTTTGAAAGAACAAAACCACCGAACGACTCCTACCTACGTAGGTGCCGAACGGGTTGCCGAATCCGCTTTTCAGCGAGGACGACGGATATAGAGGCTTTCTCGAAGGACTGCAAGAGGCATTCCAACTTCGTGAGCCGTGATTTAGGGGGTTCGCGCTGGGCGGTCAACCCCCGTTCTCCCCGAACCGTCATTTTTCCTTCGCAGTCCAATGAAGGAACCATTCAGCAAACCGAGGGATCCCCTCCGCAAGTGGCGTCCGAGGTGCAAAGCCAGTCAACGCGCCAATCGCCTCCACCGATGCAAACGTCTCCTCCACGTCCGCGAGCGGCCGCGGCGCATTCTCGCGGACGGCTGCTCGCCCCAGCGACTGCTCCAAAAGGTCGATCAGGTCGCTGACCGCCTCACTCCCACTATTTCCGATGTTGAGAATCCGCGGCTCGCGCCCGTCCGGCGGCGCCCGATCCAGACACCCCACGATGCCCGCGACGATATCGTCGATATATGTGAAGTCGCGCCTGAGCGTTCCTCCATCGTAAACGGTGATCGGCTCGCCCAGCATGATAGCGCGGGCGAAGCTGAAATACGCCATATCTGGCCTCCCCCACGGCCCATACACCGTGAAGAACCTCAGCCCCGTCTGGGGGATGCCATAGAGATGAGAGTAGGCATGGCTCATCAATTCATCGGCACGCTTGGTCGCGGCATACAGTGAAAGCGGCGTATCCACCCGATCTGCTTCGGTAAACGGAATTTTCCGATTCGCGCCGTACACGGAAGACGAACTCGCATATACAAGGTGCTGACATTGCGACATATGTCGCGCTGCCTCTAAAATCACCAGATGCCCCATCAGGTTTGACGAAACATACGACCAAGGATCCAGCATCGAATACCGCACCCCCGCCTGCGCCGCGAGATGTACGATGGCGCGGATTTCCGGATGCCTCCGAAACACTGCGCCCACCGCCTCCCGATCCGCTACATCGGCCCGCTGGAAGCTGAAGCCGGCCCGCCCTTCCAGCTGGGCGAGCCGGGCCTGCTTCAGCCGCACATCATAGTAGGCGTTGATGTTGTCAACGCCGACAACGCAATCGCCGCGGTCGAGCAGCGCCCGTGCCACGTGATAGCCGATGAACCCGGCGGCGCCGGTTACGAGTATGGACAAGTTGGTCTCCGCTCGAGTGTATCCGCAGCGCCCGCATGCGAGCGCTGCTCTGACCCCACAGGCTTGGCCGCCCTTTGCACCGCTATTGCGCCACCCAGCCGCCATCCACCGAAATGGACGCCCCGGTGATGGTCGAGGCGCCATCCGAGCACAGGAACACCGCTGTCGCCCCGATTTGCTCCGGGGTGGTGAACCGCGCCATCGCCTGCTTCTCTGTCACCAATCGCCGCTGCGCCTCCTCAACCGATATGCCCGCCTCCGCAGCCCGCGCCTTAACCTGTATCTCCACAAGCGGCGTCATCACCCAGCCGGGGCAAATTGCGTTGCAGGTAATCCCATCATTGGCCAATTCCAGCGCCCCCACCTTCGTCAACCCGATCAACCCGTGCTTCGCCGCGACATAGGCAGATTTCTGCGCACTCGCTACCAGCCCATGCGCCGAGGCGATGTTCACGATCCGCCCCCATCCACGCGCCTTCATCCCGGGTATCACCTCCTGCATCGCCAGGAACGCACCCGTCAGGTTGATGCCGAGCACACGCTGCCACTGCGCCACGGGAAACGTCTCGATGCTCGAGACGAACTGGATGCCGGCGTTGTTCACCAGAATATCGATCTTCCCGAGTTCCGCCTCGCCCTGCGCCACCATCCCCGCCACCGCCGCCGCATCACTGATGTCGGCCGGCGCATACGTCACGCGAACTCCGTGGCGGCTGGCGATCTCCTCACGCAGCAGGGCGATATCGCGTGGCTCGCCGAAACCGTTCATCACGATATCCGCGCCCGCGGCGGCCAGCGCATGGGCGATTCCCAGCCCGATGCCACTCGTCGATCCGGTCACCAGCGCCACCCTGTCGCACAAAATCGCCATCGCCGCAGCCTCCTGTCCCATGCCCGACCCACCTATTGCGACTTGCGGGACAAAGGCAACCGTGGCGGCCGCGCGGATTTACTTCCCCCGGCGTCGCCCCCGCTGGCATGAAGTGCCATGGCCCTGCCCGCTGCCCTCGTTCCCCTGCGTCATCCGGTATTCCGCATGCTGTGGATCACCAACCTGGTGGTCTCCTTTGGCGTATGGATGCAGAACACCGGCGCCGGCTGGCTGATGGCCACCCTCTCGCCCGACCCAATGACGGTCAGCCTCGTTTCCCTTGCCACCATCCTGCCCGTGTTCCTGCTCGCCCTGCCCGCCGGCGCGCTGGCCGACATCGTGGACAAGCGGCTTTTCATCATTGCCACGCAAAGCTGGATGCTGGCCGTCGCGGGCCTGCTCGCATTGCTGACCTATGCCGGCTGGGTCGGCTCTTCCACCCTGCTGATGCTCACTTTCGCCCTTGGCCTTGGGGCGGCGATGAACAACCCGGCCTGGGGCACCGTGCTCAGCGAGGCGGTGCCGCGCCGCGACCTGGTGCAGGCGATCGCGCTGAACGGCGTGGGGTTCAACCTCGCCCGCGCGATCGGCCCGGCGCTTGCGGGCGTGCTGGTGGTGTTCGGCGGTCCGGAACTCGCCTTCGCTCTCAACGCCCTGTCCTACCTCGCTGTCATCGGCGTGCTGCTGATGTGGCGCCGCACCCGGGTACGAAGCTCCACCCTGCCCCGGGAGCACCTCATCTCCGCGATGCGCGCCGGCATGCGCTTCGTGCGCCACTCTCCGGTGATGCGTGCGGCAATGGCCCGCACCGCCGCCTTCTTCTTCGCTGCCGCGGCACCCTGGGCCATGCTGCCCCTGGTGGTGAAGGAGCAGCTCGGCCTGGGCGCCGGCTCCTTCGGCATCCTCCTTGGCCTGATGGGCGGTGGCGGCGTGGCGGCGGGAATGCTGCTGCCGCAGGTCCGCGCCCGCCTCACGCGCGGCACGACCGTCTTTGCCGCCAGCCTCAGTGCCGTGGCCGGCATGGCCCTCCTCGCCAGTGCCCAGCACGGGGCGCAGGCCGCGGTGGCCATGGTGCTGTTCGGCATCGGCTGGGTCGCCTCCTCCTCGGTCGCCCAAGGCGCCGCACAGCTCGCCGCGCCTGCCTGGGTGCGCTCGCGCGCACTGGCCATCTACCAGCTTGGCTTCAACTTCGCCCTCGGTCTGGGCACGCTGTTCTGGGGCTGGCTCGGCACCCGGATCGGCCTGCAATCGGCCATGCTCGCCGCCGCGGCAACCGGGCTGGTTCTGGCGTTCCTGGCGCGGCGCTTCGACATCGACCGCGAGCCCGACGCCGCCTCCGCCGCCAGCCCCACCCCGCCGCCCCCCGAGGCGGTGGACCCCGACCTCGTCTCCGTCATGCCGAAGGTCCGCGGCCACGTGCTCGAAAGCCAACGATACCGTATCGATGCCGCCGACCGCGCCCGCTTCCTGGCGGTCATGGCCGAACTGCGCAACGTGCGCGGCCGGGCCGGTGCAATCGACTGGCACCTCTACGAAGACATCGCCCACGCCGATGCCTGGATGGAGGTCTGGACCGTCGAGAACTGGTCCGACCACCTGCGCGAATCATCACGCATGGACGCAGCCGACCGCGCGGCACTGGCCCGCGCCATGGC
>JANPIH010000193.1:0-16871 GCA_031424895.1 Rhodospirillales bacterium
CAGTGCCCTGGGCGCCGAGCTGGGAGGTCACGAACTCGAAGGCGGTGTGGCTGTAGTAGTCCAGGCCGCGCACGATGCGGGGGTTCTCCACCACCGGAACGCCGATGCGGGCCAGGTGCTCGCGCAGCTTGGCGTAGAAGGTGGCCGAGTGCTCGGTAAGATAAGGATGGATGGTCGGCGCATCGGCGACGAGCTCCTTGTCGCCGGGATCCTTGCTGTCCACGACGCGCAGCGGGTTGCGTTCGAGGCGGGCGCGGGAGTCTTCCGAGAGCTTGTCGCGGTGAGCGGAGAAATACTCGATCAGCGCGGTACGATATGCCATGCGGCTGTCGCGGTCGCCCAGCGTATTCAGTTCCAGCACCACATCGTTCGCCACGCCGAGCGCCTGGAGGATGGCCCAGCCGCAGGCGATCACCTCGGCATCGGCCAACGGCTCGGCGCTACCCAGCACTTCCACGTCGATCTGGTGGAACTGCCGGTAGCGGCCCTTCTGCGGCCGTTCGTAGCGGAACATCGGCCCGGTGTAGAACACCTTCTGCGGCAGGGACTGGGTGAGCCCGTTGGTGACAAGTGCCCGGCAGATTCCGGCGGTGGCCTCTGGGCGCAGGGTTAGGGATTCGCCACCGCGGTCGGTGAAGGAATACATCTCCTTCATCACCACGTCCGATGTGTCGCCGAGGCCGCGGGCGAAAACAGCGGTTTCCTCGAAGATCGGCGTCGACCACTCGTCGAACCCATAGGTGGCGGCGACGCGCCGGGCCGTGTCGACCACGTGGAAATGCCGCCGCGCCGCCTCGCCGATCAGGTCGTGGGTGCCGCGCACCGGCTGGACCTTGGTGGGGGCTGGCTTGCGGGGCAGGGTGTCAGTCACGTGGGATGATGTCCTTGGATGGGAAGAAAGAAGTTCTTTTTTGAAAAAAGAACCAAAAACTTTCTCCTCTTAAGGAAGAAAGTCTTTTTGCTTCTTTTTCTTCAGAAAAAGAAGGCCTTCCTTGCTTTACTCGGCCGCCGCACGCGAAGCAGCCTTCTGGGCATCGAGCTCGGCCTGAATGGCCTTGGCCTTGGTTTCGACCAGTTCGACGATGTGCTCGACCATGCTCTGGCCGTCGACCGTATGGTCGGTCTTGCCGGCGTTGTAGACCATGTGGCGATGGTTGCCGCCGCCGGTGACGCCGATATCGGTCATCAGCGCCTCGCCAGGGCCGTTCACCACGCAGCCGATGATCGAGAGCGAAATCGGCGTTTCGATGTGGGCGAGGCGCTCCTCCAGCGCGGCGACCGTCTCGATGACGTTGAAGCCCTGCCGCGCGCAGGAGGGGCAGGAGATGATCTTCACCCCGCGGTGGCGCAGGCCGAGGGATTTCAGCATCTCCCAGCCGACATGCACCTCCTCCTCTGGCTCCGCGGACAGGGAGACGCGGAGCGTGTCGCCGATGCCGGCCCAGAGCAGGTTGCCCATGCCGATGGCGGACTTCACCGTGCCGGTGCGCTTGCCGCCAGCCTCGGTGATGCCGATGTGCAACGGGTGGTCGCAGACTTCGGCAAGTTGCTGGTAGGCGGCGACGGCCAGGAACACGTCGGACGCCTTCACGCTGATCTTGAATTCGTGGAAGTCGTTGTCCTGCAGGATCTTGGCGTGTTCCAGGGCGGATTCGACCAGCGCCTCCGGGTTCGGCTCGCCGTATTTCTCCAGCAGGTGGCGCTCGAGGGAGCCCGCGTTGACGCCGATGCGCATGGAGCAGTTGTGGTCGCGGGCGGCCTTGATGACTTCGCGCACCCGCTCCTGGCTGCCGATGTTGCCGGGGTTGATGCGCAGGCAGGCCGCGCCGGACTGGGCGGCCTCAATGGCGCGCTTGTAGTGGAAGTGGATGTCGGCCACGACCGGCACCTCCACCTGGCGGATGATGTCCTTCAGCGCGAGCGCACTTTCCTGGTCGGGGCAGGAAACGCGCACGATGTCCACCCCGGCCCGCTCGGAGCGACGGATCTGCGCCACCGTGGCGGCAACATCGGTTGTGGGTGTGTTGGTCATGGTTTGCACGGTGATCGGCGCGCCGCCGCCCACCGGCACGCGGCCGACAAAGATTTGGCGCGACTTGCGCCGCTCGATGTGCTGGTACGGACGATAGCTCATGGGGCGGGCGTGCTCCGTTCACAGACCTGATCCGGGCGCGCACCATGCCGCGCCCCGGTGTGCCGCGCAAACGCGCCGGCACGACGCGGCTAAGGCGAGCGGGTGGCGGGTGCTGCGGGGCGGGGGGCCACGGCCACCGGGGTAGCAAGCTTGCCGTCGCGGATCGCATCCGCATCCAGGGCCATGTCGCGGCGGACCGCGCCATCGGCGCCAAGGGCGGCGGTTGGCGCGCCGTCGACCAGCAATTCCGTCCCACCGGCATTGCCGGTGGTGAGAAGCAAGGACAGCTTCGGCGGCACCGGCCAGGTTTCACCCTGGCGCAGCACGCGGTTCAGCAGCACCTGGCCCTGGCGATCGCGCACCTGGATCCAGGCTTCGGCCCGGGCGCGCAGCACGATCCGGGTTCCGTCGGGCAAGGCGCCCTGGGCAGTGGCGCCGGTTGAAGCGGTGCCCGGGAGAGTGGTCGGCACGGCGCCCGGAACCACCGCGGCCGCGGCTGAGCTTGGCGGTATGGCCGGCATCGGGGTAAGCGTGGGCGCGGCCGGACCGGCGGTCATCGGCGCGCCGGGGACGGGAGGCAGACCGGACATCGGGGCGGTTGCCGACGGCATCGGCGGCGGGGCGACGAGTTCGGCCAGGCGCTCCGGCACCGGGCGTACCGGCTCGGCACCCGGCTTTTCGCCGCTGGCCCGATACCATCCGATATAGGCCCCGATCGCCAGGGTGGCGCCCAGCAGCACCACGGCACCGGCCGGCACGCCGCGTTCGGGCACTGGGGCAGGGAAGGCCAATTCGGGCTTCCTGGCGGCCTGCTTCACCTCGGGGCGGAAGCGCCGCGCAATGTCGTCGGGCTCCAGGCCCAGGGACTTCGCGTAGGTCCGAACGAAACCCATCGCATAGGCGTTGCCGGGAAGCCGATCCAGCCGGCCCTGTTCCATCGCCTCCAGGAACGGCAGCCGGATGCGCAGATGGGCCGCGATGTCGGGCAGCGACCAGCCCAGGCGCTCGCGCGCAGCAGCCAGTTCGGCGCCGACCACGCGGGCCTCGTCCAGCCCATCAGAACCCTGCGCCGTCAGGGCCTGCCGCTCACCCCGTTTTGTTCCGCGATTGAACAGCACGACCCCACGCAACCAGTTTCGCTACCGGAAATGTCCCCGATCCAAGGCAGGGCTCCGTATGCAGGTTTCTAGACCCCTGACGGCACCTTGCCAACCGCCTTGCGCGCGCGACGGCGACAGAAGGCGGGAAAATCCGAATGGGTGCCTTCAAGGTTACAATGCGATGCGTCGACTTTCCTACGAAGTGAGTCACAGAAAGTTGGTCAAATGATTAAAATTCCAACCTTCATCATCTTGTCTCCCGGGGCGGGCAAAAAGGCTCATACCGGCAACCCGTGCTCGCGCGCCCATGCGGCGATCGGCTCCCGCACGCTGTGGGCACCGTCCCCGGTACGCCGCACCGCCGCCAGCAGGTCGCGGAAGGCCGGCAGGTCCAGCGCCGCCAGCAAGGCCTTGACCGGCAGCACGCCAGAGGCAGGCATCGAAAGGGAGGTGATGCCAAGCCCGACCAGCGTCATCGCCTCCAGCGGCCGCCCGGCATGCTCGCCACACACCGACAATGGCACCCCGGCCCGAGCGCAGGCCGCGACCAGCTGCGCCAGCAGTTCCAGCACCGGCGGCGACAGCATGTCGTAGCGCGCCGCGAGCCCCGGGGAGCCGCGGTCGGCGGCGAACAGAAACTGCAACAGGTCGTTGGTGCCGACGGAGACGAAATCCACCTCCGCCAGCAGCGCATCGAGTTGCCACATCAGTGCCGGCACCTCCAGCATCGTGCCCACCGAAAGCTTCGCCGGTGCCGGGCGAACCCGGGCGGCCTCGGCGCGCAGCAGGGCGCGGGCGGCGCGGAACTCGGCGACGGTGGCCACCATCGGGAACATCACCGACAGGTCTCGCCCTCCGGCGGCCAGCAGCAAGGCGCGCAGCTGCCGGCGCATCAGGGCCGGTCGATCCAGCCCGATGCGCAGGCTGCGCCAGCCCATCGCCGGGTTTTCCTCCACGGGCGCGCTGCCGGGCATCAGCTTGTCCGCGCCCAGGTCCAGCGTGCGGAACAGCACCGGACGACCGGCGGCGGCATCCAGCACCCGGGCATAGACGGTGGCCTGCTCGGCCGTATCCACCACGGCGCCGCGGGCGAGCATCACGATCTCGCTGCGGAACAGCCCGATGCCGTCCGCGCCGGTGGCGTCGAGCTGCGCCAGTTCGAGCGCGAGCCCCACGTTGAGCATCAGCCGCACCCGCGTGCCGTCGGCGGTGGCCGCCGGCCGGTCGCGCAGCACCGCCCAGTCGGCCGCACGGGCGTCGCGTGCCTCCTGCGCCCGGCGATAGGCACGCAGCACCTCCTGCTCTGGGCGCAAGATCAGCTGGCCATCATCAGCGTCGATCACCGCCTCGTCGCCGTTCTCCGCGGCTTCCAGCAGGCCGCGGGCACCAGCAACGGCCGGCAGGCCCAGGGCGCGGGCGAGGATGGCGGCATGGCCGGAGGGGCTTGCCTCCTCGATCACCACGCCGGCGATGCCGCGGGCGTGCCAGTCCAGCAGTTCCGCCGGGCCCAGCCGGCGGGCCAGCAGCAGCGTGCCGGGGGCGACCGGGCCGGCGCGGTCCGCGCCGTCGAGGGCCGCGAGCAACCGGCCAACCATATCCTCGATGTCGGCCAGGCGTTCGCGCAGATAGGGATCGGTGACACGGCGCATGCGGTCGCGCAGGTCGGCGGCCACGCGGTGCACCGCCGCCTCGGCCGACAGGCCGCCGCGCACCGCATCGGCCACGCGCCGCAGCCAGCCGGTGTCGGCGGCGACCAAGCGATAGGCGTCGAGGATCTCGCGCGAGGCGGCGGCTTCGGGCGCTGGGCCGTCCTGCGGCGGCAGGCCGGCGGCGATCAGGTCGTCGAGCCCCTGCTGCATGCGGATCACGGCGGCGTCGAGCCGCACCAGCTCTTGCGCCGGGTCGTCGGCGATCAGCCGGCGTGGGGCGGCGGCGGGGCCGCTGACCAGCACCGGGCCGATCGCCACGCCGGGCGCCAGCGGCACGGCACCGAAGCGGCGCGGCAGGGTATCGACCAGCGCCTGTTCGCTGGACTCGGCGCCGTGCGCGGCCAGCAGCTCGGCCAGCAGCATCGCCACCGTCTCCACCACTTCCACCTCATCGGCGTCGTAGTTGCGCGGCGTGCGGTTCTGCACCACCAGCACCCCCAGGGTGCGCCCGGCGCGACGGACCGGCACGGCGAGCATGGAGGCGTAGGCGTCCTCCCCCGTCTCGGGCCGCCAGGCGAAGGCGGGATGGTTCTGCGCGTCGGCGAGGTTCTGCGGCGCATGGCTGGCAGCGGCGAGGCCGACGATGCCCTCGCCCACCCGCAGGCGGGTGACGCCGACGGCCTCCGGCCGCAGACCTTCGGTCGCGGTCAGCTCCAGCACGTCGCCGGGGCGCATGACGTAGATCGAGCACACTTCGCTGACCAGTTCGCCCGCAACGAGGCGAACGAGCTCCGGCATCGGGGCCGCACCGCGCGCCATGAGGTCGCGCAGCCGGGCCAGGAGGCGGCGCGGCGTGGACATGGTTCGGGCTTAGAGCAAAGTGCGGCGCGGGGGAATCACCGCGAGGCGGAAAATTCGCGACTCATCGCGAAGATGAAGCCATGCTCATGCCGCTTCGCGCGCCGCCAGGGCCGCCACCGCCTGGTTCACCAGCTCGGCGATGATCGCGGCGGTCGGCTGCACCGAGGTGACCATGCCGACCGATTGCCCGGCCATCACCGAGCCGGTCTCCACATCGCCATCGACGACCGCGCGGCGCAGGGCGCCGGCCCAGAAATGCTCGATGGCGAGCTGGGCGGTCTCCTTGGTCAATTCGCCGGACTGGAAGCGCTTCAGGGTCGCCGCCTGGTGCTCCAGAAACTGCTTGGTGCCGGCATTGGCCAGGCCGCGCACCGGGATCACCGGGAACCGCTCGTCAAGCTGGATCGAAGGCAGGGCGTCGCGCGCATTGGCGCGGACAAAGGCGCGCTTGAAGTTCTCGTGGGCAATGCTCTCGGCGGAGGCGGCAAAGCGGGTGCCGAGCTGCGCGCCAGAGGCCCCCATCTCGAGATATGACAGGATCGCCTCGCCACGGCCGATGCCGCCGGCCACGAACACCGGCACGTCGCGCAGATGCGGCAGGATTTCCTGTGCCAGGACAGTGAGGGAAACGGGTCCGATATGCCCGCCGGCCTCGCTGCCTTCGATGATGATGGCGTCTGCCCCGGAGCGCACCAGGCGCTTGGCGAGCACCAGGGCAGGGGCGAAGGCGATCAGCTTCGCGCCCCCCTCCTTCACCGCGCGCACGGCCCCGCCGGGGGGGATGCCGCCGGCGAGAACCACGTGGGTGACCTTCGCCTCCAGGCAGACGCGCACGAGGTCGTCGAGCTGGGGGTGCATGGTGATGAGGTTGACGCCGAAGGGGCGGGTGGTCAGCGCCTGGGTGGCGGCGATCTCGCGCGCCAGCAGGTCAGGGCCCATGGAGCCGCAGGCAATGATGCCGAAGCCACCAGCGTTGGAGATGGCGGAAACGAGGTTGCGTTCGCTTACCCAGCTCATCGCGCCGGCCATGATGGCGAACTCGGTGCCGAGGAAGTCCCGCCCGCGTGCCCACAGCTGGTCCAGCCGCGCGCGGGCGGTGGCCAGCGCCGGGGGCGGAATCGCCATTTTGCCGGTATCTTCTGTCATGCACGGGCACTCCTCGACCCTGCCCTCTCCCGGACGCGCGGAGGAAGACACGACACAGTAACGTTCCGCTTACGCCTCCGCAACGTCGCGGCGGCACGTTCAGGCGGCATCGAGCCCATAGGCCGTGTGCAGCGCGCGTACGGCAAGCTCGGTGTATTCCGCGCCGATCAGGACGGACACCTTGATCTCGCTGGTGGAGATCACCTGGATGTTGATCCCCTTGGCCGCCAGCGCCGAAAACATGGTGCGCGCCACGCCGGCATGGCTGCGCATGCCCACGCCGACAACGCTGATCTTGGCCACGTCGGGGTCCGACAGCAGTTCGGCATAGCCGATGTCGCCGCGGTTGGCCTCCAGCACCGCCTGGGCGCGCGGCAGATCGGTGCGCCCGATGGTGAAGGTGAGGTCGGTGGTGCCGTCGGCCGAAACGTTCTGGACGATCATGTCGACGTTCACGTTGGCATCCGACAGCGGCCCAAAGATCGCCGCCGCGATGCCCGGACGGTCCGGCACCCGTCGCACCGTGATCTTGGCCTCGTCGCGCGAATAGGCGATGCCCGCCACCAGGGCCTTTTCCATGATCTCTTCCTCGTCCACCACCAATGTGCCCGGCAGGTTCGCACCCGTCTCCTCGCCGAAGCTCGAAAGCACCTGAACCCGCACCCGCTCCTTCATGGCGAGTTCGACGGAGCGGGTCTGCAGCACCTTGGCCCCCACCGAGGCCAGCTCCAGCATCTCCTCATAGGCGATCTTGGCCAGCTTGCGCGCCTTCGGCACGATGCGCGGGTCGGTCGTGTAGACGCCGTCGACATCCGTGTAGATGTCGCACCGGTCGGCCTTCAGCGCGGCCGCGAGCGCCACCGCCGAGGTGTCCGAGCCGCCGCGGCCCAGCGTGGTGATGCGGTTGTCCGGCCCGATGCCCTGAAAGCCGGCCACCACCGGCACCTGGCCGGCCTGCATGCGCGCGATCAACGCCGCGCCGTCGATGCGGTCGATGCGGGCCTTGCCGTGGGCGTCGTCGGTGACCAGCGGGATTTGCCAACCGGCGAAGCTGCGCGCCTCGACCCCGATGGCTTGCAGCGCAATCGCGGTCAGGCCGCTGGTGACGTTCTCACCAGTCGCCACCACGGCGTCGTATTCGCGCGCGTCGTGCAGCGGCGAGAGGTCCTGGCAGTATTTGACCAGCGTGTTGGTCACGCCCGACATCGCGGAGACCACGACAGCCACCTCGTTGCCGGCGTCGACCTCGCGCTTGACGCGCGCGGCCACGTTGCGGATGCGGTCGAGGTCGGCGACGGAGGTGCCGCCGAACTTCATCACAATGCGGGCCATTGGGGGATGCGCGCTGCCGTTGGTTGCGGAAAGGGCGGCAGACATAGCCACCCAGGGCGGCGGGGGCAACCTCACAGCCCGCAGGGCGGGCCTTCGGCGAGGGTCAGCGGTTCAGAACAGCCCGCCTTCGCCCGCATTCAGCCAGCACCCGTCCCTGAAGCCTGGCTCCTCCGCCGCTCCGCCCGTGGCACCGGGCTGGTCCGGCTCTGGCTCCAAGACCACCGGCAACATCGCCAACATGTCGACCGCCACCTCGTCGGCGACGAGGTCCCGCGGCTCCAGCGTGGGGGTGTCCTTCATCACCGCCAGCCGTGCCAGCGGAAACATGTCGGAGGGCATGATCACACCGACGCCCTCCTGCACCACAGGTTTCGGCTTGGGCGGGAGCAGCACGGGATCCGGCGGCGGCAGCCAGATGCCGACCGGCGTGGTGTCCTCGTCGCCGAACCCGGATGGCAGGGGTACGAAGGGCGCCGGCGCCAACTTACCTTCCAAGGTGCGCAGCAGTTCCACCAGTGCCCGGAGCTGCACGGCCGCCTGCTGCGCCAACGCGGCCAGCTGCGCCTGGAATTCGGGCGAGGCCATCAGGGTGGCCAGCGCCTCATTCGGGAGCGGCAGCGAGAGACCATCCGCGGCAGCGGAGTCAGTGGTCATGGCGAAAACTGACCTTGCAACTCTCGGAGACTTAGCACGTCAGCAGACCGGTTTCACATGAAACCCCGTATGCGTTCCGCGCCGGGCTCATGCGTGGGCCATCGCCAGGTAGTTCACCCCCAGGCTGTGCGTCGGGCGCCAGCCGCCACGCAGGGGATCGGGCACGAGACCGGTGAGGTCGGCCAGCCGCAGCCCGGCCCCGCGCAGCCCTGCATCCAGCTCCGCCGGCGTCACGAACCGCGCCCAGTCATGCGTGCCTACCGGCAGCAGCCGCATGACGTATTCCGCGCCCAGGATCGCCACCAGCCACGACCGCCGCGTGCGGTTCAGCGTCGAGACGAACAGCAGCCCGCCCGGCACTAGCAGCCCGGCAAGGGTGGTCAGGAACGCCGCGGGGTCGGTCACATGCTCGATCACCTCCAGCGCCGTTACCGAGTCGAACCGCGCGCCGTCCGCCAGCAACTCCTCCGCTGCCCCCTGCCGGTATTCCAGCGCCAATCCCGCGCCTTCCGCATGGGTCCGGGCAGCCGCCACGGCATCCCCGGCCGCGTCCAGCCCAACCACGTCGTGCCCCAGCCGCGCCAACGCCTCGGCCGCCAGCCCGGCGCCGCAGCCGACATCCAGCACCCGCGCTCCGCCCGCGAAGCGCCGCCGCAACCGCGCGTCGATCCAACCGACCCGGGCCGGGTTCATCCGGTGCAGCGGCCGCATCGGCCCGTCGGGGTTCCACCAGTCGGCCGCAAGCGCGTTGAACCGCGCAACCTCCGCCGCATCGACCGAGCTTGCCTGCATGGGAGCGCCCCTTCACCGGATGACGCTTTAACTGGATCGCAACCGCCTCCCGCGCAAGCAGGCCCTGCGCCCCGCGCCGGGGTCATGGCACCAGCCGTGCGGTTTCTGCATTGCGCTTCTGCTGCGCTGCGGGATGATGGCGATGGCGGCGTGCCTCTCGCCACCCTATGTGTCGATCACCCGATATGACGGACCCATGAAAATCATCAGCTGGAACCTGCTGCGCCTCATCGGCGCTTCGCCCGACGAGGTCGCCGCGCTGATCGAGCGCGAATCGCCCGACGTCGTGCTGATGCAGGAGGCGACCTACGCCATCGACCGCCTGCCAACCCTGGTCGGCGGCCACTACACCCGCCGGCTGCAGCCTGGCCGCGTGCATGGCCTCGCCGTCTGGTCGCGGCAAAAGCCGGTGGCCGCCCCAGCCGTGGTGCCGTTGCCGCAGGGCGCGATGTTTCGCCGCATCGGACTGGTGGTGGATCTCGGCGACTTCGCGGTGGCCAATGTCCACCTGTCGCATGGCCAGGTCCTGAACCGCCGCCAATTGCGCCGTGTCGCCGCTGCATTGCCGGGCCGCGCGGCCGTATTGGGGGATTTCAACCTGGTTGGCCCCTGCCTGGTGCCCGGCTTTCGCGACGTCGGGCCGCGCCAGCCCACGCATCGCTGCGGCGACATGCTGCCTTTGCGCATCGACCGCTGCCTGGTGCGCGGGCTGGACTGCCTGTCCACCGGCGTGCTCGGCCGCGCCTCCTCCGACCATCATCCGATCGTGGTGCGACTGGCCGCCTCGGCCGGGCGGCTCGCACTCGCCGCCTGAGCTTGCCGCCTTCCGGTCGCGCGGCTTGAATGCCGGGCGGGAGGACCCTCCATGACCAGTCTCGCCGGCGTGCCCCCGGTCGCCATCGACCCCTTCAGCCGCGCCTTTTTCGACGACCCCTACCCCGGCCATGCCCTGGTGCGCGAAACCGCCCCCGTGGTGCGCCTGCCGGTGCTGGAGGCGCACAACCTCACCGGCGGGCGCCCGGTGGTCGGCATAGGCCGCCACGCCGAGGTCCAGGCGGTGCTGATGGACCACCAGCGCTTTCCGTCCGGCCGCGGTGTCGGGCTGCGCGACTACCTGGCCCACTCGCCCCTGCGCGGCCCCGGCATGATCCTGGAAATTGACCCGCCGCTGCACGGCCAGCGCCGCACCGTGCTCAACCGCGCGCTATCGCCGGCGATCGTCCGCGCGTTGCGCCCGCGCTTCGTGGCGGCGGCCGAGGCACTGGTGGACCGGCTGCTCGCACGTGGGCACATCGACGCCATCCCCGACATCGCCGAGGCCTATCCGCTGACGGTGTTCCCCGACGCGCTGGGCTTGGCGCCGGAGGGGCGGGAGAACCTGCTGCCGTTCGGCAACTTCGTGTTCAACTCGATGGGCCCGGACAACAACCTGCTGGCCGCCTCGCTGGCCGAACTACCGCCGCTGGCCGAATGGGCCACCCGCCAGTCACAGCGCGACCGCCTGGCGCCCGATGGCATCGGCGCAATGATCCACCAGGCCGCCGATGCCGGCGAGATCACCCACGCCGAGGCGCCGCTGCTGGTGCGCGCCCTGCTGTCGGCCGGGGTGGACACCACGGTCAACGGCCTCGGCGCCGCGCTGGCCTGCCTCGCCGCCGCACCGGAGCAATGGGCCCGGCTGCACGCCGACCCGAGCCTGGCCCGCGGCGCCTTCGAGGAGGCGATCCGCCACGAATCCCCGGTGCAGACCTTCTTCCGCACCACCGGCTGCGACCTGGAATTGGGCGGCGTGGCCATTCCCGGGGGCACCAAGATACTGATGTTCCTCGCCGCCGCCAACCGCGACCCGCGCCGCTTCCCCGACCCCGACCGCTTCGACATCACCCGCACCGCCAGCGGCCATGTCGGCTTCGGCGCCGGCATCCACATGTGCGTGGGCCAGATATTGGCCCGGCTGGAAGGCGAGGTGATGCTGGCCGCCCTGGCGACCCGCGTCGCACGGCTGGAAATTACCGGAACACCCGTCCGCCGCTACAACAACACCCTGCGCGGGCTGCGCTCCTTGCCGATGAAGCTACACGCTTCGTAGCAAGAGCAAGGTTTGTTCTTTTTTGAAAAAAAGAACCAAAAAACTTTCATCCCTTTGCGCTTAGAAGCGCCTCGCATACCAGTTGTAGAACGCGGCGGTTGGTTCAAATTAATGAATGAAAGTCTTTTTGCTTCTTTTTGTTCAGAAAAAGAAGGCCTTGCTTTGCCAGGACTCAGTGCTTCCAGTTCAACCCTTCAGGCGCCGGCGTGGTCGGGTCGCAGGTGCGTTGTTCGCAGTTGGTGATCTTCTCGCCCGTCATCGCCAGGATGAAGCCCCAGTGGCTGATCACCAGCGTGTCGGACCAGTCCGCCAGGGCCGCCATCTCGGCGCGGAACAGCACGGCGCGCGCGGCGATGCCTTCGGCCGGCTCTTCCACCGGCGGCCACCAGATTTCGTCGATATGGGAGAAATCCAGTTCCGGCCAGGCACGGGCCAGCTCGGTGCGCGGCGAGCCGACATCGCAGGCGAAGGCGTAGCGTTCGCGCACGATCGGGTTCACGATCACCGGTATGCCGCCGAGTGCCCGGGCGATCGGGGCGGCGGTTTGCAGCGCGCGGGTGTAGGGCGAGGCGATGATGCGGCGGATCGGCGCCCCCGCAAATCGGGTGGCGGCCTCGCGAGCCTGGCGGTGGCCGAGCGGCGTCAGCTTGGGGTCGATGATGCCGGGATCGCGGCGCGTCACCGTGAAATGAAGGTTGAACTCGCTCTGGGCATGGCGCAGCAGGATCATTTGTGCCGGATACAGCCCGGATTGCGCGCTTGCAATGCCCGTTTCTCCCCCTGCATCCGCGGCTTCGGTTGTGAACCGACCTTGGTTTGCTTATGTCTGTGGATGCAACCCGCCGCGGCGGGAATGGAGAGTGACACATAATGGGCGCGACCGGCGGTGGATTCCCGATCGACCTGATCTTGTTCGGCATGATCGCAGCCTTCCTGGTGCTGCGGCTGCGCAGCATTCTGGGCAAGCGGCAAGGCTTCGAGCGCCCGCCGGAGCCGATGGGACGGCCCGACTTGCGCGTGGTCGAGGACGGCATGCCACCGCCCCCGCCGCCAACCCCGGCAGCAACCGGCCGCCCGCTGCCCGATCCCGCGAGCCCGGTTGGGCGCACGCTGGTGGCGATGCATTCGGTGGACTCCAACTTCGCGCCGGCCGGCTTCCTGGATGGCGCCGAGGCGGCGTTCCGCATGATCGTCGCGGCTTTTGCCGCCGGCGACCGTGCCACACTGCGCCCGCTGCTGTCCGACGAGACCTACACTGCCTTCGAGGGCGTGATCGCCGCGCGCGAGCAGGCAGGCGAGACCCAGCGCACCGAGATCCACGACGTTCACGGCGCCGCGATCGAGGCCGCGGAGCTGCGTGGCGGCATGGCGAGCATCACGGTGGCCTTCACCAGCGACCAGGTGAACCTCACGCTCGACCAGGCCGGCAAGGAAGTGGCCGGCACTGATGCGGTCACCGAGATCCGCGACATCTGGACCTTCGAGCGCGACCTGGGCTCGCCCGACCCGAGCTGGCGCCTGGTCGCCGCCCGCAGCGCCTGATGCCACCTGCGACGGGACGGCTCTGGCGCTGCCTTCCCGCCCTGGCCGCCGCCACCGTTCTGTCGCTGCTGGCCGGCTGCGCCCCGCAGACCACTGCCGGGCGCGCACCGGCCGGCATCGCGGTGCCCTCCGCCCCCGGCCCGGCGTTGACGCCGGTGCGCTTTGACCAGCTGCCGGGATGGCCCACCGACCGCACGGCGGAAGCAGTGCCCGCCTTTGTCGCCGGATGCGCGCGGCTGGACGGAACAGCCCATCCGCGCCTGCCCATGCTGTGCGCCCAGGCGCGCGCGCTACCGGCCGGTGATGACGCGGCGGCCCGCGCCTTCTTCGAGCAGTCTTTCCAGCCCCATCTCGCCTCCGCCGACGGCACGCCGCAGGGGCTGGTGACCGGGTATTTCGAGCCGGAGTTCCGCGCCGCCCGCACCCGCGGCGGCGAATACCAGACGCCGCTGCTGCGCCGCCCGCGCGGGCACGTGGCCGGCCAGGTGCTTCCCACCCGCGCGCAGATCAACCGCGGCGCGCTGGCGCCGCAGCGGCTGGAGATGCTGTGGGCCGCCGATCCGGTCGATGCCTTCTTCCTCCACAGCCAGGGCTCCGGGCGCGCCCGCCTGCCGGACGGCTCCGTGCTGCGCGTGTCCTACGACGGCAAGAACGAGCAACCCTACGTGCCGATCGGCCGGGTGCTGGTCGACCGCGGCGAGATGAAGCTCGAGCATGTCTCGATGCAGTCCATCCGCGCCTGGCTGACGATGCACCCGAACGAGGCCGGGGCGGTGATGGAGCAGAACCCCTCCTTCGTGTTCTTCCGCGAGGTGCGCGGCATCGCGCCGGACCAGGGCCCGCCCGGCAACATGGGCGTGCCGCTTACCCCGCTGCGCTCCGTGGCGATCGACCGCGCCCATATCCCCCTCGGCACGCCGGTATGGATCGACACCAACGACGCCCTCGTCCCCGCCACCCCCCTGCGCCGTCTGCTGCTTGCCCAGGATGTCGGGGGCGCGATCCGCGGGCCGACGCGCGCCGACCTGTTCTACGGTTGGGGCCCCGACGCCGAGGCGCGCGCCGGGAAGATGCGACAGCCCGGCAGTTTGTATGTCCTGCTGCCCCGCTGATGCGGTGACGCGCGATCCCGGGCTGCACCCGCACCGCCTGATTACCGGCGACTGCCTCGCTGCCCTGTCCGTCCTGCCGGACGACAGCATCGACGTCGTCGTCACCTCGCCCCCCTACAACATCGACCTGCGCTACCGCGCCTATCGCGACCGGCGGGAGGAAGCCGACTACCTCGACTGGATGGTCGCCGTCTGCACGGAGGTGCGGCGCGTGATGAAGCCGCAGGGCAGCTTCTTCCTCAACATCTCCGGCTCCTCCAGCCGTCCCTGGCTGCCGTTCGAGCTGATCGTGCGCCTGCGCGCGCTGTTCGAGCTGCAGAACCACATCACCTGGGTGAAATCCATCGCCATCGGCGCGGACAGCTCCGGCCACTACAAGCCGGTCGGCGGCACCCGCTTCCTGAACCACGCCCACGAGCATGTCTTCCACCTCACCCGCAGCGGCCGCGTGCCTCTCGACCGGCTGGCGATCGGCGTGCCGTTCAAGGACAAGTCGAACATCGCGCGACGCAATCACGCCCAGGACCTCCACTGCCGCGGCAACACGTGGTTCATCCCGTACCGGACCGTGAACAGCCGGGCGCAGAAATTCCACCACCCCGGCACCTTTCCGGTCGAACTGCCGCAATGGTGCATCCGCCTGCACGGCGCGCCCGCGCCGGTGGTGCTGGACCCGTTCATGGGCACCGGGACCACGCTGGTGGCGGCACACCGCGAGGGGGGGCGGGGCATCGGCATCGACATCGACCCGAGCTATGTCGCGATTGCCGAGGGGCGGTTGGCCGCGGAACAGGGATGTGCCGCCGATGATGCGCCCGGTGCGGGGCGGGCGTGAGTCATCGCCCTCGAGCCAGAGGTTTTTTCGGGCGCAGGGGATGTGATTCACGCGGGCGGATCGCGGGCCGACGGTGCCCGCGCGCCGGGCGCGGCAAGGGCGCGGGGGCGCATGCCGCGGTTGCGCGTGCTGAAGATCCAATCGGGGACGAGGTGCTGCGCGAAGGCGAGCGCGTGGGGCGCGCGGCCGGGGGCATGGCGCTGGCCCGGGACAATGGTGGTGGCGGGATGGGAGGGGGTGCTACGGCGCCTGGGCGCGAGCTGGGACAGAAGGACCAGCAGGAGCGCGAACAGCAGGGATTCCAGCGTGGTATGATGCGCGCGCGAGTCGACGGCGGCGCTCCGGAGAGCGTCGCTTGGGCCGGCTGCGGGCGGCTGGGTTGTTCCTGACATGTTTGACATAATGTTTTTATATATGACTGTCGAGCGGGAGGCAAGGGAAATTTTCTTGAACGAGACCCTTTCATCATCGGGTTTTCCATCCGAAGTGAACTCGGGCGTGAAGCTGTGTCAGCCGCAGGACCAGCCGGGGAGTTGCGATAGCGTCCGGATGAGACGGCCGGGGAATACGGATCGCGCACCCTATCGGTGCATCGGCACGCCAGATCGACACGGGGAGCCGCAGAGCCGGCGCTCCGGCACGCCAGAGCCCTCGCAAAACCCTGGCGAGCCCCTATAAACATAGCCCATGTCCCAAGCCCGCCGCCCCCGCGTCGCCCTGTTCGTCACCTGCCTGGTGGACCTGCACCGGCCGACTGTCGGCTTCGCGGCCATCCGCCTGCTGGAACAGGCCGGCTGCCAGGTGGAAGTTCCCCGCGCGCAAACCTGCTGCGGCCAGCCCGCCTACAACGCCGGCGACCGCGCCACCGCGCGCGACATCGCCGCCGGAATCCTCGATGCCTTCCTCGGCTACGACTATGTCGTCGTGCCCTCCGGCTCCTGCGGCGGCATGATCAGCCACCACTTCGCAGGCCTGTTCGATAACGATCCCCAACAACGCACCCGCGCGGAAACGCTCCAGGCGAAAACCTTCGAACTCGTCGCGTTCCTCACCGACGTGCTGAAAATCACCACCGTCCCGGGCATCTACCAAGGCACCGCCACCTACCACGACAGCTGCTCCGGCCTGCGCGAACTGGGCATCAAGGCCCAGCCCCGCGCGCTGCTCGCCACCGTCTCCGGGCTCACGCTCACCGAAATGGCCGAACCCGAAACCTGTTGCGGCTTCGGCGGCACGTTCTGCGTGAAATACCCCGACATCTCCACCCGCATGGTCGCCGACAAAACCAAGGACATCGCCACCACCGGCGCCGATACCCTGCTCGCCGGCGACATGGGCTGCCTGCTGAACATGGCCGGCCGCCTGAAACGCGAAGGCAGCCCCATCCGCGTCCGCCACGTCGCCGAAGTGCTGGCCGGGATGACCAACGACGTCCCCCCGATCGGCGAAGGGCGCGGGTAGGATGGACGGGAAGGAAGGAAGGCCAGGGCTCCGCCCTGGACCCGGCAGGGGGCCGAGCCCCCTGCACCCTCAAATCTTTGTTCCGCCACCAGCGGGAGGGGCCGTCGCGGCGCGCGACACAGACCGGGCCAGCCCCTCCCGCCGGAGGCGGGAAAGGTCCGGGC
>JANPIH010000194.1:0-2848 GCA_031424895.1 Rhodospirillales bacterium
CTCATTGGCGCGAAGAAAGGGAAGGCTGGGCTCTGCCCAGACCCGCCTGGTCCGGCGCGCGTCTTCGCGCGACGGGCCGAGCCCCTGGACCTCCTAACTTTAATGAATGGGGATCCAAGGGCCGCCGGCCCTTGGTGGGTCCAGGGCAAAGCCCTGGCCTTGCCTGTTCCTGGCTTTTTTTTCGCAGCCAAGAGGCGCGGGATCATGGCAGGGCCGAGAGCGGGACGGGATAGACCGCCTCGCCGGGGTCGCGGCCGCCGTCGAAGGCTTTCCAGAGTTCGGGGGTGCGGTTGAAGTCCTGGTAGAGGCGCAGGCGGGATTCCAGCTTGTCGAGGAATTCGGTCTGGGCGCCGCCGCCCATGGTGCGCCAGCTGTTGCGGTCCATCGTCGCGACTTCGGAGACGTAGGGCAGGTCGTCGAGGTATTCGCCGAGCACGCCGCCGAGGCTTTCCAGGCCGCGCTGACGCAGGGCCTCGGGGTCGCGGGCGAGGTGGGCGGCGACGGTTTGCAGGCGGTCGAACATGGCGTCGCCGCCGAGCATGCCGGAGCGGCCCTCGTCGATGATGAAGCGCAGGGATTGGGCGAGGTCGTTGAGCTGGTTGCGCGTCAGCAGCACGCGCACTTCGAGGCATTCGGGCGGGTTGGTGCCCTTGTAGCCGTCCGACGCCCAGGCGCGGACGAGGTCCGGCGCGGACGAGCGGTCCTGCCGGCCGATCCAGGCCAGGCGCAGGGCGTGGCCGATCATGGCGGCGCGGTCGTCAGCGGCGGGGGGCGTGCGGCTGGCCTGGGCGGCGGCCTGGTCGGTGCGCACGGCACGCAGCTTGCCCAGCATGTCGCGCACGGTGCGGTCCAGCGCCTCGGGGTCGCCGTTGGCCACCGGGAAATACTGCGGGCCGAGGGTGGGCAGGGGCATGGAAGTGAGGGTGGTGTACTGGCGCTCGGCCAAGGCGTGGTTGTTGGCGCCCTGCGGCGTTTTCAGGTGCAGCGCCATCAGGGCGACGCCGGCGGCGCGGGCCTTCTCGCCCAGCTCCTCCGGGCGCATGCGGGTGGCGGAGAAGCGGTCATTGGCGGCCAGCGCGCCGGCATCGGTGACGAGGATGACGACGCGGCCCTGGATGTCGCCCCAGTCGAGCGAATCGATCGCCACGGTGATGGCCGCGAAGCTGTCCTCGTTGAAGGAGAGGCTGTCGACGTTGGTGGCCTTGATGTCCTGGATCTTGCGGATGAAGCCGGGCGCGTCGGTGCTGTCGGCAAACTGGGCGAAGGTGCGCGTGATGTAGTCCAGCCGGGGCTGGCGTTCCAGGTTGTTGCGGAAGCCGATCAACGCGTAGCGGGTGGGCGCACCCGGCTCGGCGGCGGTGGCGCGGACGAATTCGCTGAGCGCTGCGCGGACCTTGTTGATGTAGGGGTCCATCGACAGCGTGGTGTCGACCACGAAGGCGATGCCGACGGTGAAGGGGGCCTGCCGGCCGGGCGGCTCGCTGGAGAGCGGGATCGAGGCGACCTCCATCATGCGGTATTCGCGGCCGTCCTGGAACGCGACACTTTCGGCCTGGAGGATCGGCAGGAGGTAGAACTGGCGCCTGATGTCGATGTGCTCGGCGGGCTCGATGGCCACGATGGGGAAGTTGTCGGGGCGTTGCGGACGCTGGGCGATGGCGGTGAGCTGGCGGGCTTCCTGCGGCGGGGTGGCGCCGCCGAGCATGGCGAGCAGGGTGTCGCGGTCGCGGAAGAACAGGGTGCGTTCGCGGCCGGCGGGGCTGTGGAAGGCGGCGGTCATGGTGTGCTGCCAGGGGATGATCTGGTCTTCGCCCAGCCAGCCGAGCGTGGCGCCGCGGCTGGCGGGGCCGACCTCGACCCAGGATTTTCCGTCGGTGCCGGCCTGGCGGGCATAGACGAAGAGTGGGGTGAGCGGGCTGGCGGGCTGGCCGGCGGGGGCGGCGCCGGGTTGCGGGCGGAAGGCGGCGCCGGGGCGGGTGAGGACGCGCTGGCGCAGGGTGCGCTTGCCGGGGATCAGCATCGCCTCGCGCGCGGGGGGTTGTTGCGCCTGGGCGGGAAGGGGAGCGGTGAGGGAGGTGGTGCCGGCCAGCAGGGCGGCGCTGGCGGCGGTGAGGATGCGGCGTCGGCGCAGCGTCATCGCGGTGTCTCCTGCGTATGTCACTGGATGCCCGCGGCGGCGAGGGCGGCGCGGGCGCGGTTGGCGGCGGCGGGGTCGGTGCCGGTGGCTTCCTGGCGCAGGCGGGCGACCAGGGCGTCGCGGGCGGTGCGGGCTTCGGCGAGGCCGGCTTCGGCGGCTTTGCCGAATTCATCGAGGGCGCGGGCGGGGTTGGCGGCGCTGAGCGGGCCGCCGGGCTTGAAGGTGGCGGGGTCGTAGAGGCGGCCGAGGGCGAGGCGGGCCTGGGCGTGGTTGTGGCCGCTGGCCGCGACGCTGAGCAGGCTGACGGCGAGGTTGCCCGCGCGGGCCTCGCCCTGCTGGCGCAGGAGGGTTTCGGCGAGGCGGGTCTGCTCGGTGGGCGGCAGGGCGCGCAGCATGTCCGGGGTGCACTTGCCGCTGAGCACGTCGGCGGCCTCGGCGCAGTTGGGGTTGGCGGGGGCCGCGGGAGGCACGGGCGCGGGTGCGGGGGCGGGGGCGGGGGCCACGGCCTCCTGCACCGGTGCGGGGGTGCGCAGGAACCACCACGCGGCGCCGCCGCCGGCCAGGAGGAGCAGCACGGCGATGATGATCGCAATGGTCCGGCTGCCGGTGCCTGGACCTGGCGGCGGCGGGGGTGGGGGCGGCGGCGGGGCAGGTGGCGGAGGGTCGACCGGGGTCGGCGGGCGGATGATGGTCGGTTCCTCCACCACCGGC
>JANPIH010000195.1:0-4790 GCA_031424895.1 Rhodospirillales bacterium
ACGGCGGTGCTGGTGATCGGCGAGGTGGTGAAGGCGGCCTGAGGAGAGTGTAGGCCTTGATAAGGCAAGGCCAGGGCTTTGCCATCGCGGCGCGAAGCCACGCCACGTATGTCCCAGCAAAGGCCGGCGGCCTTTGGAAACCCACACATTTAAATGTGTTGAGGTCCAGGGGCTCGGCCTCTGGCGGGTCTGGGCGGAGCTCTGCCTTACCTTGCTTCCGCACCTATGGGGCGGCGCCCTGGCCTTGGCGTCCCTACAGATGCCGCCCCCTTTCCATGATCTCGAGCGTGTATTCCTTGTAGGTCATCCCCAGCGCCTCGGCCCGCTCCAGTCGGCGCAGCGCGATTTCCCGGGGCGGGGTCTTCCAGGCTGCCTTGTGCTTCTTGCGCCAGATCCAGCCTTTCCAGGAGGCGTCGGCGGGGTCTTCCTCAACCAGCGGCGGCCCGCCGTTGTCGCCGATCCCTGACTCACGCATCGGCCGGCATCTCCTTGAACATGTAGGTGGTCGGTTGCAGCATGCCGTGGACGTCGGCTGCGTAGTTCGGGATCACGCCGACCACGCTCCAGCCAAGCGCCCGGTACAGGCGCTCCGCGTCACTGCCTGTCCAGGTGTCCAGCACTAGCAAGCGCCGCCCATCGGCCCGCGCCAGCGTCTCCGCTGCCGCCATCAGCCGCGCCGCCAGCCCCTGTCGCCGCGCTGCGGGATGCGTCAGCACCTTGGCGATCTCGGCCCGCCAACGCCCGTTTGGCAGTCCGCCGGTGATCAGCGTGGTGGTGGCCAAAATCCGACCTGCCTGGCGCGCCACGAAGACATGCTTGTGCCGCGACTGTACCGCCGGCAGCTGGCCGCGCCAGAACGCCACCGTCTCCTCCGGGGGGCATGGCAGCAGGAAGCCCACCGAGGCGCCGGCATGCACCGCGGCATGCAGCACCCCGCCCAATTCGCCGACGGCGGCTTCGAAGGCCTCGGGGGTCAGCAGCACGATCTCGCTCATGGCCGGCACACCACCAGGCTATAATGCGCCCCGTCCGCCCCCGCCTGGAACCGCGTCGGCCCGAACAGCCGGAAGCGCAGGCAATCCCCGCGCACCAGGCGGTGCGTCGCCCCCTCCATCGTCAGTTCAAGAACGCCGCCAAGCACCCAGATATGCTGCTCCAGTCCGGCGACTCCAGGCGCGGCATAGGCGATGTCCGCCCCTGCCGGCAGTCGGGCCTCCACCAGCTCGGCGTCAAATCCGGCGGCCGGCGGCGAGACGCTGCGGCGCACGAACCCGGTCTCCGGGTCGGTCCACACCGGCTGCTCCCCCGCCCGCAGCAGCTTCGCCGGCTCCGCCTCCACCTCGGCCAGCAGGCGCGACATGGTGCGGCCATACGCGGTGCAAAGCCGCCCGAGCAGCGCCGCCGTCGGGCTCGTCTCGCCGCGCTCCAGCCGCGACAGCGTGGTGCGCGGAATGCCGGAATGCTGCGCCAGCTGGTCGAGCGACCACCCTCGCTCCCCCCGCAACGCCGCCAGCCGGGCGGCCAGCCGCGAGTCCAATTCCGTGTCCACCACACTTTCCATATCCGGGATGATTTCCCGGAACTGGACGCCGCGTCAAGCGGGAACCTTCATCTCCACGGCAATCGCCGTGATGTCCTCCGCCTCCAGCGTCTCCTGCGCCAGCAGCTTGCGCGCCGTCGTGTCCAGCAGCGGGCGCCGCTCGGTCAGCACCGCGACGGCCAGGTCGAAGGCGCGCTGGGCGATGTCGTGCACCTCGCGGTCGATGGCGCTCGCCGTCGTTTCGGCATAGGCCCGCTCCGCCGGCACCGCCATGCCGCCGAGCATTCCCCGCTGGTCGCGCTCGTAGGTGACATGCCCGAGATCCGGCGACATGCCGTACTGCACCACCATCGCCCGCGCGATATCCGTCACCCGCCGCAGATCGTCTGACGCGCCGGTCGAGAGGTGGTGGAACACGATCCACTCCGCCGCCCGCCCACCCAGCAGCACCGCCATCTTGTTCTCCAGCTCCTCGCGCGTGACCAGATAGCGGTCCTCGGTCGGCCGCTGGATGGTGTAGCCCAGCGCGCCGACCCCGCGCGGGATGATCGACACCTTGTGCACCGCGTCGCTGCCCGGCAGCGCCATGGCCACCAGCGCATGCCCCATCTCATGGAACGCCACGATCTCGCGCTCCTTCGGATTGAGAAGTCGGTTCTTCTTCTCCAGCCCCGCCACGATGCGCTCGATGGCGTTGTCGAAATCGACCATCGTCACCGCCTCGGCATCGCGGCGCGTGGCGAGCAGCGCCGCCTCGTTGACCAGGTTGGCCAGGTCCGCCCCGGTGAACCCCGGCGTCAACGCCGCGATCTGTTCCGGCTCGACGGCCGTGTCGAGCCGGATCTTCTTCACGTGCACACCCAGGATCTGCACCCGCCCGCGCCGGTCCGGCCGGTCCACCAGCACCTGCCGGTCGAACCGCCCGGCGCGCAGCAGCGCGGGGTCCAGGATCTCCGGGCGGTTGGTCGCGGCCAGCAGCACCACGCCGCTTTTGGTGTCGAACCCGTCCAGCTCCACCAGCAGCTGGTTCAGCGTCTGCTCCTTCTCGTCGTTGCCGCCGCCGGCCATGCCGGGGCTGCGGCTGCGGCCCATCGCGTCCAGCTCGTCGATGAAGATGATTGCTGGTGCCCGTGTCCGCGCCTGCTCGAACAGGTCGCGCACCCGCGCCGCCCCCACGCCCACGAACATCTCCACGAACTCGCTGCCGGAGATCGAGAAGAACGGCACCTTCGCCTCGCCCGCCACCGCCTTGGCGATCAACGTCTTTCCGGTCCCTGGCGGCCCGACCAGCAGCACGCCCTTGGGCATCCGCCCGCCGAGCCGCCCGTAGTGCTCGGGGTTCTTCAGGAAGTCGACCACCTCCTGCAATTCCTGCTTGGCCTCGTCCACGCCGGCCACATGGGCGAAGGTCACGCCGGTGTCAGTCTCCACATAAACCTTGGCCTTGCTCTTGCCGATCGCCATCAGCCCGCCGCCCAGCCCGCCGCCCGCGGCCATGCGGCGGATCAGGAAAAACCAAATGCCGACGAACAGTGCCACCGGCACCACCCACGACAGCAGGTCGCGCAGGAAGGTGCTCTCGATCTGCCCCGTCACCTTCACGCCGTACTTGCCGAGGTCATCGGCGAAGGCTTCCTCCACCCGTGTCGTGGTGAAGCGCAACTCCCCGCTCGGCAGCGCCTGCTTCAGCGCGCCGGAGATGAACCGGTCCGACACCGCCACCTCGGCAACCTTGCCCTCGCGCAGCAATTGCTGGAACTCGCTGTAGGCGATCGGCTTCGTGCCCGCGAACCCGGCAATCAGGCTCTGCAGCAGCAGGATGCCGGCGAAGGCTGCGACGAAGTACCAGACGTTGAAGGTCGTCTTCTTGTCCATGCGAGGCGCTCCCGGCGTTGACCATGCACCGCGCAAAGCCTTGCGCGCCCGAACCCGTTCCGCACTGCGCCTCACTGGTCAGCCGATGCGGGACTCCAGCATCGCCACCGCCACCGCCACCGTGGCCCGCCGGATGTCGGTGCGATCCCCCGGGAACACGTGCCGTGCCGTCACGGTGGGGGCGCCCGCCCGCGCGCAGCCGAACCACACCAGCCCGACCGGCTTCTCCGCGCTGCCGCCGCCCGGCCCGGCCACCCCCGTCACCGCGATGGAAAGCTGCGACCGCGAGCGCGCCAGCGCCCCCTCGGCCATGGCGCGCGCCACGGGCTCGCTCACTGCCCCATGCGCCGCGATCAGCGCCATCGGCACGCCGACCAACTCGTGCTTCGCCTCGTTGCTGTAGGTCACGAAGCCGCGGTCCACTACGGCCGAACTGCCGGCGATGGCGGTCAGCGCCGCCGCGATCAGCCCGCCGGTGCAGCTCTCGGCGGTCGCCACCATCACGCCCGCCGCCTTGCACCGCTCCAGCAGCGCCTCGGCCTGCGCCAGGATCGCCGCGTCGATCATCGCGGGGCCTCCCCGCCCGTCACCTCGGCGAGCAGGCTGAAGAACCCAAGCTTGCGCGCCGAGTTGATCCCCCAATCCACCGGCAACGACTGGTAGCCGTCCTCGAACCGCTCGCGGATGCGTCGGTAGTCGAAGAAGCCCCAGCCCGCCCCGCCCTCGATGGCGGCCGCGAAGTTGTTGTCCGGCTGGTCGAAATCGAAGTGGTCGTCCTCGTTGAACAGGATCGGCTGCCCGCGAAAGGCCGGGCTCGCCCGCGTCGCCGCCACCTGCGCGCGGATGCCGTCCGGGTGTTCCACGCTGTTGCCGTGCAGCAGCACGTAGTCGCTTGCCGCCAGCAGGTGCGCCGGCGGCACCACGCCGCCCTTGAAGCTGGTGCTGACCGGAATCGCCGGCGCGCGGGCCTTCGCCAGCGCGATCAGCTCCCCGCAGCGCGGCGGCTTGATGATGTCGTGGCTGAAGGCCGGGATGTCGATCTCGTTGCCGATCTCCAGCAGCACGTTGGAAAAGCCTGCGCCCGCCAGCCAGTCGCACGAAGCCGTCGCCGCCCGCACCACCGCGGCCTCTCCCTGCAAGGACTGCGCCGCCGCGCCGTAGAACAGCCCGACATTCACCACCATGCCGAGCGCGTCCGCCGCCCCGATCACCTGCGCCAGCCGGTCCAGCATGTCGCGATAGGGCGTCCCGTCCGGCGCGAAGCCCGACAGCCGCCAGGGCTGGTGCCACGAATAGCCCTGCGGACTGCCGCCCTGCAGGTTCACCGCCACCGCATCCAGCCCTGAGCGCCGATACAGCGGCAGTGCGGCGATGA
>JANPIH010000196.1:0-16180 GCA_031424895.1 Rhodospirillales bacterium
GACCTGCTCGGCCTGGTTGAAGACCGCCTTGCCGCTCTCATTGTAGTGCCGGTAGTCGATCGGCATGAGCTGATCGGCCATCGCGTTCGATGGGGCACCGTCCGCGCCCCAGCCAACGCTCTGCAGCCGAAGGCCATAGCCGCGCACGCTTTCGCCGGGGCCAAACAGGCCGCCCAGCCCACCACCGGCGGCCCCGCCAAGCAGGCCGCCGATGAGGGTGCCGATGCCGGGGATGATCGAGCCGAGTGCCGCCCCGGCGAGAGCTCCGGCACCGGAGCCGACCATGCCGCCGGTCTGGTTGCCGCCGAGCACGCTGTTGAGCAGCATGCCCGCCCCGAAGCCGGCTCCGGCACCGCCCAGCAGCGAGCCGAACGTCGCGCCGGTGCCGCCGAACAGCCCGCCACCACCGAAGGCTTGCAACTGGGCGAGCGAGGCCGGGCCGTAGGCCCCGCCCATCGCGCCGAGTGCTGCACTGGTGGAGGTGCCCCAGCCGGTGATGGCAGTCGCGCCCAACAATCCACCCGCGCCGGTCAGGCCAAGGCCGGAGCCGATGTTGGAGAGCAGGCCGCCTGGACCCGTCAGCCCCAGCGTCTCCCCGAAATTGCCCAGACCGAGCAGGTTCAGCAGCGAACTGCCACCCGAGGCAGCGCCAGCCACACCGCCGATCCCACCGCCGCCGAAGATGCCCTGGACGATGGGGGTGACGATCGGGCGGATCACCGCCTCGGCGGCAATGCGGGCGAAGGTTGCGCGCGCCAAGCGGTAGAGATCGTCCATCAGCCCGGCCCAACCGCGGCCGGTGCGGGAGAACAAGTCGGCGAAGCGATCGCCGGCATAGCGCACCACATCGTCGGTGGTGGATTGCACCTGGCGCTCCTGCTCCTTCCGCGCCTCGTCGAGCTTCTTCTGGTCCTCCTGCGCCGATTTGTAGGCCGTACGCTGCACCTCGATCTGGCGCACGGTCGCCTCGATCGCGTCGGCCTCGCGCTGCTGGGCCGCGGTGCGCTTCTCGATGGCCGGGATGCCGGCCTCTCGGAGCTGCTTCTCGATCTCCAGCTCCACGTTCAGCGCCGCCACCGCATCGCTGCCCTTGCGCTGGGCGTCGGTCAGGCGGGTCTGGCGGTCGAGCTCGACCGCCAGCGCCTCGGACACCTTGGCCACCTTGGCTGCCTGGTCGTCGGCCAGCTTGGCAGCCTTCTGACCCTCCTCATTGGCCTTGGCCAGCGCGTCCTGGTACTCGCGCAGCGCGTCAGCCCGCGCCTTGGTGGCATCGAAGCTGGCGCCGCCCGGCAGGGTGGTGACCCCGGCTGCTTCCGCACGCGCGATCTTCTGCAACTGCTCCTGATAGTCTCGGGTCGCCTTGAGCTTCTGGTCGTTGCCCTCGACGACCTCGCGCACCTCCTGGGCGGTGCGGGTCCGGGCAGCGTCCGCGGCCTTGGCCTGGGCGGTGACGAACTCGCCGAAGCGCTGTTGCTGCGCATCGCGTTCGATCTCGCCGACACGGTCATTGGCGGCGCGATGCTCGCTCTCGGCCTGGCGCAACGCCGACTGGCGTGCCGTGGCGGCCGCCTGCAACTGGGCACGCTGAATCGCGGAATAGCCACGCGCCGGGTCGGACCCCTCGTCCATTGCCGGACCGGCGCGCAGGGCTTCCAGCCGCGCCCGGGTGCGCGAGACATCATTCTCTGCGGCCTGCCGGTCGGTCGGGGCGACATAGCGTTGCACCGCGTTGACTGCGGCCGCGGCTTCCATCGCCGCCTTGGCAATCGCCTGCGACAGGCCGAGCGCCTTGTCGAGTTGGCTGGCGAAGTTGTCCATCGCGGCGCCGAGCACGCCGAAGGCCCGGCCCATGGTCGGCGGCAGCTTGTCGAACTCAGCCGCCAGCTTCTCGCCTGCGGCGATCAGCGCCGGCAGTACCCGATCGGCCGTGAGCTTGCCCTCACTGCCCATCTGCCGCAGTTGGCCGAGGCCGACACCCAGCTCCTTGGCCAACGCCTGCGCCAGTTGGGGCATGTTCTCCAGCAGCGAGCGCAACTCATCGCCCTGCAGCACACCGGAGGCCAGCGCCTGGGCCAACTGCTGGGTGGCGGCACCCGTCTCCTCGGCCGAGGCACCGGCGACGATTCCGGCCTTTTGCAACCCGCCGACCAGGTGCAGCACCTGATCGTTGGTGGCGCCCACCTCCTTGGCGGCGACGGCAAAGCGGGCAAAGGCACCGGCACTGTCGGCGACCGCGATGCCGGTCTGCTGCGACAGGCGGAACAGTCCCTCGAAGGCACGCTCGGCTGCCGAGGCAGAGCCGGCGGCACTGGCCAGCCGTGCCAGCACGGCGGTGGCGGTATCGCCGGCCTTGGCGATCTGCACCCCGGCGGCGACCGCGGCGGCGCCCATCGCCACGATCCCGGCGGTCAGCCCACCGGCGGCAACGGACACCCCGGCGAACGTGCTGCCGACGGTGCCAAGGCTCCCGCCCATGCCCTGGAAGGCGCGGGTGGCGATATCGGAGGCGCCGGCCAGGCGTTGCAATCCAGGGGATGCCGCGGCGCTTGCCACTTCAACGCGGCGCAGCGCCGCCTCGCCCGCCACCCCGAACTGCTCGAGTTCGCGGCGGGCGCGGTCGGCGCCTTCGGTCGAGACGCGGATGCCGACGGTGCGGGCGGCGACACGACTCACGGCTTGATCCCTCGCAGTTCGGCAATGGCGTTGCGCGCGAACCAAATCGGCACACGGGAGCGCACGCCGGCCACATCCAGCCGCCGGCGCAGCGACACCCGGCGCATGAGGAAGAACATCGGCACGAACCCCTGGGCGAGGACATCCTGGCGGCGTTGCGCCTGACCCTTGCGATGCCCCGTCAGCACCTCGGTGCCGCTGCCGACGAACAGTCGCAGCCGTTTGCGCGTGCGGCGCCTGGTCCCGGTGGCTGCGGCCACGCGCATGCACCACAGGGCGGTGCCGGGCCGCGACTTGCTCGGCAGCACGAAGGCCTCGCCGCGCCGCCCGGCCTGTATCATCTGGGCAGGTGTGATCCGCAATCCGCCACGCCGACTGGCACCGCGACGACCGCCGATGGCGTTGTAGCCGGTGGGGAAGGCCAGGTACTTTCGGCCGCGCGCAACGATCTGGGCCCCTCGGTCGAAGGCATCGACCACCGTCGGCATCCGCGACCAGACCAGTGCCGCCGGCTTGAAGGTGGTGGGCGCGACGCCGCCTGACGGATACAAGTTCAGCCGCCAGGCATTGGCGATGCTGCGGCCGCCATCCTTGAAGCCAGCCGACCGCGCCTGGGCTCGTAGTTCGGTTTGCACCTCGGCCCCAGTGGTGGTGACCGCACGACGCAGCGCACCAGCAACCGCACGCACCTCGGCCTGCATCGCCGGCTTGAGCCGGCCGAAGACGGCGGCGCGCACGAAGCTCATCGCTGCCCCCGTAGCTTCAGCTCGGCCTCGTTCATGGCCGCGTGGAGGGAGGCGAGGGCGCTGAATGCATCGACCACCCAAGCAGCCTGATCGCCAACACCACCCGGATCGGGCCAGTGGGCGATACCGGTCTCGCCACGGCACGCCGCCCACAACCGGACGACCTCATGCCAGGCAGGGGCGATTGTCAGTCTTGGATTGCCGCCCTGCCACGGCTCGCCGGCGACAAGCCAGTCGGAGCCGTCTTCCGGCCTCAGCCCGCCGTCGAAGGCACCGGGATCCCTGGCGACGGCGAGGGCGCCACGGAGTTTCCCTCCGCACTCCGGTCCAGCGACACCAGCAGGAAGGCGCGCCAGCCCACGGCGGCAATCTCGCTCGCTGGCATGGCGTCCAGCAGGTCTTCGGGCACCAGCCCCTTCTCGCGCTGGAACGCTGGCAGACCCGGTCCCTCCCAGCCGCGCAGGGCGTGCCGGCAGGCGACCCAGGGGGCCATGCCGGTCCAGCGTTCACCGGCCACGCGTAGTTCGGCATAGACCGGCACGTCCATGCAGGCGCTGATGATCACCGCAAGCCGGGCCTGTGCCTCCGCCAGCCGAGCCTGGGCATCGGCATCCCGTGGCGCCGCCTCGGCGTCGGCCCGCGCGACGTCGGCGGCATCGACCACGGCCAGCGCCGCATCGAGGTTGCTGGGCGCGATCTCGCGCAGGGCGGTGCGCAGCGCGGTGCTCACATCCTGAGGCGACGGCCGCAGCCCCGCCTCGCGCGCCAGTGCGGCCCGGAAGGCGATCCGCTCGCGGTAAGTCAGTGGGGCGATCCGATAGGTGCGGGGCGATTCAGGCGGACTGAACGCCACCAGGTCGTGCGCCGAGAACACCGGCGCAGCGGTCATGCCATCCATGGGGGAGTCTCCTGGAGATTGGTGGGTGGTTCAGAACTGAGCCAGGTCGAAGCCGCTGTGGGCACCGTCCTGCCTGTAAGCTGACGCTGTGCTGGCCGAGACGGTCGCGTCGTTGTGCGTCTCGAATGCCACGGAACCACCTGTGGGCCGAACGGCGGTTGCATCTATCGCCGTGGATAACTTCCGAATCCACGCACCGACTGGCGTTCCGTGCCTGGATGGTACTCGGCACACGTTCTATAAAACGCCGCGCCCTTGTCCCGCCGAGGCGATCCATTGGAG
Source organism: Rhodospirillales bacterium (assembly GCA_031424895.1). GTDB lineage: Bacteria > Pseudomonadota > Alphaproteobacteria > Acetobacterales > Acetobacteraceae > CAMDGX01. The sequence goes on from JANPIH010000196.1 coordinate 4,600, forward strand.
TCGTATCGTGATTACCGAGACCTACCTGCCGCATGTCGACCTGATGCTGTCAGCCCTGCGGATCACCAAGGACCGCTTGGACAGCCGCAGCAAAGTCGCAGTTCCCGCTGGGCTGATGAAGAGGCTCTTGACCGAGGTTGCGAGGGCGATGCCGTTCGATAAGGCGTTTTATCGAACCACCTATCCGGATCTGGCCCAGGCGCGCGACGCGGGGAAGGTGAAGGACCTCCACCTCCATTTCATTGAGACGGGTTATCTGGAGGGACGTTTCGCCTCGGCACCTAGCGTCGATGAGGCATTCTACCTGCAGTCAAACCCTGATGTTCGCCAAGCTGTTGCTTCGGGCCAATTGAAATCCGGTGCTGAGCACTACCTCCGATCAGGCGCCGCAGAAGGGCGCAGTCCCCGCGCCGACCTGTCGGACGAGATCCAGCGATGGCGTGATCTGCTGCAGGCGTGATGCCGGGAGGCGGTGACGCTGCTGTCTGCGCGAATTGTCTTCGCGAGTGCCCTCGACAAGGTCGTGCCCCGAGAACACCGGAGTGATGGGGCGATGTCCACATCAATCTCTCCTGAAGCTGTCGGAGTCAGAACTGGGCGAGGTAGAAGGCGCTGTCGGCGCCGTCGGCCTGGAAGCTGACGCCGTGCTGGCCGAGGCCGTCCCGTGCGCCGGGGTCCATGCCGATCGCCTTGGCATTGGGCACGATCGCCACGAAGCGGTTGCCGGCGGAGCTGCCGATGATCCCCATCAGCGACATCGGCGTGCCCGCCCGGAAGGCGTTGAACAGCGCCACCGAGTTGGTGGTGTTCATGTAGGGATCGAGGTTGCCGGCGACATCGCGCTCGATCGGCAGGGCGGCGCCATAGCCCTCGGCACTCTCCGGGTCGTCGGGCAGGATGACGTTGACGCCGGCATTGATGGTCAGCGTACGGACCTGGGCCAGCGCCTTGTTGAGCTGGCACTTGCCGCCCACGAAGCGCGGCGGTGTTGGCCGCAGCACCGCTGCGGCACCCGCAGGCACAGCGGTGGCGGATTTGCTGGCGAACTGGGCGCGCATCTCGAAGCTGATGAAGCCAATGCCGCCGGTGGTGAGTTCGAGCGACGGCGTGCCGAGTGCCCCGGTGAAGGTCCACAGCAGCCCATCGGCATAGAAGTAGATCGTCGCAGTCTTATAGACTGCCTCGTCCGAGGTCGGGCTGTAGAGCACGTTGACCGGGATCTGGAGGTTCGATCCCACCGTGTAGGCGGTGCCGGCGGTATCACCCGTGGTGATGACCCGCGCCGCGGTGTAGTCGACGATCCCGGTTGTGCCGGCGGCGATGCCGGTGACGATCAGTGGCATGCCGCGATACTGCTGGGCGGTGGTTCCGAAGGGGACGGCGGCGGTCACCGTGGTGGTGGTGCCGGCGGTGGCGGCGGTCGGTGCGCCAATGGCCACTGCGGTGACCAGTTCGGCGAAGGTGCTGCAGCGCAGCAGCTTGCCGAAGTCGGGTGCAGTGCCGGCGGCACCGGAGCCACGCAGCGGCATGCGCATCCGCAGCCGAGGCTTGAGACCACCGACAACCGACGTTGCCTTGTCGAGCGAGCCGGTCAGTTCCGGCAGTTCGATGATGGTTGGGTCGAACTGGACCTCCATCTCAGATGCGATCCAGTCCGACGCTGACGGGGTGCCACCGATGGAGTCCACCCCGGGCACCGCCTCGATCTTGGCCGCGACTGCGGCGAACTTCATGCGCACGAGGTTGGTGCTCATGGGGTATTCCTCTTGGAGATTAGAGAGTGAAAGGACCGGCCTGCCGCGACGTGCTGAGGCCCATCAGCCGATGGCTCCAGCTTGGCCCAGGTGATACGAAACAGGCTGTTGCGATGGAGGGATCGACGCCTATGTCCGCTGGACAAGACCAGCTGTTCGAGCAGCTGTGGGCCGGTACTGCGCCGATGGAGGCGTGGACAGAGAGCCGACAAGGTGGCGTGATCACGGAGGTGGCGGACGGGATCATCGCCGTCCATTCCACCTATTTCTGCGGCAGCGTAACCGCGATCCGTACGGCGTCGGGTCTGGTGGTGATCGACACCGCCAACCCTGTCTTCGCGCCGGAGACGCTCTCGGCGATCCGGCGGTGGGATGCGAGCCCCATCCACACTGTGATCTACACGCACGGGCACGTCGACCACACCAGCGGGATCAAGGGGATCGACGAGGAGGCTGCCGCCAATGGGTGGCAGCGACCACGGATCATCGGGCACCGCAATGTGGCCCTGCGTCTGCAGCGCTACATGGACACCCATGGGCTGAACAGCCTGGTGCAGGCGCAGCAGTTCAACTACCAGAACTTCTCCTATCCGATCGGGCAGCGCTGGCCGGACGACGTGTACGACGACACGCTGACGCTGGAAGTGGGCGACGTTCGGCTGGAGCTGTTCCACGGGCGCGGCGAGACGGACGATGCGACCTTCGTGTGGCTGCCGGAGCGGCGGGTGCTGGTGAGCGGCGACTTCGTGGCTTGGGTGTTCCCGAACAGCGGCAACCCGCGCAAGGTGCAGCGCTTTACGGCGGAGTGGGCAGCGGCGCTGCGGCGGATGGCGGCGCTGGGGCCAGAGATCCTGATCCCGGGCCACGGGCCGGTGGTGTTCGGGGCCGAGCGGGCGTCGCAGATGCTGGGTGACGGGGCGGCGGCCCTGGAGAACCTGATGCAGCAGACGCTGGCGCTGATGAACCGCGGCGCCAATCTGGATGAGGTATTGCAGGCGGTGAAAGCGCCGGCAGACCTGCTCGCGAAACCGTATCTGGTTCCGAAATATGACGACCCGGAGTTCGTTGTACGGGGCATCTGGCACCTGTATGCCGGATGGTTCACCGGCGATGCGGCGCAGCTGAAACCGGCGTCCGCGGTGACGTTGGCGACGGAGATCGCGGCGCTGGCGGGCGGGGCCGGAGCGCTCGTGTCGCGGGCGGAGGCCCTGGCGCAGACCGGACAGGTGCGCGTGGCGGTGCAGTTGGTCGAATATGCCGCGCGTGCGGCGCCGGAGGACAAGTCGGTTCAGGCAGCGCGGGCGGCGGTCCTTGAGCGGATGATTGCCGAGGAGACATCTCTGATGGGGAAGGCGTTCTTCTCGGTGTTCCTGCGGGAGGCGCAGAGCAAGTCGATCTGATTGCGGCTACGACTGCGACGGCGGAGCGCCGCTTGCGGCGCACCGTGCGTCAACTGGTGTAGGGCTGGCCGAGCGGGGCGATGGCGAGCATGGAGAAGCGGGCCAGGACCTCACCGGCCGGCTTGGCACTCTCGTCGGTGTCGTAGAGGCGGAACTCCGCGCCCAACTCGGCGGCCTCGCCCAGTCCAACAATGGCGGGTGTCCAGCCGGCGAGCGCCGCCACCACCGCGGCATGCAGGTCCGACAGTCCCTGCTCGACGCCGAGGTCGGTGGTGCTACGTACGTAGCCGACCACCACGAAGCCGAGGTTGTAGTGGGTGCTGCCCGGCTCGGCCGTCTCGTCAGCCTCCCAGTCGATGCCGGTCAGGACAAGGCGCGGCAGCGTCTCCTTGTCGGTGTCGACTGGGGCACGACGGGCGCGCTCCAACACGATGCTTGGCAGTTCAGCGGCCAGCCGTGCGGCAATCGCCGCCAGCGCCGCTTCGCGGATCGGTGTCGGCATGGATTACTCCTCCGCCAGCACCAGACGCCAGGACAGGCCGAGTGGATCGCGCTCGGCGTCCTCAACGCGGTGCACATTGCCGTTGAGCAGCACCTCGTCGCCGCGCCGCGGCTCCAGCGAGGCGATGTCGCCGGCAAGGATGGTGGCGGCCAGACCGCCGGCGCGGCTGCCGAGCCCGCCCAGGCCGCCGATGACGTCAGTGGGACGGGACAGCACGACGCGCGCCGGCACCCAGGGGCCGGGCGGCCGGCGGAAGTCGGCGGCCATGCCGATGTTGGTGTCCGCGTGGACCGCCGCCAGCATGCTTGCGAAGGCCGACATCAGCCGGTCCCGACCGGATAGTTGTCCCGGTTGAGCTCAAAGTGGGGCCCGTCGCGGAACCGGGGCCAGTCACCACCCCAAATGAGCGAGACGCCGCGGGCGGATGCGGCATCCTTCATCGCTTTGGCCATGGGGTAGAACAGCGGCCAATCCCACCGGACCTCGCCATCGACGGTGGGCGCAAGGTCGACGGCGTGGCCGGTCAGGTGGCGACTGTCCATCGTGCGGCTGGCGCCGGCCTTTACCAGCTGTGCCTGGCGCTCGCGCGTGCGCAGCCCCTCCACTACGATGAAGGGTACCTGCTGGCGGGCCGCCTCGACAACCGCCAACAGGTCAGGATGCACGCCCGCGAGGCGTGCCTTGTCGCGTGAAGTCATCATGCGCCGGCTCCCCTGTCGCGGAGCAGGATGCCGAGCAGGCTTGCGATGCCGGTGCCGATCAGGGTGATGTTCTGCATCACGCCGGGATCGAGATGCAGGCCGAGGGCGGCCAGCACGCCGGTCAGCGCACCATAGGTGCTGGCCTCGCGGAAGCGGGCGATCAGATAGGCCATGATGTGTCTCCTGGGGGAGTGGGCGGCGTCAGGTGCCGGCGGGGGTGGAGCCAACGAGGCGAACGCGGGCGGTGGTGTCGGCACTGGCAGCGGCAACCACGGCATGGCCAACGGCAACATTGGCGGTGGACGTGGTGGTGACGCGCTTGTTGGTGTTGTCCCAGAACACCCGGGCACCGACGGCGATCACCAACGGTGCCTCCTTGGTGATGTCGAACACGCCGTTCACCGCCACCTCAGCGGTGACACCGGTCAGCGCGTCGACGGCGACCACACCGAACAGAGCGCCGACCAGCACCCCCTGGCCCGAGGTGCGGTCGTAGGGCATGGGCAGTGGGACCGAAAGGCCCGGTTGGACGAAGGTCTTCATTATGGAGATGCTCCAGAAACGCGAAGGGCGACCCGAGGGCCGCCCATTCGCGAGATGAGGATGGAGAGGAAAGTCAGGCGGGTGGGTTCAACCCCCTATCAGGTCCCCGGGTTGAACCAGGCGCCGCGCCAGTCGATGGCGCCGACGCCGAAGTCGAAGATCACGGAGACCTCGACGCCGTCGACACCGGAGACGGGGCCCGTCGTCACCTGCGGTCCCTCCGCGCCGTTGAGGTAGCCGTAGACGTAGACCGGGGCCGACACCGCATCGGAGAACAGATACCAGCGGTTCGCCGGGATCAGCGGCTCGACAAGGGGCTGGATGAAGCCAGCGTAGATGTTGACGTTGCCGGTCTGGTTGGCCTGGACCGACACGGTCAGCTGCCTGGCAGCCAGTTCCTGGTTCGGACCCACCACCAGCTGCATGCTGGACCCCACCGAGATTGGCAGCCCATCCAGCGTCTTCTGCTTCATCACCGCCGCCCGGCCGGCGGCCAGGTTTGTGAGGTCCAGTGCCGTGCCGGAAGCCGCCTTGTTGGCCCGAGCGGCGCCGGTGGCGAACACCGCGGTGGCGCCGGTGGTGAGCGTGGGGCCATCGCCGTTGGCGGTGTTGAGCAACCCGTAGGCGGTGACGTTCTCGAAGTCGGCGACGCGCCGTCCGATCATGGCGGCGAAGTCGGTAAAGGCGCCGAGGTCGTCGTTGACCAGCATCGGTCGGGTGACGCGGATACGGCGGGCAAAGGTGGTGAGCGCCACCAGCTCCTGGCTCTCGGACATGGTGCCGGCCTGGATCTCGCCGCTCTCGGACAGCGGCACCAGGTTGGGGAAGTCGCCGACACGCAGGTGGCGGTGCGGCTTGAAGTCGCGGAAGTCACGGCGCAGGAAGATCTGGCGGTAGGTCGGGCTGGCGGGCGCATAGGCTGCGAGCAGCATCTTGTTGGCGGCGGCCGAAAGCAGCAGCGGGAAGTCGCTGGTGGTCTGGAATGCGCGTTCGGCCAGCTTGGCGGTGTCACGTGGGATGTTGCGCTCACCACGGGCGCGCATCAATTCGGCCACCATTTCGGAGGGACGCCAGCCGAGAAACTCGGCATGCCGGCCAGAGGTGGGCGCCTGGTAGCCGGGCATGGCGCGCACGGCCAGGGCCTCGGCCATCGCGTCGCGCATCACCTCCGGGTCCTGCGACGCGGGGCCAGCGGCCGGGTTGGCGGGCAGCGTGGGTGCCGCTGCACGGCCCCGCTGCGAGAAGGCGTCCCACAGCCGGCCGCGCAGGACATCGGCGGACATCCGCTCACGGACGGCAGCCTGGCGCTGGGCATCGATCTGGTCGTCGGGCAGTAGGCCGCGGGCGGCGGCGAGCACCGGATCGTAGCTGGCGATGCGCTCGGTCGCCGCACGATCGGCCTCGGCGCGGATGGCATCGAGGTCGGGCGCCGGGGGCGGTGTTACGGCCGTTGCCGGCGGGGCCGCGGGTGCGTTCGCAGGGGTGGTGGTCATGGTCGGGTTGGTCTCCTGGTGAGCAGTGGACGTGGTCACGGTGGCGTCTGCCGGATCCGGCATGGTCGTCTCCTGGGTACGGATGAGGGTGGGGTCAGGGATCGCCGGCTCGACGGCCGGCATGGGCACCGCATCTGCGACGCCACGCACGGCGGCGGCCGGATCGACGGGCAAGGGCACCACCGAGATCTCGTAGGGTTCCCAATCGACGGCGCGGTGCACGGTGCCGGCGATGGGGTCGGCGATCTGCTCGTAGCGGTGGACGCGGTAGCCGACGCTGATGCTGCGCAGCGTGCCGTCGGCGATGCGCTGCCACAGCGGCTCGACATCGGTGGCCGAGGAGAACTGGAGCGTGGCGATGCCACGGCCGCCTTCCAGCCGAGCGGCGATCACTCGGCCGACGACATCGCGTGCGTCGCCGTGGCGATGGGTGTTCAGCACCGGTGCACCGCCGCCATGCAGGCCCTCCATGCGCACCGCGTTCGGCGACATGTCGAGTTCCTCGGTGATCAGGCCGAGGGGCGGCACGTAGTTGCGGGCACGCGCGCCGGTGGACCACACCACCTCGACCGTGCGGGCGGCGCGATCGACGGTGGCCGGTGCCGAGAGTGCACGCGCGGCGGTGATCGATTGCCCACCGGTGGGAAGTCGATCGGCATGCGTCGTCGCCGGCGCGGGATCGCTTCCGCCCGGTTCGATAGGTTCGGTCATTGGGTCAGCCCTGCTGTTGCGTGTCCTGCGGTCGCATCGGCATCGCAGCCCCGGTTGCCGCGATCTCGATGGCAGCCATCTGCGCGGCGTCCTGCGCGCCCCCGCTCTTGGCTACCCGCCGCGGGTCGCTGTCGAGCGAGATACCGGCATCATCGAGCAGCGCGTTGGCTTCGCGGATCATCTCCACCGCCTGGCGGAAGTCGTAGCCGAAGGAGCCCACAGCCTCGGGTTGCGGCACGAAGCCCGCCCGCACCTGCGCGATCAACGCGGTGGTGTCCTTCAACGGGTCAATCATCTCGTGTGCCGGCGGCACGTGCGCCAAGCCCTCCGGCATTTCGGCACCCCACAAACCGAGGAGTGCTCCCTGCTGGTGAAAACGATCGGCAATGGGCCGCACGAGCATCGGAATCAGCATGCCGTACTGCACCTGTTCGCACAGCCGCCGGAACTCAATCTTGCCGGCTCGCAGGCTGGAGTAGTTTGCCTGGGTCAGATCGCCGGAAACCTGGTCGTAGGTCAGCCCGGCACCAACCGAGGCCGCTTCCAGCGCCCGCCGCGCGAAGGCGGTGTGGCTGCCACCACCGGAAGGGTTCACCACCTCCACCGAGCCGGTGCCGCGACGATACAGTATCATGCCGGGCTCGAAGGCTTCGACAGGTCGTCCCTGCGCATCCCGCAGCAGACCTGCCGCCGGCCCGGTCAGCACATCGTCGCCCTCCTCGGTAACCACCGCGGCCAGGCAGGCCTCGATCTTGGCCTTCATCAGCAGGGCCGCCTCGTAGTCGCCCAGGTCGCGCAACCGCAGCAGGATAGGTGCCAGCCACGACACGTCGCGCAGCTGGCCGGGCCGGCGCTTGCGGTAGATGTGCAGCACCTCGGCGGCCGGCACCGGCGTGCTGGATTGGTTACTGCCCGGCAGATACCAAGATGCCCCCGGGTGCTGAGGGAACAGCCAGTAGGCCGCCGGTGCGCCGGTGGCATCGAGCGTGATGCCCTGCACAGTGATGGCGCCGCCGATCGTGCCGGTGCGACTGGCATCGAGATGGTCGCTCTCCAGGATCTGCAACCGCAACCCTATCGGATTGGCTGGTGTCGGCTCGGTGATCAGCAGCCGCACCAGGCATTCGCCGCTCTCCACCACCGAGCGCATTACCAGTGCCTGCAGCCCATACAGGTCGAGCCGCCCCTCGGCGTCGCAGGCGATGCTCTCGGCCCAGCGGCGCCAGGCATCCGCGTGCTTCTTGTCCGGCCAGCGCGTGGTGATGCCGGCGCCAACGGCGTTGCCTGTCCAGAGGTCGACGATGCGTGCGGCGTACGGGTCATTACGTACGGCATCGCGGGCGCGACGCGTGATGGTGGTCGACGCGCTCGCCACTTCGCTGTTAGCGCTGCCGCCCGAAGCCGCCCAGGTCGAGGCCCGGGCGTCCTGGGCCGCAGCATAGCCACGCAGAGCGCGCCAGGCGTCGCGGAAGCGGGTGGGAATCATTGCTATTCCACCCGTCCTACTTCGCCACCAGCCGCTTCACGACTTCCAGCACCGTGCCCTCGCCGAGCAGCAACAGGAACACGATGGCGATCAGGACGAGTTCGATGCGCTTCAGGCGCGCCTCCGCCTGCTTCCAGCGCTCGGCACACACCGCCTCGTGGACGGCGAGCTTCTGCGCGACATCATCCTCGGACATGTCGGTTCTCCTGGGTCAGCCGTCGTCGCGCGTGAAGCGAGCAAGCGTCATGCCGGGTCGGCGCTGGGCCGGGTTCTCGGCGGCGTAGCCGGCGGCCAGCGCCACGCCGATTTCTGTCAGCGAACGGTATTCGACGGTCCGTCCTTCGAACGTCACCCGTATGGTGCCGCCGGTGAAGGCGTCAGCCAGGCCGCGCCAGCGGTTGCCTGCCGGCTGAGCGATCGCCCAGGCCAGTGCATCGAGGTTCATCGGTGATCTCCATCAGCGCAGCCAGCCGGACCGTGGCGCGAGCCATGTGCGCGGGCGGGCGACAACCGGCGCCGACGCCGTCTGTTGCCGTGGTGCCGATGGCGCCACAGCGACATCCCCACCGGCGGGAATGTCGTCCGCGCGCAGCGGCGCGTCCGCCGCATCCTCTCGCAGACGTTGCCAGTAGCGGTCGCCATAGCGATCGGCGCCGAGCAGCCACAATGCCGCGCGCGCCAGAACGGCGCAGTCCAGCGCCTCGTTCCGCTCCCGCAGCTTGGCCCATTCCTGCCGGGTGAAGCCGCGCCGATCCTTCACTGTGCGCAACTGCTCGGCGACCAGCTGCTTGACCCACTCGACCTCGATGGCCCGCGGTAGATGGACCCAGCCGACAGGGAACTCGGCCGCGTCCCCTCGCCCCAGCCAGAGCCGGCGATAGAGATCGGCTTTCCACGTCGAGACTGACACCGTCCACAGCTTCAGACCGCGGCGCAGCTTCTGGCCGTTGACCAAGGCATCGACCAGCGTCGGCCCCTGCACCGGTTGCGCCCGGTTCCAGCCTTCCACGCCCTTGGTCGGCGCGATACGCGGATCCCGCAGGTGCCGCAGATGGCCGTAAACCGAGGCGGTGTCGCGGCCGCCAGTGTCGATGCAGACCTTGGCGATCCGCATCGCACCGCTGGAGGTGCGCGGCCAGTCCCGTGCCAGCAGCTTTGCCAGTTCCTCCCAGGGCGCCCGCTCGCGCGGGCTGCCGGGGATGACAACGTGGTCGACCAGCCAGGACGTGTATCCCTCAGCCCAGCCCCAGACATCGACCTCGATCCGGTCGTCCTGCACGTCGACGCCCGCGGTCAGAACCAGCGCGCCCGCCGGCACAGTGCCGATGGAAAAATCCTCGCGCCGTTCGACAAGGCGTTCCCAATCGGGCGCCTCGCCGTGTTCCTGCCACACCTCGCCCAGCACGGTGTTGCGGAAGGTCTTGAGGTCCTCCGGCTTGCCCTGCGCCGCCTCCCAATCGCGTGCGATCTGCTCCCAGGACAGCCAGCCCACCGGCGAATACAGCGCCGAGATGTGGAAGCCGACGGTATGCGGGTCCTGCGCGGTGGCGGTGGCCCGCCATTCCCCGCCGGCCAGCATCGCAGTCTTGTTGTGCTCACCGATCGCCGCGTCGCAGCCCTCGCAGTGATAGGCCACCGACGTTGGATTGCCCTTCTCCCAGATCAGCCGCTCGAACCGCAGCCACTGCATCGCCTGGCAGTGCGGGCACGGCACGAAGAAGCGCCGCTGGTCGCTCGTCTGGTACTCCCGCTCGATCCGGCTGCGCCCGGCGATGGTCGGCGTAGAGACCAGATACGCCTTGCGCCGCCAGCCGAACGTCCGCGCGCGCGCCTCGGCCAGTGCGATCGGATCGCCCTCGCCTTCGACGTCGCCGGGATAGGCATCGACCTCATCAAGGAACAGGAACCGCGCCGTCATCGAGCGCAGCCCCACCGCCGAGTTGGCACCGGTCAGCACCAGGATGCCGCCGGGGAACTCCTTGGACAGCATCGTGTTGCCGCTGTCCCTGGCCCGCGCTGGTGCCACCCGCTCACGCAGCGTCGGTGTCTCCTCCAGCAGGGGATCGATCCTCTGCCGGCTGAAGCGCTTGGCCAATTCCACCGTCGGCTGCACCGCCAGCACCGGGGCCGGCACGTGGTGCATGATGTAGCCCAACCAGCAATTGCCCCCCTCGCTCGCGCCGACCTGCGCACCTTTCATGAACACCACGCGGCGCGCGGGATGCACGGCGGACAGCGCGTCCATGATGTCGCGCAGATACGGGGTGCGCGATGTGCGCCATGGGCCGGGTTCCGACGAGGCGCGGGTGCTCAGCACACGGTGCTGGTCGGCCCATTGGCTGACCGTGAGCTGTGGCGGCGGACGCAGCATCGCACCGGCGCGCCGGCGGACATGTTCAGCGGTCCGCGCCGCGGTCTCCGAGGCCTGGGGGATCGAAGCGATCTGCGGCCTCCGTCAGTAGATCGGTGACGTGCTGCTGCAGCACGGTCTGCACCAAATGCGGCTCCACCCCCAGGTCGGCGGCGATCAGGCCGGACACCCGGGCGGGCCAGTTCAGCAGCGCGTCACGCATGGCGCCGGCGATCTCGTCGATCGCGGCATTGGCCGCCGCGGCGTCGAGCAGCCGGCCCTTCTCCTCGTCCAACGCCATACGCTGGGCTTCGACCTTGAGCGCCAGTTGCGCCACGCGCAGTCGGGCGTAGGGCGTGGCGTCGTTCGACAGGCCAGCCTGCGTGGTGCCGGCGCCGGTCGCACCCGCCAGCGGCGAGCGCACTGGGTCAGCTGTCTCGATCATGCGGCGGCGGGTCTTCTCCACATCCCACCGACCATCCCGCTCACGCTCGATGCGGCCCTTGGCCTCCGCCTTGCGCAGGGCGGTCTCGGTGACGCCGATGCGGCGGGCCAGTTCACGGGTCGAGGGGGTCAATTCCGGCATGGCGGCGACCTCCCGCCGCTCAATCAGGCGATGATGGTGCCAGCGTCACGATGTG
>JANPIH010000197.1:0-7199 GCA_031424895.1 Rhodospirillales bacterium
CCAGCCACCGGCCCCGGGCGCCCGCCCGGTCCCCGGTACGTGCTGGCCCAGACAACAGGCGACCTATCAGCCGAGGAGGACACGGTGGATGAGTAACGCAATCCCATGGCCTGAGGCTAAGTCATTGAAAAGTGGCCTCTGTGGATTTTGTGATTACGTGCGCGCGCACGAACGGGAAGCCCTAGTCGCGCGCGGGCAGGGACCAGGAAGGGAGAGGCTCCTACATAATAACAATAATAACTATATTATATATATCAATGAGGTAGCTGGGGGTTCTGTTGCTCGCGGGGGGATTGCGTAGATGACCCCCGTCCGGAGGCGGCGCAGCAACGAGCAGGCGCAGCCAGTCCTACACGGCGCACCCCGCCCGCCGCGCTCCAGCCTCGACCGTGGTCCAAGCACCGCCTCGGACGCCGACCTGGAGGCGATGCGCGCAGCTGCCTGGCACCGCCATGGCGTGGCAGCCCTGGCCATCAACGACATCACCGACACCTGGCTGCGTCAGGCTCTTGTCAACGAAGCCACACGGCGCTGGGGACGGCGTCGGGAAGGAACAGCACCATGACCAGCAAGCGCAAGCGCCGCACTGCCGTGCAGCTCGAAGACCTGTCCAAGCCCTCGGCGTGGCGGATGCAGCATGGCGCGTTCAGCGCCCCTGTGCGCGAGCCGGACCCGGAGAGCGGCGTGCCGCGGGCGCATCGCTATGCCATCGACACGCTCGGCGTCATGCTAGGCAACGGCACCATCACCGAGGAGATGCACGACGCGGGGGCGATGTTCCGCCGGCACTTTCGCGTCGCCGCCCTCGATCCGCTGCGAGGCATGTCGATGCTCAGGATCCCAGGCGGCAGCGGCGATTCCCTCACCGAGCAGCAGTACACCGGTCGGCGCCGCGTGGCCGAGGCCATGGAAGCACTCGGAGGCTTCAACAGCGCCGGTGCATCCTGCGTCTGGCACGTGGTCGGCCTTGAGTTCTCGATCACCGAATGGGCGCGCCGCCACGGGTGGGGTGGGCGCATTGTCGGGCATGCCCAGGCCCAGGGAATGCTGGTGGTGTCCCTCGGAGTGTTGGCCATGCACTACGGGCTGACGTCGCGCCGGGTAGCGTGACTTCGTTTAGTCGAACTGGTCGGCGTTGGCCGATCGGACTTTGGCCTAGACCAGAACTCGTCATCGAGAAAGACACGAAATGTATGACGTATGGTCGCGATCTCTTGGGCACGTTTTTGATATTTGTTGTAATTTATTTTCGTCAGGTACATCACGCCAGTCCAGCCCGGCAGCACCCCGGGCGGTGTTAAGCTTTGAAGCTCGTATGCTACTTTCTCATCAACGGGTATATGCAGAAGATGCTCAAGGCGATCCAAATGGTAAACCTGTCGTAGATGATGATGGCAAGTTGCGTCGCGCAGAAACAAATTTACGGCCTTCACACAACGTCCGTATTCTGGGGACAGACCTTTCCGACTCAAGGTCTTCATCAGACTATCGACTAACTTGGCATGCCAGCGCTCGAAACCTGGCAATGGCAGCGCTTTCAGGGACTCCAACTTGAGTCCCCGGAGGAAGCACCGCACTGCGTCGATTGTGCCTTTCTTCGAGCCTCGAAGCGCAGACGCGCTGACAGAGGCATTGGCCACGCGACTCTGCATGTAGGCGAGGATTTCGGCTGAAACGGACATGCCGTAGGGTTCCTTTGACGGGCCTGGTCGAAAAGAAATCCGACAAACGCTACATCTTCGCACTCCCCAGCGGAATCTGGATTCAGTATTCTTTGGACATTCGCCGTTGATGGGCCAGCGGCCCTCGCGGCTTCGAGCCTTCCAAGCCTGCATCGATCCCATGGTTCCTTCCTGGGCCGGATCGATGCGAGGGGGCAGGCGCGCGATAGACCCCTAGCGCCAGGTCGCAATTTTGGTTCGCGGTGCGCAGATGTGGTCAGTTATTGCCCCTACATTGGAGGGTGATGGCTTTACTACCTGTTCACGCCGTTGATTGCCGCGGCCGCACCGCGCTGTAGGAGTGACCAGTCGAAGCCGACAACCAACGCACGATAGCCACGCGCGATCATTGCGTTGGCCTGATCTGGCACAGGCGCGACGCCACCCAGCACGACAGAACTGTCCCGGATCGCGCCCTCCAGCCGCGCCGCCGCCGCTTGGACCTCTGCATGGTCCGCGCGGCCACGATGTCCCATGCTGGTGGCCAAGTCGCCAGGGCCGATGAAGGCCAAGTCGAGCCCAGGTGTCGATACGACCTCACCAATCGTGTCTAGCGCAGAGACATGCTCGATAGTAGCGATCGAAAGGACTTCGCCGTCGGCCTGGTCTTGGTAGTCGCGGGGGGAAAGGCCCCAGCGCGATGGAGCATAGAACGGTCCCCAAGCGCGGTCTCCCATAGGTGGGTAACGGACGGCGCGCACGGCGGCCTCAGCATCGGAGCGTGTCGAAATGAGGGGAAAGCAGACGCCCAAGGCGCCGAGGTCCAATGGCAACTTTGCGTGCCAGGACGTTGTCGCAGCGACCCGCACAAGGGGAACCAATGACGTGCCGGCCGTCGCTGTGATCATCGCATGTGCCTCATTCGGTCCAATCGGCCCGTGTTCCATGTCGATTATCATGAAGTCGAGTCCTGACGCGGCCAGTATCTGCACCGTCTGCACAGAGGGGATCGTTGCGATTATCCCGAGAGCACATCGATCCTCCGCCCACAGCGTACGGAGACGGTTCAGCGGTGGTGTTGTGCGTCCCATGTTGATCCCCATTGGCTGCGTTCTTCAGCCTATACCGAGCCGAGACACCGGATCCATGCCACACGCCCGGTAGCGTCCCTCGATCTGCCACTATCAGTCTGGACGTAATGCATGCCCCTCCCCTGGATGGCCGCCAAGATCGTGCTGCGTCCGGTGGGCGAGCTGCGCGCGCATCCCGGCAATGCCCGGCTGCACTCGGCCGAGCAGCTGGATCAGATCAAGGCGAGCATGCTGGCCTTCGGGTTCACCAACCCGCTGCTGGTCGACGAGGACGGCGTGCTCATCGCCGGCCACGGCCGGCTGGACGCGGCGCAGGCACTCGGCATCGCCAAGGTGCCGGCGATCGTGCTGCGGCACCTGTCGCCGGCGCAGAAGGAAGCGCTGCGGCTCGCCGACAACCGTATCGCAGAGAACGCCACCTGGGACCAGGCGCTGCTGCGGGATGCGCTGGCCGGGTTGCAACAGGCCGGCGAGGTCGATCTCCTGGCCATTGGCTTCTCGCAGGAGGAAATTGGCGCGATCCTGGCCGCCGCGGACGAGGCGGTCACCGATGGCGATGCGCGGGATGAGTCGGACGGCGCCGACGCCCCTGCCCATGGCGAGCATGCCACGCCCGCCGATGGCGATCAGGACGATGATCCCGCCGACGCCGCGCCGGAGCCGCCCCGTGCTGCCGTCACCCGCGCGGGTGACCTTTGGCACCTGGGCGAGCACCGCCTTCTCTGCGGCGACAGCACCGATGCAACCTCCATCGCCCGCGTCATGGCCCGCGAACGTGCCACGCTTCTGTTCACCTCGCCGCCCTATGGCAGCCAGCGCAACTACACCACTGGCGGCATCGCCGATTGGGATGCACTGATGCGCGGGGTGTTCCAACAAGCCGGAGACGCGCTGGCTGAGGATGGCCAAGTGGTGGTCAATCTCGGCCTGACCCACCACGACAGTGAATGGCACCCGTATTGGCAGGGCTGGATCGAGTGGATGCGCACAACCGGCTGGCGGAGGTTCGGTTGGTACGTTTGGGACCAGGGGCCTGGCTTGCCCGGCGACTGGAACGGTCGCCTCGCTCCATCGTTCGAGTTCCTGTTCCACTTCAACCGCCAGGCTCGCCAGGCCAACAAGATCATCCCCTGCAAATGGGCCGGCGATCCTCTGCTGATGTCCGGCCTGCGCCGCGCCGACGGCACGATGAGCGGCAACTCGCACGAAGGCCGGCCGATCCAGGACTTCCGGATCCCCGACAACGTGGTGCGCATCACCCGGCACAAGGAGCGCGGCATCGAGACCGAGCACCCCGCGGTGTTCCCGGTGAAGCTGCCGGCGTTCCTGATGGAGACCTACGCCAACGCCGGTGATCTGGTGTTCGAGCCGTTCTGCGGCTCCGGCACCACCCTGCTGGCGGGCCAGCGCACCGGCCGCCACGTGCGGGCGATCGAACTGGCGCCAGCCTATGTCGACCTGGCGATCGCGCGGTGGCGGCAGAATCATCCCGATCTGCCGGTGACTCTGGACGGCGACGGGCGGGGCTATGACGCCGTGGCCGCGGAGCGCAGCAAGGTGACGGAGGCCGCCGATGCAGCCTGAGATCGCCGTGGCAGCGGTGCCGGTGGCGTCGCTGGTGCCGTATGCCGCGAACGCGCGCACACATTCTGACGCGCAGGTGGCGCAGATCGCCGCCTCTATCGCCGAGTTCGGCTTCGTGAACCCGGTGTTGGTCGACGCGGCTGGCGTGCTGGTGGCTGGGCATGGCCGCGTGCTGGCAGCGAAGCGCCTTGGCCTGGTATCGGTGCCGGCAATCCGCCTGGCGCACCTGACCGAGGCACAGGCGCGGGCCCTGCGTTTGGCCGACAACCAGATCGCCCTGAACTCGGGCTGGGACGAGGCGCTGCTGGCCGCCGAACTCGCGCGGATCCGAGATGATGGCTTCGACTTGGCGCTGTTGGGCTTCGACCAGGCGGCACTCGATGCGTTGCTGGCCGATGCGGGGCTGGATGGAGGCACGGGCGGCGGAGCCGATGAGGACGCGCCGGCACCGGAACCGCCCCCTGTGCCGGTAACGCGGTCGGGTGAATTGTGGCGCCTGGGGCGGCATCGGCTGCTCTGCGGCGACGCAACGGCCGCCGCGGACGTGCAGCGACTGCTGGTCGGCACCAAGCCCCACCTGCTCGTCAGCGATCCCCCGTACGGGGTCGACTACGACCCGACCTGGCGCAACGAGGCCGGCGTTTCGGCCACCGCCCGCGTCGGCCGAGTGCCGAACGATCACCGCGCCGACTGGCGCGAGGCCTGGGCGCTGTTCCCAGGCGACGTGGCCTACATCTGGCATGCCGGGCGCAACGCCCGCGTCGTCGCCGAGAGCCTCGAGGCTGCCGGCTTCGGCATCCGCTCCCAGATCATCTGGGCGAAGTCCCGGCTGGTGCTTGGGCGCGGCGACTACCACTGGCAGCACGAGCCGTGCTTCTACGCTGTGCGCGACGGCAAGACCGGCCATTGGCAGGGGGCGCGGGACCAGACCACCTTGTGGTCGGTTGCCACCGCCAGCGGCGACGAGGACGCGGCGACGGTCCACGGCACGCAGAAACCCGTCGAGGTGATGCGCCGGCCGATGCTGAACAACAGCATCGCTGGCGACGGTGTCTATGAACCGTTTTGCGGCAGCGGCACCACGATCATCGCCGCCGAGACGGCGGGGCGTGTGTGCATGGCGATGGAGATTAGCCCCGACTACTGCGACGTCGCGCTGCTGCGCTGGCAGGCCTTCACTGGCGAGCCCGCCATCCTGGAGGGCGAGGACCGGACTTTTGACGACGTCGCCGCCATGCGCATGGCCTCGAAGGCGGCCACCGCGGCGGGCCAGTCGGCATCGGCGGCGTGAGCAAGCGGGCGTAGCGGTGTCAGCACCACCGGCGTCCGGCACGACCAGTAGTCGCCGTCCAGGGTAACATACCATCCTGCGAGCCCAACTGCCGCGAGGGCGGAGGCGGCTTTCGCCACCTCCTCCTCGTCTGGTGGGGCGCTGCGCCCCAGGGTTGAGTGCCGGCCATCCGCCGCCAGGATGATCCAGCGCTGCTCGCGGGGCATCGCCTTCGCCTCAACCTGCAGCCCGGTACACGGAGAAGGACCCCTTTGCCCCCTCCCGGTTCGGGCCGACTTGGCGGACGCGTTCCAGCACCTCGATGGTGACACCCTTCTTCTTCAGCCCTGCCAGAAAGCCCCTGACAGTGTGGCTGGCCCAACCGGTCACCTCGGCGATTTGCGCCACCGTCGCCCCCTCGGCGCGGCGGAGCATGGTGAGCACCGCCTCCTGCTTGGTGCCCTCGCGCGGCTTGCGGGGCGCGCCCGTCTCGCGGGCTGGGCGGCCGGGCTTGGTGGCCAGGGCGGCGCGCAGGCGCTCGATCGCCTCGGGCAGGCCATACTGCTGGTTGTCCCGGTCGTCCCACTCCTCCAACACCGCCGCGGCGGCGTCGCGCAGGTTGGCGCGGGGCGTGGCCACCGGCGCGGTGTGGTCGGCTTCCAGGGCCTCGGCCACCGCCATGGCCTCGGCCTGCACCGCCGCCGTGTCGGGCGCCGTGGGCGCGGCAGCGGCGCCCGCGTCGCCTGTATCGTCGGTGTCGGTCGGGTCGAGATTGAGGGCGCGGAAGCCGGCGTCGGTGAGCGCCAGCGTGGTCAGCATCAGTCCGGTCGCGGCGCTCTCGATCAGCAGGGCGCCGTCGCCGAGGCGGTAATCGCCCTGGGTCTCGGCGATCAGGCCGTCGCGCAGCAGGGCGTCGATCATCTTGTGACGGCCGCCGGTCGGCAGCTTGCGGTGGAATTCGAGGCAGCGGTCCGGGCGCTCGGCGGCGCGGGCCAGGACGATGGTGGCGGCGGGAGAGAGGCTCATCTGCGTGCTCCAGGTTGCGGCTCCAGACCATCGGGCGCCTGCTACTGCCTGGAGCCCCGCCAGGGAGACCCTGGTCGGGGCGGAGGCGCGGAGGGACGTCAGACCTTGAGGAACTCGGCAATCTCCTTGAGCCGCTCGGTGACGAAACCCAGGCTGCCGGCACAGCCCCAGGTCACGGCTTCGGGCGCGGTGCCGAAGTGGTCGGCGCTGGCCGCCTGGATGCGGGCAAGCAGGTCGTCGATCTCGGCCTTGCCGAGCATGAAGCTGGCGAGGGCGGCGTCGTTGTTCTTCGGGGTGCGTGTGCTGCTCATCGTCCGTGCTCCTGCCTGGCGGGGCCTGGTCCCCTGCGCGTGATGGACACTTCGCGCTGGGGCCGGGCTGAGCCAAGTCAGATTGAGCGCAGAATGATTGCGATCTTCGGCAGCCACCGATCACATCGTGACGCTGGCACCATCATCGCCTGATTGAGCGGCGGGAGGTCGCCGCCATGCCGGAATTGACCCCCTCGACCCGTGAACTGGCCCGCCGCATCGGCGTCACCGAGACCGCCCTGCGCAAGGCGGAGGC
>JANPIH010000198.1:0-38804 GCA_031424895.1 Rhodospirillales bacterium
GCCAGGAGCAACAGCACGGCGGCGATGATCGCGATGGTCCGGGTGCCGGTGCCTGGATCCGGCGGCGGCGGGGGTGGGGGAGGCGGCGGGGGAGGCGGCGGCGGCTCGACCGGGGTCGGTGGGCGGATGATGGTCGGCTCCTCCACCACCAGGGGCGGGGGCGGCGGGGGCGGAGGCGCCGGCTTCGGCTCGGGCTTGGGTTCGGGCTTCGGCTCGGCCTTTGGCGCCGGCGGGGCGGCGGGCGGCGGCCACTCGTCGTTTTCGCCGGGTGGCGGGGGCGGGGCCTTGCCGCGCGGGATCGGCGGCCAGATCTCGGTGCCCTCGATGTCGGTGCCCGGCACGGTGAAGCGCACGGGGGTGTTCGGCAGCACGTGGAACGAGATTTCGGCGCCGAAGCACAGCCACAGTTCCGCGCCGCGCTTCTCGATCACGCGCGGGCGGATGCCCTTGCTGTCCACCGCCCAGCCGTGCAGGCCGAGGCGGGTGTTCTCGGCGCCGAAACGCTCCAGCAGCACGCGCGGCACTTCGGGCAACTGGGGGGGCGGGCTGAAGACGAAGGCGCCGGTCAGCACCCCGGCCGGGTCGTCGCTGATCTGGGCGATGCGGAATTCCACGGTCGTCGCGCTCCGGCTTTACATCAGGGGCGCTACAGCAGCGCCAGCACGGCGCCAAGCGCCTCGTTCTGCTTCTGGTCGACCATGCCGCCGCCATCCTGCTCGAAGACGTTGCGCCGCACCGCGTCGCCTAGGACGGTGACCCAGGAGAGCACGAATAGCGGGCCGAAGGGTTCAGGCTCGTCGCCAATCTCGAAGCCGGGCTGGGGCGGGGGCGTGGGCGTGAAGGCGAGGAGGCCTTCGCCGAGTTCCGGCCGGTCGGGGGCGAGATCGCCGGCGTGGCTGGTGCCGAGGAAGTTGACGTGCTCGTTGACCACCTGGGAGACCGCGACAGCCCAGCGGTCGGCGGACTGGTCGAAGCGCAGCCCGCCCTTGATGCGGCCCAGCGCCTCGCCGATGCGGGTTTGCAGGCGGCAGCGCCCGGCGGTGGCGACCATTTCGGCGACCAGGGCATCGGCGGTGGGGCCGTCGAAGTCGAAATAGCGGTGCAGGTTCGATTCGGTGGAGAACCGGCGCAGCTTGGCGATCCAGGCCGAAAGCAGGGCGGCGGCGCGGTCCTGCATCGCCTCGCCGGCCGCGCCGTTCTCGCCGGCGGGGGCCGCGGGGCCGCCGGCCTTGGTTTGCAGCATGCCCATCAGGCGCGACACCGAGCCGCCGCCGGGGCGGGCGGGGGCGGCGCGGGCCGCGGTGCCGCCGGCCGGCGAGGCGGGGGCGGGCAGGGCGCGCAACAGCACCTCGCGCGCCTCCGACGGCGTGAGGTGAAACTGGGACAGCAGGAGGGCGAAGCGGCCGGCATCGCCGTTGGCGACCAGGAGGTCCAGCACCGGCTGGAGGGCGGCGAGGCGCTTCTGGTATTCGGCCTCCTTGTCGTCGCCGACATGCCATTCCGACAGGCGGCGGCGCATGTCGGCGCGCAGGATGGCGATCTGGTTGGAAAGCTGGTTCAGCTTCAGTTCCGGCCGGCAGACCGGGGCGAGGGATTCGACCAGGTAGCTCATGCCGGCGTCGTTGATGCGGAACACCTCCGACCAGGCTTTCTCCGGGTTGCGCACGTGGCGGCGGATGCCGGGGTTGGCGGAGAACTCGCGGCCCCAGCGCTCGACCTTTTCCGGCACGCCGGGGAGAAACTCGCCCTCCACGCCATCGTCGGTCAGGCGGGAGAGGGATTGTGACTTGCCGGGGTTGCGGGCCAGCAGCGTGTTGGTGAAGGGCTGGCCGGGGTGCCAGTTGTCCAGCCAGCCGTTCGCCTCCTGCAGCGGTTGCAGCAGGCTGGCCTTCACGCGGGCTTCCCACAAATCGTCCGACGCCATCGAATCGTCGCGGCCCGGGGTGCGGTTGAAGTGCATGTCCATGCGCGTCAGCATGATGAACAATGCCGTCGCGACGCGGGCGCGGGATTCGGGGGTGTTGCCGTGGGTGCGGTTGATCCAGTTGCGGATCGACTGGCGGATGGTGGCGTCAAACGCGTTGTTGCTTTCCTTGATGCAGAGCAGCAGGGCGTTCAGCTCGCGCTCGGCGGCGTAGCGCTCGAACAGGTAGGCGACCTTGCCGCGCAGGAAGAATTCGCCGAGCGCGTTGGCGCGGGCGTTGATCTCCAGGCCGTGGTCCTTGCCGGTGCGTTCGCGGGCGCCGGGGAAGTCGAGCAGGTCGGTGGCCTCGAAGATCGGCCAGGGCAGTTCGGACATGGTGATCTGCAGTTCGGCGATCAGCGCGGTGAGTTCCGGGCGCGTCAGCGTGCAACGGGCGCCGTTCTGGGCGGTGATCTCGATCCTGGCCTGGCCGGTGTCGGCCAGGTGGTCGAGTGTGTCGACCTTCAGCACGCTTTCGGTCTTGGGCACCAGGGCGACGATGGGCGCCCAGGCCTCGCGGTCGAAGCGCAGGGTTTGCAGCCGGGCGGTCAGGCGCGTGAGCACGTCGGTAAACGGGGCGAAGCGGTTCCACAACAGGGCATAGACGTCGACGCGCCGCGCCAGAGGCAGACGGGGCAGGACGGCGGCCATGCGGTCCCAGAACGGGCCGGAGCGGATCGCCTGGGCGTCGGCGAAGCCGCGGAACTCGTTGTCGCAGTATTTGGCGAGGTCCCAGATATCCTCCTGGCGGACCTCGTTGTTCTCGGCGGCACCACCGGCATCGCGTTCGGCGGCGCCCAGCACCTCGACGATGGCTTCGGTGAGGCCGGCGCTGGCCTTCTCGGCATCCAGCGCGTCACAGAACCAGGAATTGGCCAGGATCTTGACCAGGTCGACCTCGGACAGCAGGCGCAGGCGGACGGGGAAGCCGTCCGGCCCCTTTTCGCGGCGCATGGTGAAGCGGGTGACGAGGCCGGTGGCCTCCTTGTCCGATTCCGGGTTGATGTCGGCCAGGAAGCCGCGCGGGCGGTCGAGCTCGGCGGTGAGTTCCTTGCCGGCGGGGCGGGCGAGGGTGGAGATGAGGTAGGACTTGCCGGCCTGGGACAGGCCATAGACGCCGACGGCCACGGGGCGTTCGGCGGCGATCTTGAGCTTGGTGGCCTCGACGGCGGCGAGGCGGAACTCCTTTTCCAGCACCGGGCGCTGGGCGGCGATGCGGTCGGGGTAGGCGCGGAACCAGGCGAGTGCGCCCTGGGCGGCGCGCTCGGTGTCCTGGCTCTGGCGGACAAGTGCCTGGGTGGCGGCGGCGGTGGCGGCGTCGGACATGGGCTAGCGCCCCCCGCTGGAGGAGTGAGGGGTGTCGGACATGGCGGCCAGGATGGAATCCAGCGTCGCGAGCTGGCCGGCATCGAGCCAGTGGCTGCCCTCGTCGCCGGGCAGGGTTTGCAGGCTGCGCACCAGCGTGCCGGGGCGCAGCGGGGAGCCGCGGGCGTCCATCACCGAGGTTTCGTCGATCTCGAACTCCATCGCGTCGCCGTCGGGGTCGCGGGTGAGGCGGCGGCGCAGGGTGAACGACAGCGGCAGGGCCACGCCGGCGGCGGCCTCCGCACCCGAGAACTCGATGCGGTAGAGCGGGCTGGCCGGCCAGCGTTCGGCGGCGAACTGCTTGAAGCCGAGGAAGGAGCGGCCGGAGAAGGTGAGCGGGCGCTCGCTTTCCTCGGTCTCGCCTTGCGCGTCGGGATCGGTGGCGATCGCGGTGGTGAGGTCGCGGAACAGCACGCGGTCGTCGCGGATGCGGCGGTCGGATTCCATCAGGCCCACATAGCGGGCGGTGGAGCGCATGGTGAACTTGTCGGTCAGCGCGAAATTGTCGAGCTGGCCGCCGCGCAACAGGCGGTAGAGCATCGCACCGACGGCGACGGTGGTCTTGGGGTCGAAGATGCGCCCGGTGCCGTCGGCGAAGGGGTACCAGGCGCCGACGCGGTACTGGTGCATCGGTTGCACCCGGTGCGGCTCGATGGCCAGCGAGGCCGTCACCATGGCGGACACGGCCGGCCAGCGCGCGCCGCGGCCGGACAGCAGCAGCACGTCGCAGCCGAAGCGGTTCACGATTTCGCACAGCGGCTCGATCGCTTCCTGGAGCGTCTGGCTGACGGTGGCGTCGATGGCGGCGAAGTCCAGCTCCAGCGCGACCTGCTCGATGTCGAAGCCGCGCACGCCGAGTTCGGCCACGCGCCCGTTCATCCAGGCCGCCGCGCGCAGACCGGCGGGCTCCGGCGCGGCGCCGCGGGTGACGGGCGCGACGGCGGACAGGCCCGCGCTGCGGGCGCCGAGGAACTGGCCGATGGTGCGCGTTTCCACGCCGCCCGCGGCCATCGGGTTCCAGCCCTCGTAGTCCGACAGCAGGCCGAGGGCGGCGGCGGCAAACACGTGGTTCAGCACCAGGCGGCGGGCCTGGCGCTCCGGCTCGGTGCCGGCCGGGACGCGAAACAGCGAGACCAGGAATTGCTGCGCGCGCTCGGTGCCCAGCGTGCCGCCGCCGTATTCGGCATCGGCCAGGGCGCGGCGCAGGCCGGGCATCACATGGCGCATGACGACGGTTTCCAGCACGTCGTCGCCGGCAAGCCGGAAGCCCTCGCGGAACTCCTCCTGCGGCACCACCACGCGGTCGGTCAGCGTGTAGGTGTAGATGGCGAGGTCGGTGGTGCCGCCGCCGACATCGATCGAGCCGATGCGCAGGGACGGGCGCTCGGTGCCGCCGATGGTGCGCTTGCGGCCGACGAGGTCGAAATAGTCGGGCGCGTCGCCGCGATAGGCGTGGCTGATCTGGTCGTAGAGATAGACGATCTGCGTCGCCGTCGCCTCGTCCAGCTTGGCCTCCACGTCGAGCACGCGGGGCGCGGGGTCGGCGGTGACGTCCTTGAGCAGGAAGGCGGCGGCCCGCGCCCGCTCGCGCACTTTGCGAACTTCCTCCAGCGGCATGGCCGGCGGCAGGGTCAGGATCAGGCTGGAGATGCGTCGGGGCGCGGTCATGTCCTGGCGGCCGTAGCGCGCGGCGTAGGAGTTCACCTGGGCGCGGGCCTGGAGCAGCACTTCGAGCAGGAACAGGGTGAACAGGCTGGCGCGGCTGAACAGCGGGCGCAGCGCGATGCCGCTGCGTTTCTTCATCGACAGCACGGTGCCGTCCTCGGCGAGGAAGCGCAGGTAGCTGCCGCGGATCACGCCCTCGGCGTCCGTCGCCGGGTTGAAGCGCCAAGGGGTGAGGCGGGGCTTCTCGTCCCAGAGGTAGCGCTTGGGGCTCGAAAGCCCGGTCTGGCCCTCGTTGCCGCGGTTCATGGCCGACAGGCGCAGCGCCTCGGGGCCGACGCGCACCGGGCTTGGCCAATCGAAGGCGTTGCCGCGGCCGGATTGCAGCGACCATTCCTCCTTGCCGAAGGCCGCACGGGCGAACTCGACGCGGCTTTCGAACGGCAGGTCGGAGGTTTCCTCGGGGTGGGAGATGTCGCGCAGCTGAAGGCGGTAGCTGTCGGCGATCGAGCGGTCGCGCCCCGGGGTCTGTTCCACCAGGAAGCCGCAGGAGCGCGAGTTGCCGAGGTCGAGCACCAGGTCGACATTGATGAAGCCCGACCCGCCCTGGCGCTCGGCGGCGGCGATGTCGATCAGGCGGACCGGGCGGACCACGCCGCTCTCCTCCAGCAGGGCGAGCAGGGTGAGGTAGGCGGCGAAATGGCGGCAGCCGATATTGGCGTCGGGCGGCAATTCGCGCCCGTTGCTGTCGCGCTCGCGATACAGGTCGGCAAGCCACCCGCGCACCCAGCCGAGGTCGAGCATCCAGGCGACCTCCTCCATGCGGGAGGCCATCTGGAAGCGGGCGGTCTCGCGGTCCCACGGGGTGACGAAGCCGGCGGCGGGGGTGCGCGGGGTGGTCGCGGTGTCGAAGGCCAGCACGGCGCGGTGGGTGTGGCCCTCGGCCTCCTTCGGTGCCAGTTCCACGATGCGGATGCGCGCCCAGTTCTGCGGGCCCGGGGCGAGGCGGCGGCGGCCGGGCGGGCCGTCCACCTCCACCTGTAGGAACGGGACCGGGACCCATTTGCCCAGGAACGGTGCCAGGGCGGCGCGGGTGTCGACGGTGTAGCGGCCTTCCTCGTCGGCGGAGACGAACAGGGTGCGCCCGTCGCTGTCATAGCCGTAGCCGCCCTCGTCGGGGGCGGCGCGCAAGGGCTTCAGGGCGGCGAGGCCCTCGGCCAGCGGCACCTCGTACCAGTCGCGGCTGATCCGCACGCCGTCGAGCGGCAGCGGCACGTCGATGAACTGGATGCCGGAATTCGGCACCAGCGGAATGTCGGCGCCGGCACCGCCACCGGGCAGGCGCGGCAGCTCGGTATAGGGCTTGATCATTCGAACCTGTCGGTCATGCGGCGGTACAAGGAAGCGCGGGAGACCACATTACCGGCTGCCCGCCCGCGGCGCCAATTCGGGGCGGGGGATGCAGGCCTGGGCCGGGGGCGTGCGCAGCGCCTCGGCCACCATGCGGCCGACATCGGCCCCCTGCCCGGCCGCGAACACCCGCCCGCCGGTGGCCTCCGCCAGGCATGCCGCCTGTTCGTTGCGGGCGATGTCGATGACCGTGACGGACAGCAGGGGGTCGGCGGCGCGGGCGGCGCGGGCGGCCTCGCAAGGGTCGGCCCGGCAGGTGTCGGTCCCGTCGGTCACCACCACGACGAAGCCGGGCGTGCCGGCCGGGCGGGCCTTCACGGCGGCGGCGGCGCGGGTGATCGACAGCGCCAGCGGCGTGCCGGAGGCGTCGGGCCGCAGCGCGCGCAGGGCCGATTGCAGCGGCGCGCGCTGGAGGTTGTCGTAGCGGCCGACTGGGACGACGGAGCACTGGGTCTGCTCCACCCGGTCGGCATTGAAGGAGCCGAAGCTGAACAGGTGCACGCGGGCACGGCGCGGCAGGGTGTCCAGCGCCGCCAGCGCGGTGCGCCGCGCCTCCTCCATGCGTTCCTGGCCCTGGGGCGTGCGGCCCATCTCGGCGATCATGCGGTCGTTGCCTGGCGTCTCGGTGATCGGGCCGGCCTCTTTCTCGATCTCGGCCATCTTCGTCCGCTCGCCGGCCGCATCCATCGCCGCCGGCCAGCGCATGGAGGCGGAGGTGTCGACGATCAGGGCGACGTCCACCACCTCCGGCTCGGCGCAGACCTGGCACTGGGCGCGGCGGCGGGAGGTGTCGCTTTCCAGCTCGGCGATCTGCCGGCGCAGCTCCAGCTCCTGCATGCGCAGGCTGCCGTCGTCGACCGGCGGCACCGGGCAGAAGGCGGCGCGCGGGGTTGCGGCCTGGGACAGCGCGTAGGCGATCGACGTGCCCCACCACACCGCCAGCGCCGCCAGCGGCAGGCCGACCGCGACCGCCGCGATGGCCAGCGCGATCAGGAAGCGGCGGCGTCGCTGGCCGGCGTCGTTTGGCCCGGCATTGTTCTGAACATCGCTCATGGCACCGTGAACTCCGTCACGTTCAGCATCCCGGCGCCGGTGGCGGTGCCGCGCACTTCCCGTCGCTCGCCGGCGATGGTCACGCGCACCGTGAAGGGCACCGGGGTGCGGCGCTCGGCGTAATCGAAGTAGTGGACCTGCACGCGGTAGGTGCCCGTTCGCGGCTTGGCCGCCCAGACGACGTTCTCCACCGGCTCACGCGAGTCGCGCCCGCCCTGGGCGTTCATGTCGACATCGAGCACGCCGCCGCAGGCCTGGGTGCGCTCGAAGAAGATGTGCCCGCCGCCGGGGCAGAGCACGTGCAGGTCGAGGTCGGCCGGACCGTTCCAGACCAACGAGACCTGGTATCCACCGCTTTTGGCGCGCTCGCGCTCCAGCCGCTGGTCGATCTCGCTGCGCTGCTGCGGGGCCGGGGGCGCGGGGGGGGGTGGGGGTGGGGGTGGCGAGGCGGCCTGGGGGACGGGGCGCGGGATGGCGGCGATGCGGCATTGCTGCACGCGGCCCGAATAGTCGCGTTCCAGCTCGGCGATGCGCGCGCGCAGGCGGATCTCCTCCTCCTGCAGGCGCAGCAACCCGCCATCGGACTCCGGCGGCAACTCGCAGATCGGGGCGGCCGGCAGGCGGGCAAAGGCGACGGCATGGCGCATCAGGTCGGGCAGGAACCAGGCCAGCACGGCGGCAAGCAGCAGCAGCGCGGCGGCGAAGCCCATCAGGCGCAGCGGCCAGCGCGGCGGGTCGGCGACCGGTGGCGGCGCCGGCGGCAGCGGTGGCGGCGGCACATTTACGGCGATGGGCGGGGGCGAGGGTGGCGGCCGGGCCGCGGCGCGCACCAGCTGGCCCTTCAGGTCGGGCAGCGGCGGGGCGTTCTCCACCGCCCGCAGGCCCCAGCCGGCCAACACCGGCTCCTTGCCCACCAGGCGCAGATCGGCCAGCGATGCGCCTTCCAGCGCCGAGGACAGCAGGTCGCCCAGGGTGCGGGATGCCGGCGCCCGGTCGGCGCGCAGTCGTTCGGCCTCCTGCTCCACCTCCTCGACCAGCTGGCGCACCAGGGCGAGCGCCTCGTCGCGCCGCTCGGGCGGCAGGTCGTCCAGGTGCGCGATGGGGCCGTCCAGCGCGGTGAACCACTGGATCTGCTCCGGCAGCACGTTCGCCTCGGCGAACAGCGCCGCGTGGCGGGCCATGCCGCGCGAGGCCAGGTGCTGCACCACCTGGGCACGGTAGTCCTGTGCTACGCCGTCCAGCACCCGGGCTGGGCGGCGGCTGCGCCGGTCGGTCTCGCCTATGAGGCGGAGCGGGGCCATGTGCCGCCCCTCAGCGCGGCGGTGCCGGCGCGGGGGCCGGAGCCGGGGCAGGGGCGGGGGCAGGAGCGGGGGCAGGAGCAGCGGCGGCGGGTGCCGGTGCGGCCGGGGTGCACGGGTTGTCCTCGCTGCGCACCGCGATGTTGTTCTGCTGCAGGAAGGTCAGCAGCGTGACCGATGGCAGCGCGTAGTCGGCGCGATACGCCGTCTCGCGGTCGGTGCGGATGAAAGTGTTCACGCCCACGATCCGCCCGCAGCGATCGGCCAGCGGCCCGCCCGAGTTGCCGCGGTTGATCGCCGCGGTGTGGATCACCACCGGCGCGCCCTGCATCTGCTGCACGCCGCTCACCTCGCCGGAGGTGAAGTGCGCCGACGGCATCGCCCCCTCCTCGCCCTTCAGCAGGCGCTGGAAATCGTCGCCCACCTGCGTCACGAAGCCCGGGAAGCCGACGGCCACCACCGGCAGCAGCCGGTCGGCGGTGGGCGACAGGGCGAGCGGCGCCAGCGCGCCCTCCTTCAGCTTCAGCACGGCGAAATCCGGCTTGGCGAAGTCGTGGTTCGGGGTGCGGGCGATCACCTCCGCCTCCACCGGCTTGCCCAGCTTGCGGTTGACCACGAACAGCTGGCCGGGGGTGGAGCCGTCCACCACGTGCAGGTTGGTCACCACGAGGTCAGGGCCGATCGCGAAGCCGCTGCCGGTCGACAGGCCCTGCCGCCCCTCGGCGTTGCGCGTCGGCGCCAGGATCAGCACGGTCGATTCCTCCAGCAGGTCGGCGAGGTTGGTCGCCTGGCCGGCGCCGGGGGCCGGCGGCTGCCCGGGTGCTGCCTGCGGGCGCTGCACCGGCTGCTGGTCGGGCGCGGGCGGCAGGGCCGGGACAGGGGACATGCGGGGCGCGGTCTCGCCCTGGCGCAGCGGGGCGGCGGGCAGCGGCCCGTCCGGTGCCACGCAGATGTCGCCGCGCAGCCCGGCTTGCAGCTGGGACAACCGGCGGCGCAGGCCGTCGTTCACGCCTTCCTGGATGCGCTTGAGGTCGGCATCGAAGGCCGGATCGCGGCCGGGCGGGGCGGTCGCCTCCACCTGCCGGGCCAGCTGCACCCAGCCGTAGTAGTAGCCGGCGGCCAGCGCCACGGCCGCGACCAGCAGCACGATGACGGTGGCGGCCAGGATCGCGGTCACCGCACTCATCGGGCGGCGCCAGCCGGGCTCCGGGGCGCCGCCACCCGGCGGCGGCGTGGGCGGCATGGGCGGCGGCGGCGTGCCGGCACCGCCGAGGGTCGCCATGGCCGCGGCCGCGCCCGTGGCGGCCATGGCCCTGCCGTTGCCCGCCGGGCCAGCCATCGGTGGCGGCGGTGGTGGCGGCGCCGGGCGGGCGCCCCAGGGGTTCGCCCCGCCGGGCACCAGATCCCGCCACACGCCGGCGAAATGGCGGGCCAGTGCCGCGGGGTCCTCGCCTACCTGCGCGGGCACGATGCCCCAGTTCACCAGCACCGGCGCGTCACCGGTCCAGAGCATGTCCGCGGCACTCGACAGCGTCAGCGCCGCCCCCACCAGCCGGCCCGCCTCGGGGTCGGCGAACAGCGGCACCAGGTCGGCCAGCCGGCCGCGCAGCGCATTCTCGGCCGCCAATCGCTGGGAGGTCGGCAGCGCCTCGAACGCCACCGGGTCCTCGCCGGCGCGGGCATACCAGGAGACGCGGGTGATCGGCTGGCCTTCCTTGGCATCCGGCCAGGGCTCGGCGAACAGGTCGGCCGCCCGCGGCGCGCGCTGGGCCAGCAGGGCCATCAGCCGCTCATGCTGCAGGATCGCCGGCGCGCCGTCCGCGGACAGCGGCATGCGGTCGGTCATGCTGGACCCGAGCAGAAGGCGTGAACCGGACATCGATAAGGCTCCTTGCGGCGGGGCCGGCTAGATCGTGGCGACCGATGGTGGCAACACCATGGACCTTTTCACGCGGGAGAATGACGCAAGCACGCGGTTTCGCGAAGCGGCGGGTCCATCAAGGCAGAATCGGCGGGCGTCGCGGCGCGGGTGGTGGTGGCGGGGCTGGCGGTGGGCCAGGGGGAGGGACAGGGGCCGGCGGGGTGACGCCCGGCAGGTCGATCTGCTGGGGCGCGCCGAAGCGGATGTTGTCCACGCCGAAGCCATGCGGCTCCGCGCCCACCAGGTGGAACTCCAGCCCGGCGATGCGCGGCGACAGGTCGGCGGTGGCCAGGCCCATGAACTCGACCATCATGCCGCGATTGACGGTGCGGCCCAGCACCCGGCCCTGGCGGTCGTAGACGGTGATGGCGGTGCCGCCCACCGCGTCGAACCCGATGCCCTGAAGGCCAACGGCGGCCACGTCGCGGTCGAACCAGATCGCCACCGGCCCGTTCCAGCGCGGCGTGCCGCCCAGCGCCGGCGGCTGCCCGCCCTGCTGCGCGCTCGGTGCGGTGAACGGCAGGGTGGAGACGGCGGGCGAGCCGGCATCCAGCGTCAGCGGAGAGGAGGGCGTGCCCATCAGGCACCCGGTCACCACCGCGCCGCGCGGGCATTCGTCCGGGCTGCCCAGCCGCCGGCCGCGGAAATGCCCGCCGAAGCGCACCGTCGGGCTGTCCGCGCCGCCGCGGTACAGCGAGGGCGGATAGACGGGGTTGACCTGGCCCAGCGCCACCTCGGCGAAGGTGATCCGCCCGGCGCCGGCCTTGAACTGTCGTTCTTCCACGCGCACCACGCCCACCTGCCCCTGCGTTTGGCCCCAGCCGTGCATGGGCAGCGCGGCAAGCAGGAGCGCCAGGGCGGTGGCCGGGAAAGGGCGCATGAATGAAGGTCTGCATCGCTCTTAGAGGTAACGCAACGGTAATGCATGCCGCCACGGGCGTGAAGACGCCCGGCTGCATCGCCAATGGCCGCGTCACGGCAGGATCGGCGGTCGCCTGGGGGCCGGAGGGGGCGGCGGTGGCGGCGGCCGTGGCGGCGCGGGTGGGGTCACGCCCGGCAGGTCGATTTCCTGCGGCGCGCCGAAGCGGATGTTGTCCACCCCGAACCCCTGCGGCTCGTCGCCAACGAGGTGGAATTCCAGCCCGGCGATGCGCGGCGCCAGGTCGCGCGTCGCCAGCCCCAGGAACTCGAATCCGGTGCCGCGATTGGCGGTGCGCCCGAGCACCTTTCCCTGCCGGTCATAGACGGTGATCGCCACCCCCCCGGTGCCGTCGAACCACCCGCCTTGCAGCCCGACGGCGGCGAGGTCGCGGTCGAACCAAATCGCGATCGGGCCGTTCCAGCGCGGCGTGCCGCCCAGTTCCGGGGATTGCGAGCCGCTCACCCCGGAATTGTCCATGGTCTCCACGCGCGGCGAGCCGGCATCCAGCGTCAGCGGCGCGGAAGGCGCACCGGCGAGGCAGCCCGTCACTGGTGCGCCGGGCGGACATTCCGCGCGCGTGCCCAGGCGCCGGCCGCGGAAATGCCCGCCGAAGCGCACCGTCGGGCTGTCCGGCCCGCCGCGGTACAGCGACGGCGGATAAACCGGGTTCGGCGTGCCCAGCGCCACCTCGCTGAAGGTGATCCGCCCCGCCCCAGCCTTGAACTGCCGCTCCTCGATGCGAACCACCTCCTGCGCCCGCGCGGCGCCGGCGATGGCAATGCCCAGGGCGACGAGGCAGGTCAGGCGAAGGGGCGTCCAGAACCGGCTGTTTCGCATGGTCGCCATGATGCCCACTCCGCCGCGCCGCGACCCGCGGCCTGGGTCCACGACGCCTGTCACGTTTCGGTGAGCGGCGGCCGCCCGGCCAGGTCGCACACCGCCCGCACCATGGCGCCGGGCGCCTCGTGCGGCAGGAAATGGCCAATGCGGTCCAGCACCCGGCGCTCGTAGCCGGCCGTGAAGAAGGGCTCGTCCGGGTCCTGGACCGGCGGCGCGCCCACGCCATCCGCCGCACCCTCCAGGTTGATCGCCGGCACCGCGATGCGCGGCCGGGTCGCCAGCGCCGCCTCCACCGTCGCCAGCGCCGGGTCGCCCGGGGCGGCGTTGTGGCGATGGCGGTAGGAGTGGATCACCACGTCGACGAAATCCGGATTGTCCCAGGCCTCGGCCACGCGGGCGAACAGCGCCTCGGAAAAGCGCCAGTTCGGCGACCACATCCGCCACAGCAGCCGGCCGATCTCGCGCCGGTTCTCCGCCAGCCCGGCCCGTCCGCGCTGGGTCTGGAAATACCATTGGTACCAGTAGGCGAGTTCCTGCGGCGCCGATGCCGGGCGCGGTGCGGAGGCGAGGCTCTGGATGTTGTAGCCGCCGACCGTCACCAGGCCGCGCACCCGCTCCGGCCACAGCGCCGCGACCACGCATGCCGCGCGACCGCCCCAGTCGTAGCCGGCCAGCAGCGCCTGTTCGATCCCCAGGGCATCGAGGAAATCCCGGAGGTCGATGCCAAGGGCTGCCTGCTCGCCGGAGCGTGGCGTTTCCGCCGACAGGAACCGCGTGCCGCCATAGCCGCGCAGCCACGGCACCAGCACGCGAAACCCTTGCGCCGCCAGCGCGGGCGCGACGTCGTCATAGGCATGCACATCGTCGGGGAAGCCGTGCAGCAGCACCACCGCCGCCCCCCCGAATGGCCCATGCTCCCGGTACGCAATCTCCAGTGTCGGCGTGCGTACCGTCTTCATGGGTGCGGGGCTACGCGGCCGCGGCCTGCTGGCGCAGCGCGTCGATCAGCGCCTGCACGTTGTTGCCGTTGCGCGCCAGGAAGGCGGCATAGTCGCTGCGCTGGGTCAGCCGCAGGCTGGTGCCCTCGGCGACGACGTCGATCACCCTCGGCGCCCCCTCGGCGCCGACCACCCAGTCCACCTTGTTCGGCGCATTGCCCGGGCGGTTGAGGGTGCTCGACACCGCGATGTCGCCCTCCCGCTGCAACGCACGCCCGAGCGTATAGGTAACGCCCTGGTATTCGCCCACCCGCTCGCTGACGTTCTTCACCAGCACGCGGCGGAACAGCGTTGTGTAGTCGGCCTGCTGCTGCGGCGAGGCGGTGCGCCAGAAGCGGCCGAGGCAGAAGCGCGCCACGGCGTCCACGTCCACGCGCTGCTCGATCACCCGCGCCAGGGCCGTGCGCTTGGCATCCTGCGGCTGCGCCCCGTTGGCGATGGCGAGCAGGTCGCGCAGCATCTGGTCGACGAAGGCGGCGGCGGCGTCGGGGGCGGAGGCGATCGCGCGCCTGGCCAGGGGCGGCGCGATCAACAGGGGGGCAGCCAACAGGGGGGCGGCCAACAGCGCGGGGGCTGCGGCGAGAAACAGGCGGCGTGAGGTCATGGTCATGGCTCCGGTCATCCAATGCCTTGGCTAAGCCTTCGGCCGGAGGTGGCGTTGCATTCCGGCTTGCGCAACCCTCGCGCGGTACAACGGCGCGCATCAGGCGGCGCGCTGGCCGAATCAAGGCAGCACACGCCTCCGGTGCCGCGTCAGCGCGGGGCGGCCCGGCGATAGGCGTCCGCGGTGCCGCGATCGTCGGCGATCACTTCCTCGATGGTGGCGCGCCGGTTCTGCCGATAGAGGCTGCGCAGCGTGGCGTAGGGGTCCAGCGCCTGGGCCTTCATCCGGTCGAGGTCGTCGAGGAAGCGCGAACGGGTGTCCACGACGTTCAGCCCGGTGCGGGAATAGCCCAGCGCATCCACCGTGGCCCCCTGGCCGATCCACATGAACGGATCCATGGCGATGTCCGCCGCCCGACCGACCGCATCGCGCGGGTTCGACGGGCCGAACACCGGCAAAAACACATAGGGTCCCTCGCCCACGCCCCACACCGCCAGCGTCATCCCGAAATCCGCGCCATGGCGCGGATAACCGAGCCCGGTCGCCACGTCGAACAGCCCGGCAACGCCAAGGGTCGAGTTGATGATCAGGCGCATGAACGTGTCGCCGGCACGCTTGGGCTTGCCCTGCATCATGTCGTTGGCCAGCACCACGGGGCTCGCCAGGTTGTCGAGCACATTGCGCACCCCCGTGCGCGCCGGCTGCGGCACCACGTTGCGCCAGGCCAGCGCGAGCGGGCGCAAGATGACCACGTCGATGCCGTCGTTGATCTCGTAGATCACGCGGTTGGTGGGCTCCAGCGGGTCGTTCGCCGTGTTGTAGTCGGCCACCGCATCGGGGTCGGAGGCATCGGGCCTGCTCGCGCAGCCGGACAGCGACGCGGCCGCCATCAACAGGGCGAGCACCAGGGCAGGGGGCTTGGCGAACAGGCGGAAGCGGATGGGCGCGCGCATCGCGATCCTCGACATGGGTCCAGGTCCGTTCATACCCCCGCTCCCGCCCAGGAGGAAGCGCCGCGCCGCGTTGGTTGCATGCTCGGCCGCATTTGCTCCGGCTGTGTGCTGCCGCGCCACGCCACGCTTGCGGTGGACAGGCAAAGACATATAAATATCTTTATGTCTTCCGACAGGAGCCCCCGATGACCTCCCTGCGCCAGCCGGTTCCCCATAATGCAGTATCGGGCGCCTCGGTATCGGGCGCCTCGCCGCTCGCCCGTTGGCTCACCGGCCCCCGCTTCGCCGGGATGCCGGTTCTGAGCAACGACCTGCCGGCGCCGCAACTCTCCTTCGAGTTCTTCCCGCCGCGCACCGAGGCGCTGGAACAGCAACTCTGGGCCTGCATCCGCCGGCTGGAGCCGCTGGCGCCGCGCTTCGTTTCCGTTACCTACGGCGCCGGCGGCAGCACCCAGGCGCGCACCCATGCCACCGTGGCGCGCATCGTCGAGGAAACCACCCTCACCCCCGCCGCCCACCTCACCTGCGTCGGCGCCAGCCGCGGCGAGGTGGATCACGTGGCCCGGCAATACTGGGACGCCGGCATCCGCCACATCGTGGCGCTCCGCGGCGACGTGCCCGGCGGCGCCGCCTACGAGCCCCATCCCGACGGCTACGCCTATGCCGCCGACCTGGTCGCCGGGCTGAAGAAGGTCGCCGACTTCGAGATCTCGGTCGCCGCCTATCCGGAGATCCACCCCACCGCCACCAGCCCGCTCGCCGACCTCGACAACCTGAAGCGCAAGCTCGACGCCGGCGCCACGCGGGCGATCACCAACTACTTCTTCGACAACACGACCTTCCTGCGCTTCCTCGATCTGGCACTCGCCGCGGGCATCACCGCGCCGATCGTGCCGGGCATCATGCCGGTGTCGAACTACACCCAGATCGTGAAATTCTCCCAGACCAGCGGCGTGCAGGTGCCGTCCTGGCTCGGCCGCTTCTTCGAGGGCGTGGAGGACGACATGGAAACCCGCCGCATGATCGCCGCCCACGTCGCCGCCGAGCAGGTGTGCACGCTGCAGGCCAACGGCATCGACGAGTTCCACTTCTACACCCTGAACCGCCCCGACCTGACCTACGCCATTGCCCACATCCTGGGCGTCAGGCCGACCGCGGCTGGGTAGGTATGCAAGGCCACGACCCCCCCCCATAGGCGCGAAGGCCAGCAAGGCTGGGCTCCGCCCAGACCCGCCAGGGGCCGAACCCCTGGACCTCAACCCTTTCTAATGGATGCGTTTCCGAAGGCCTCGGCGGTTGGTGGGTCGAGGGCAAAGCCCTGGCCGTGCCTTCTAATTTCCCAACCGCCGCGCCGCCGCATAGATAGGCCGCAACAGGAACGGGCTGAGGAACAGCGGGAACTGGCACAGCGCGAAGAACAGCCCGACGCGCGGATCGGCCGCCGCCGGCAGGATGGCCAGGTAGAGCGCCATGTTCCGGTTGCCGCCCATCAGCCCCGCAGAAGCCGCCAGCCGCCAGCCCCAGCCGGAGAAGGCCAGCGTGGTTGCCAGGTTCAGCGCGAAGTTCACCACGAACGCCGCCAGGGCGGCCTGCGCCACCCACCACGGGTCGTCCAGCAGCCGCGCCGCCAGGCCCTTCATCACGCCGAAGCCATACAGCACCACGATCCACACGATCGCCCCGTCGATCGCTGGCCCCAACGGCGCCAGGCGCACCTCGCCGGCCCAGCGCCGGATCAGCAGCGACAAGGCAAGCGGCACCCCCACCACCAGCCCCAGCCGCGCCATGAACGCCGGCAGCGACAGCGCGAGGTCGATGCCGATCAGCGCATGCACCATCGGCGGCGCGGTCAGCGGCACCAGCAGAGTGGTCGCCACCGTCGCCAACAGCGTCAGCTCCGGGTCGAGTCCCACCAGCCGCGCGAAGGCGGCGGACGAGGTCGCTGCACAGCCGGTGGCGAAGATCACCAGCGCGCCCGCGATGCCGGGGTCGAGCGCCAGCGGCTGGATCGCCGCCCACACCAGCACCGGCGCCACCAGCGCATGAAACCCCACGATCGCCGCCAGCCGCACCGGGCGCCGCAGGTGCAGCACCGCCCCGCCCACATCCACCCGCAGCAGCACCAGCGTCATCAGCGCCACCACGTTCGGCGCGATCAAGCCATGCATCGCATCGGCCAGCTTCGGGATCAGCAGCCCGCCGAACACACCCACAGCCAGCAGCGCCCCGCCATGGCGTGCTGAGGCGGACAGGAAGGCCACGAAGGGGGCGAACGGCATCACCCATGCCGATTACCCCCGCCGCGCCCTTTTGCGCAGGGGGATTTCACCGCGTTCGCCAATCGTTCTATATCGCCCGCATGACCGACTATCTCTCCCGCCTGAATCCCGAGCAGCGCGAGGCCGTCGAGGCGCTCGACGGCCCCGTGCTGGTGCTGGCCGGCGCCGGCACCGGCAAAACGCGCGTGCTCACCACCCGCTTCGCCCACATCCTGCTGTCCCGCCGCGCCTTCCCCAGCCAGGTGCTGGCCGTGACCTTCACCAACCGCGCCGCCCGCGAGATGCGCGAGCGCGTGACGGCGATGGTAGGCGGCCCGGCGGTATGGCTGTGGCTCGGCACCTTCCACGCGCTGTGCGCCCGCATGCTGCGCCGCCATGCCGAGCTCGTCGGCCTGACCAGCAGCTTCAACATCCTCGATACCGACGACCAGCTCCGCCTGCTGAAGCAGGTGATGGAGGCCGCCCGCGTCGACACGAAGCGCTGGGCGCCACCGGCCTTGATGGGCATCATCCAGCGCTGGAAGGACAAGGGCCTGCCGCCCGCCCGCCTCACCGCCGCCGAGGACACCGACTTCGCCGGTGGTGCCGCACGGCGGCTCTACGCCGACTACCAGGCCCGGCTGCGCGCGCTCAACACCGCTGATTTCGGCGATCTGCTGATGCACATGACCGAGATCCTGCGCGACCACCCGGACGTGCTGGCCGACTACCACCGCCGCTTCCGCTACATCCTGGTCGACGAGTACCAGGACACCAACGTGGTCCAGTATCTCTGGCTGCGGCTGCTGGCCCAGGGAAACCACAACATCTGCTGCGTTGGCGACGAGGACCAGTCGATCTATTCCTGGCGCGGCGCCGAAATCGAGAACATCCTGCGCTTCGAGCGCGACTTCCCCGGCGCGCGCGTGGTGCGGCTGGAGCGCAACTACCGTTCCACCGAGCAGATCCTCGGCGCCGCCTCGGTGCTGATCGCGCACAACGAGACCCGGCTCGGCAAGACCCTGCGCAGCGGCCAGAACGATGCCACCGGCGAGAAGGTCGAGGTGGTCGGGCTGTGGGACTCCGACGAGGAGGCCCGCATGGTTGGCGACCGCATCGAGAGCCTGCGCCGTTCCGGCGACTCGCTGGCCGAGATGGCCGTGCTGTTCCGCACCGGCGCGCAGACCCGCGCGGTCGAGGAACGGCTGATCACGCTCGGCCTGCCTTACCGCGTCATCGGCGGCCTGCGCTTCTATGAGCGGCAGGAAATCCGCGACGCCATCGCCTATGCCCGCCTGCTGCACCAGCCGGCCGACGACCTGGCCTTCGAGCGCATCGTGAACGTGCCCCGCCGCGGCGTCGGCGCGACGGCATTACGCCAAATCCACGAAGCCGCCCGTGACCGCCAGATGCCGCTCTATGCCGCCACCGACGCATTGGTGGCAGAGGGCGTGCTAAAGGGGAAGCTGGGGTCGTCGCTGCGCGAGTTGCTGGCCGGCTTCGACCGCTGGCGCCAGGGCATCCAGCGCGACGGCCATGTGCTCGTGCTCCAGGTCATGCTGGACGAAAGCGGCTACACCGAGAGGTGGCGGCTGGACAAATCGCCCGAGGCGCCGGGGCGGCTGGAGAACCTCAAGGAATTCGTCCGCGCGCTGGCCGATTTCGAGACGTTGGCCGGCTTCCTCGACCATGTCTCCCTGGTGATGGAGAACGAGCAGAGCACCGAATCCGACCGCGTCAGCCTCATGACGCTGCACGCCGCCAAGGGGCTGGAGTTCGACACCGTGTTCCTGCCGGGCTGGGAGGAGGGCCTGTTCCCCAGCCAGCGCACCATGGACGAATCGGGCGCCAAGGGCCTGGAGGAGGAGCGCCGCCTGGCCTATGTCGGCCTTACCCGCGCCCGGCGCCGCGCCATCGTCAGCCATGCCGCCAACCGCCGGCTCTATGCCAACTGGCAAAGCTCCATCCCCAGCCGCTTCCTCGACGAACTGCCGGAGGAACACGTCAAGCGCACCGGCTCGGCGGCGATGGAGCGTGAGCGGCGCCTGACGGCCACGCCGGTGTTCTCCTCCGCCTTTCCCCTCACCGCCCGCCGCCCACGGGTGCATGACGTATGGGAGAAGCCGGCCCGGCCCGAGCGCGCCGACCAGATTCCAGTCGGCGCCCGGGTCTTTCACCAGAAGTTCGGCATGGGCACCGTGACCCGCGCCGAGGACGACAAGCTCGACATCGCGTTTGACAATGCTGGGGACAAGCGGGTGCTGGATCGGTTTGTGGAGAAGGCTTGAAGCAAGCATGTTCTTTTTTGAAAAAAAGAACCACAAAACTTTCCTTCCTTTGCAGTCACGACCACCGTG
This sequence comes from Rhodospirillales bacterium, assembly GCA_031424895.1. Lineage (GTDB taxonomy): Bacteria > Pseudomonadota > Alphaproteobacteria > Acetobacterales > Acetobacteraceae > CAMDGX01. The sequence continues at coordinate 19,605 of JANPIH010000198.1, forward strand.
CAGGATGGTCAATCGCTGCGGTCGGCCTGGCAAATGAATGAAGTCTTTTTTGCTTCTTTTTTCTTCAGAAAAAAGAAGAATCTTTCTTTCCTCTGCTTGGACGTCCCATGAAGCCCCCCCGCCACGCCACCGAGCTTGAGACTGTTTCCGTCACCGTCCCGGAGGACGCGCTGGAGGCTTACGAGGCTGCCTTGGCGGTGGCCTGCGGCACGGTCGGCTTCTTTCTCGACGAGGACACCGGGCTGTGGACGTTGGAAGGCGTGAAGGACCGCGGCGTCGGCGACGCCGAGCTGGTCGCGGCACTTACCTTGGCGGCTGCATTGACCGGCACCAATGCTGAAGCGACGCGGGAGCGCACCGAGACCGAGGGATGGCTGGCCCGCACGCTGGAGGCGTTTCCGGAGCAGTTGGTCGGCCGGCGTTTTGCCGTGCGCGGCACGCACCTGTCGGATGCGCCGACGCCGGGGCGGATTGCCGTGGTGCTCGATGCCGGCATTGCCTTTGGTTCCGGCGAGCATGGCTCGACGCGGGGCTGCCTGCGCGCGCTGGAACTGGTCGCGCATCGGCGGCCGGAGCGCATTCTCGATCTTGGCACCGGCTCCGGCATCCTGGCGATGGCGGCTGCGAAGCTGCTGCACCGGCGCGTGCTGGCCACCGACATCGACCCCTGGTCGGTGCGGGTGGCGCGCGAGAACGCCACGCGCAACCAGCTGTCCGGCCGGCTGCGTGCGGTGCGGGCGGACGGCTGGACCTCGCCGGTCCTGACCCGCCACGCGCCGTATGACCTGGTGTTTGCCAATATCCTGGCCCGCCCGCTTACCCAGATGGCCCGCCATCTCGCCTGCGCCCTGGCGCCTGGCGGCACGGCAATCCTGGCCGGGCTGCTGACGACCCAGGCGCGCTGGGTTTTGCAGGCGCATCGGGCGCAGGGGCTGGTGTTGGAGCGGGTGTTGGCGGAACGCGGCGGGATGGGCGATGCCGCCAGCCTGGGCTGGGCGACGCTGGTGCTTCGCAAGAGAAAATGACCGGCCCGCCTGCTGGGGGAGCGGGCGAGCCGGTCGTCCGCGGCGCGTTGGGGGGGCGACGCCGCGAAGCGGTTGTCAGAAGCCGGCGATACGCCCGGCCTGCAGCATCGCCACGGTCCGGTCCTGTTCGCGCCGCGCGGCGAAATCGCTTGAGAAGATCATCGGCACTTCGGCGCGGCTGATGCCGATATCGGCAAGCTGCGCGTCGGACAGGGCGGCGACCTCTTGGATCCGGTCCTGGCGGCCGACCCGCTCAGAGAGGGCGGCGAACACCCGGGCGAACAGGCCGGGGCGCGGGGCCTCCAGGTATTCCGGCTTGTCCTGGAAATAGTGCGACATCGTGCCGGGCAGCATCAGGCCCAGCTGTTCCTTGCTGACATGGGCGGTCATGGGGATAGTCCTCGGGGGATGGTGATCGTGGCGGGCGTTTGGCATTCTCGCCATCGGCCACGCGATCATTGCGTGACGGCGATATAGCTACGTCGCTGCGTTGGTAGAACTTTCTCCTTCGCAGATGCAGCATTGCGCTGAACGCATGATGAGTTAACGAGCTATGCAATAAATGTAATCCTGCCGTGAGGTCTCCTTCGATGTCCGACATGCCCCTCGCCGACCGACTGGCAGCCCTGCGCGCCGAACTTGCCCGCCAGGGGCTGGACGGCTTTCTGATTCCGCGCGCCGACGAGCACCTGGGCGAATATGTTCCGGCCCGCGCCGACCGGCTGCGCTGGCTTACCGGCTTCTCCGGCAGCGCCGGGCTGGCGATCGTGCTGGCTGACACGGCCGTGGCGTTCACCGATGGGCGCTATGTGCTGCAGCTTGCCGAGCAGACCGATCCGGCGCTGTGGCAGCGCCGGCATATCACCGACGAGCCGCCCGCCGAATGGCTGGCGCAGGCCGCGCCCGCCGGCGCGCGCATCGGGTACGACCCGCTGCTGTTCAGCGAGGAGGCGGTGGCGCGCTTCGCGGAGAAGGCGACGCTGGTGGCCGTCGACGCCAATCCGATCGACGCAGTATGGGCGGGCCAGCCGGCCGCGCCAATGGCCGCCGCACTGCCGCATCCGATTGCGTTTGCCGGCGTGGACTCCGCGAAGAAGCGCGAGCAGGTGGCGGCTGCCTTGGTGGCGGATAAGCAGGATGCGGCGGTGGTGACCGATCCGGCCTCGATCGCCTGGCTGCTGAACATCCGCGGCGACGACGTGCCGTTCACGCCGTTCGCGCTTGGGTTCCTGCTGATCCATGCCGATGCCGGTTGCGAGTTGTTCATGGCGCCGGAGAAGGTGCCGGAGGAGACGCGGGCGTGGATCGGCAATGCGGTGTCGGTGCAGCCGCGGGCGGCGTTGCCGGGGGCGCTGGCGCGGTTGAAGGGCCGCCGGGTGCGGGTGGATGCCGGCGGTTCGCCGGCCTGGTTCGCCCAGACGCTGCGGACGGCAGGGGCGGAGGTGGTGGCGGGGATGGACCCCTGCATTTTGCCCAAGGCGCGCAAGAACGAGGTGGAGCGGCAGGGCGCGCGCGACGCGCATCATCGCGATGCGGTGGCGGTGTGCCGGTTCCTGCGCTGGATGGAAAGTGCGGCGGGGCGGGAGACGGAGATGTCGGCGGCGGCGAAGCTGATCGCATTGCGCAGCGAGGTTTCGATGTTCCGGGGCGAGAGTTTTCCGGCGATTTCCGGCTCCGGGCCAAACGGGGCGATCATTCATTATCGCGTGTCGAAGGAGACCGACCGGGCGATCGCGGCCGACGAGTTGTACCTGATCGACAGCGGGGCGCAGTATTCGGACGGGACGACGGACATCACGCGCACGGTGTGGACCGGGCCGGGGGCGCCGCCGGACGAGATCAAGGCACGGTGGACGCGGGTGCTGAAAGGGCACATCGCGCTGGCGACGCTATCGTTCCCCAAGGGGGTGTGCGGGCCGCATATCGATGCCTTCGCGCGAGCCGCTTTGTGGCAGGTTGGGCTCGATTACGACCATGGCACCGGGCACGGGGTTGGAAGCTACCTGTCGGTCCATGAAGGGCCGGTGAGCATCTCGCGGGCGGCGCGGGCGATTGCGATCGAGGCGGGGATGATCCTTTCGAACGAGCCTGGGTTCTACCTGCCGGGAGGCTACGGCATCCGGCTGGAGAATCTCATTCTCGCGGTGGAGGCGGAGTTCCCGCAGGCGTCCAAGCCGTTCCTGCGGTTCGAGACGCTGACCTGGGCGCCGTTCGACCGGCGGCTGATCGATGCGTCGCTGCTGACGAAGGCGGAGGTGGAGTGGATCGACTCGTATCACCGGCAGGTGGAGGCGATCGTTGGGCCAGGGTTGGAGGGGGCGGAACGGGCGTGGCTGGTGGGGGCTTGTGCTTCGTTGGGGTGAAGCAAAAAAGTCTTCTTTTTCTGAAGAAAAAGAAGCAAAAAGACTTTACCCATTTGCGCTGTGCTTTGTTGATCAGCTGCGGCGCAAATGGGTGAAAGTTTTTTGGTTCTTTTTTGCAAAAAAGAACTTCTTCCTTTCTACCTTTTTCGCGTCGTGTGGAGGATTCCGTTGGCCTTGAGTTGTTCGATGTCCTGTTCCGAATAGCCGAACTGGGCGAGGACTTCTTCGCCGTGCTGGCCGAAGGTGGGCGGTTTGGCGCGGGTGCCGCCGGGGGTGCGGGACATCTTGATGGGCGTGCCGAGGCCGGTGTAGCCGTCGAGTTCGGTGACCATCTGGCGGGCTTCGGTGTGGGCGGCGGCCATTGATTCGTCGACATGCATCACCGGGCCGGCGGGCAGGCCCATGTTGAGCAGGCGCAGGCAGAGTTCTTGGCCGTTCTCGTCCGCGAGGGCTTGCTGGAACAGTTCGATCATGGCGGGGCGGTTGGCGAGGCGGTCGGCGTTCTTGATGAAGCGGGGGTCGGTGGCCATTTCGGGGCGGCCGAGGGCTTCGCACATTTTTCGGAACTGGCCGTCGTTGCCGGAGGCGATGAAGATTTCGCAGGTTTTCGTTCTGTATTTTTCGTAGGGTGCGAGGTTGGGGTGGGGGTTGCCGAGTGGGGCGGGGCGCTTGTTGTTGAGGAAGAAGTTGGCCGCTTGCGGGTGCAGCAGGGCCATGCCGCAATCGTGCAGGGTCATGTCCAGGTACTGGCCACGGCCGGAGACGGTGCGTTCGTAGAGGGCCATGCTGATCGCGATGACCGAGTAGAGGCCGGTGGCGAGGTCGACGATGGGGGTGCCCATGCGCATCGGGCCGGTGGTGGGGTCGCCGTTGATGGACATCAGGCCGGTCATGGCCTGGAGGATGGCGTCGTAGCCGGGCAGGCCGCCGAGGGGGCCGTTCGCGCCGAAGCCGGAGACGCGGCAGTGGATGAGGCGGGGGAATTTGGGCTCCAGGTCCTTTTCGTAGCCGAGGCCCCATTTCTCCATGCCGCCGGGCTTGAAGTTTTCGACCAGGATGTCGGCGGTTTCCAGCATTTTCAGCAGGATGGCTTTTCCGCCCGGCTTGCTGATGTCGAGGGCGATGGAGCGTTTGTTGCGGTTGATGCCGATGAAGTAGCTGGCGTCATCACCCAGAAAGGGAGGTCCCCAGTCGCGGACTTCGTCGCCTTGGGGGGGCTCGATCTTGATGACGTCGGCACCGTGGTCGGACAGGATCATGGTGCAGTAGGGGCCGCCGAGCACGCGGGTGAGGTCGATGACCTTGAGGCCGGCCAGCGCGCCGGGGGAGGCGGCGAGGCCCTTGCCTTTTGGTTGCACGGGAGTGGTGGCGTCGTTCATGGCGTGGGCTCCTCGTCGCAGGGGTGGCGAGTGTAGCGTGGCGGCGGCGAGGGGGGAATTGCGGGGGTGGGTTAATTGTTATGATAACGTAATAAAATGGGCATGAGGACGCAGGGTTGTCATTGGGCTGTGAAAAATGTGGCGGGCGGGGCGCGGGCGGCCTCGGTGGGGGCGAGGGGGAGTCTGCGCGGGCGTCGGCGCATGCCGCGGTTGGGGCCGGGGCCGATGACCCAGAGGAGCGGGTGCTCGCAGGCCAAGTGCGTGCCGTCGGTGGCAAGGCGCGGACGCAGGTCGGGCGCGGGGCGGATGGTGTCCGACAGCGGAGATGTGGCGAGGAGGGCGAGCGCATACGGGCTCGGCAGCGAGGGGAGGGCATGGCGGTTGCGCCAGGCGCGGGGCCGGCGGCCGTGCAGGACCGCGAGGAGGTGCAGCAGCAGGAATTCCAGCAGCATGGCAATGGACGCAGCTCTCCCAGCCGCCATTGCGGCGGGCGGCAGGCGGGGCCGGGTTGCTGGGATATCGCTCATGGGAAATATAATAACTATGCGTTAGTATGGATGCAAGGGGGTTCCGGCTACGTACGTAATGGGGCAGATGGCCTGCCCCCGGGGCGGAGTGCGGGAAGGAAGGCAAGGTCTTCTTTTTCTGAAGAAAAGGAAGCAAAAAGACTTCTATCCCTTTGCCCCGGGTTTTCCGCGGAAAGACCGGGGCAAAGGAATAAAAGTTTTTTGGTTCTTTTTTACAAAAAAGAACCGCTTGCTTGCTTCAGATATAGTGCTCCGCAAGCGGCGCGAAGCCGTTGAAGCGTTGGCTGGCGTAGGTGGTGACGTAGGCGCCGGTGCTGAGCAGTTCGACGCGGTCGCCGCTGCGCAGGGCCAGGGGCAGGCGGTAGTTGGATTTCTCGTAAAGGATATCGGCACCGTCGCAGGTGGGGCCGGCGATGGCGACGGGGCCCTGCTCGGTGCCGTCGTGCGGGGTGGCGATGCGGTATTTGATGGCTTCGCCTTCGGTTTCGGCGAGGCCGCCGAAGCGGCCGATGTCGAGGTAGACCCAGCGGGTGGGGTCGTTGCCTTTGCGGGCGACGAGGACGACTTCGGCGGCGACGACGCCGGCATCGCCGACGACGGAGCGGCCGGGTTCGATCAGGATGTCGGGCAGGGCGTTGCCGAAATGCTCGACCATGGCGCCCATGATGGCGTTGGCGAAGGCGTCGATGCCGGGCACTTCGTCGCGGTAGCGGATGGGAAAGCCGCCGCCGAGGTTGACCATGCGCAGGTTGACGCCGGCGTCGCGCAGGTCGGTGAACAGCATGGCCACCTGGGCGATCGCCGCTTCGTAGCTGCTGGTGGTGGTTTGCTGGCTGCCGACGTGGAAGGACAGGCCGAAGGGGTCGAGGCCGAGTTCGCCGGCGCGGACCATCAGCGCGCGGGCGTGCGCGAGGGTGGTGCCGAACTTGCGCGACAGCGGCCAGTCGGCCCCTTCGTTCTCGACAAGGATGCGGCAATAGACGCGGCTGCCGGGGGCGTGGGCGGCAAGCTTTTCGAGTTCCTCGTCGGAATCGAAGGCGAACATGGCGACACCGGCCTTGTGGGCGCGCTGGATGGCGCTGACCTTCTTGACTGTGTTGCCGAAGCTGATGGCCTGCGGCCGCGCACCGGCGGCGAGGCAGGCTTCGACCTCCTCGATGCCGGCGGCGTCGAAGCGGCTGCCGAGCTTGACGAGGCGGTCGAGGATCTGCGGCGCGGGATTGGCCTTCACGGCGTAGTAGATCTGCGCGAGCGGCAAGGCGTGGCGTATGGCGCGGAAGTTCGTTTCCACGCGGTCGATATCCAGCACCAGGCACGGCGTTGCCGGCTGATGGTCAGCAAGGAATCGGGCGATTTTTGTGTTCATCGCGCGGTACCCCCCATTGTCGTCCGCCTATCCAGGCGACGGACGAAAGTTGCGAAACGGTCGAACGAACCAGCGACCAGACGGATTGGCCCGTGCGCAGGAAACCCCCTGCGTCGGGACCCGAAGTGCCAGAACGCTTGACGTCGTTACGTAACCCTAGGGAGTTCACCACGGGCCGACCGGCTGGGCCGGGCGGTAGCGTTGAACAAGGCGGGCCAGAGGCACGTGCGTTGCTGCGTGAGGGGGCAAATAGGACCCCCACCCCCCCGGCGCAAGTGATTTTTTCGCGCCACCCTCGCGGCAATTTGCCCTGGCGCCGCGGGGCCGCATGTGGTGGGTGGCGGCGGACATCTCCGGGTGGACAACATATTGGCCGACAACGTTTTCCAGGCGGACGAACAGGAGGCGCCGCGCCTCGGCGGGCGATGGGGTGCGTTGGTACGCACGTTCTGGCGAATCCAGAGCCACCGGACCGGGTTGGTGGCGGCCGGCTGCGCCTTCTATGCGACGCTGGCGCTGTTTCCGGCGTTGTCGATGCTGGTGTCGCTCTATGGCCTCGCCTTCGACCCCCATAGCGTTGCCGCCCAGCTTGAACTGATCGAGGGCCTGCTGCCGCCCGACGCCTATTCGTTGATCGCCCGGCAGGTGCAGGACCTTGTCGGCCGCCCGCGCGCCACGCTTGGGTGGAGCCTCGGCCTGTCGGCCGCCATCGCGCTGTGGTCTGCCTCCACCGGCACCAAGTCGATGATCGCGGCCCTGAACCTGGCGTACGACGAGGATGAGCGGCGCAGCATCGTGGGGTTCCAGGTTGTGGGCCTGGCGATGACGGCGGCCTCCATCATCGGCGCCATTGTGACCGTGGGCGTGCTCGTTGCCCTGCCGCACCTGATCAACGTGCTCGCCCTGCCGACCGGCACTGCCGAGCTGGTGCACTGGGGCAGCGTTCTGGTGCTGGTGCTGTTCGTGTTCGTGTCGCTCGCTTTCCTGTACGCGGCCGGGCCTTCCCGCCTGCGGGGCCACCGCCGCCGCGTTTTGCCGGGCGTGCTGGCGGCCACCATGCTGTGGCTGGTGTCGAGCTACCTGTTCACCCTGTACGCCACCGAGCTGGCCGGTTTCGACGCGGTGTATGGCCCGCTGGCCGCGGTTGCCGCCGTGATGCTGTGGTTCTGGGTTTCGGCCTACGTGGTTCTGCTTGGCGCCGAGTTGAACTCGGCGCTGGAGAAGGCGGAGGCGGCGGCCCTGGACCTGACGGGGCCGTGAGCTCAGCGGATGGCGGCCAGTGCGGGGGGTGGGATCTTTTTCGGGCGCCGGCCAAGGCTCCAGTTCGCGGCCAGCCGGATTTCCGGATTGGGCACCGTCCAGCACGCTCCGTTCTCGTCGAGGAACACCACCCACATGAGGTGCGATTCGGGTCCGTAGTCGAGCAGGAAATGGGCAAGGCCGGGGCCGTGCGGGGTTGTCATCGGCAGGGGTGGGTTGAGTTGCTGGATCAGCATGCGTTCCTCGGGAATGGCTGGCACTTGGGTCTTGCGGACTAACGCCCGGCCGTGGGGGGCGTTCCCTCTATCCTGGGGCGTTGCGCGTTTGTCCGGGCGGGTTTGCCAGGGTGGCGACCAGTCTCTACGGTTTCGGTGGGAAACGACGGGAAGGACTTTGCTCATGGCTGCTGCGGTCAACCTCAACGGCACCCTCAAGGGCAAGGTGGCGCTGGTCACCGGCGCCAGCCGCGGCATTGGCGAGGCCGTTGCCGTCCGCCTGGCGATGGAGGGCGCGCGGGTGGTGTGCACCGCGCGGACGACGGACCAGGCGGAGAGCCGGCTGCCGGGCACCGTGAACGACACCGTGGCGCGCATTCGGGCGGCCGGTGGCGAGGCGAGCGCGGTGAAGGCGGACCTGGCGCAGGAAGCGGACCGCGAGCGGCTGATCGAGGAGACGCTGCGGGCCTATGGGCCGGTGGATATCCTGGTGAACAACGCGGCGGTGACGTTCTTCATTCCGATCGAGACGTTTCCGACCAAGCGGTTCGACCTGATGATGGAGGTTCAGGTTTGGGCGGCGCTGCATCTGTCGCAGTTGGTGCTGCCGTCGATGCGGGCGAAGAAGGCCGGCGCGATCGTGACGCTGTCGTCCGGGGCGGCGATCCATCCGGTGCGGCCGTATGAGGGGGCGCGGCCGGGGGGCACGGTGTACGGGATGTGCAAGGCGGCGCTGGAGCGGTTCTCGACCGGGCTGGCGGCCGAGGTCTATGCCGACAACATCTCGGTGAATGCGATCTCGCCGGGGCTGGTGGCGACGCCGGGGGTGGCGGTGCATGGGCTGATCAACGAGGCCACGAAGCACCGGGTTTCGCCAATCGAGAACATCGCCGAGGCGGTTTACCAGATCGTGACGCGGGACCCGAAGGCGATGACGGGGCGGATCGACCATGCCGCACCGTTCCTGGCGGAGCTGGGGGTGGTGCCTTCGGAGTTGGTTTGAGGGATGGGTGGAGCAGGGCGCTGCCGTCGCGGCGCGAAGCTGCGCCACGGAGGACCCGCTGGGGCTTCGCCCCAGGCCCCTTTCATTGGGGCAAGTGGTTGTGATGGGGCGGGTTTTGGGGGGCGGCGTTTCCTGGGCGGATGCCTGGGAGGTTCGCCATGCCGATGCCGTCCGATTTTGCCGCGCGTCTTTTGGACGCCATGCCTGACGCTGTGGTTCATGCGGATGCGGAGGGGCGCATCGTGGTGTGGGCCGGCGGGGCGGAGCGGATGTTCGGGTTCAGCGCGGGCGAGGCGGTGGGGCAGTCGCTCGATATCATCATCCCCGAGGGGCTGCGGGCACGGCACTGGGAGGGGTTTCGCGGGACCATGGCGACTGGGGAGTCGCGCTATGGGGCGGGGGACCTGCTGAGCGTGCCGGCGGTGCGCAAGGATGGGGGGCGCATTTCGGTGGAGTTCACCATCGTGGCGTTCAAGGGGGCGGATGGGCGGATGGAGGGGGTGTGCGCGGTGATGCGCGACGTGACGGCGCGGTTCGAGGAGGTTCGGGCGCTGAAGCGGGAGGTGGCGGGGTTGAAGGGGGGGCGGACCTGAGCAGGATTTCCTCGACAGGGCGGGGCGGAGGGCGGATTCTGGCGGTGCGGAGCCGGGAGGCGCACCGATGAGCGATTATGACACCGATGTCCTGCGATGGAGCGAGCGGCAATCCTTGTTGCTGCGGCGGCGTGCGGCCGGAGAGTTGGTCAACGAGGCTGAGCTTGACTGGGAGAACATCGCCGAGGAGATCGAGAGCGTGGGGCGCAGCGAGTTGCACGCGGTGGAGTCGCTGCTGTTCCAGGCATTGCTGCACCGGCTGAAGGCGGAAGCATGGCCGGAGAGCCGGGACGTGGAGAACTGGCTGGCTGACGCGCGTGGTTTCCTGGCGCAGGCGCGCCGGCGGTTCGTGCCGTCGATGCGGCAGAAGCTGGATGTGGCGGGGCTCTATGCCGATGCGCTGGAGGCGATGCCGGGGGTGATGGACGGGGTGGGGCCGGGGGTGGTGCCGCGCGAGTGCCCGGTGGTGTTGGAGGAGCTGCTGGAGCGGGGGTAGGTTTGGGTTAACGCCGAAGCCGTTACCTTATCGGTCCTGCGGCGGCAGCGAGCGCAGATAGGCCACGATGGCCTTCAGGTCGGCGGGGTCCATCCTGGCCCAGACCGGAGCGCGCCCGCCCATGGGTGCGGCGAGGCGCCGGCCATTCGCGGAGACGCCACGGGTAATCGCGCCGAGGATCTGCTCGTCCGTCCAACGCCCGATCCCCTCGGTGGGATGGGTGCTGATGTTTGGCGCCTGGACGGCGCCCCAGGGGCCCTCCAGGACGAGGCCGCGGGCGCCACGGCCGTTCGGGTCGGTGCGCCCTTCCGACAGTTGGGCGGAGTGGCAATCCATGCAGTGCGCAAGGTTGATCGCGATGTAGCGCCCGCGGGCCACGGGGTCGTCTGCCGGTGGGTCCGGCACGGTGGCCACGGGCGGCCCGTGCGGTGTGAGGGCGAAGGGATAGCGGGAGCGCTCCGCGACGGCATGACGGACCGGGGGCACGGTGCGCAGCCACGCCACAATGGCGGCGAGGTCGCGATCGGAGACCCCGCGATAGCTCTCGACGGGCATGGGGGGGCCAATCGCCGAGCCGTCTGGTCGGTGCCCGTCGCGGATCGCAGCGGCGATCTGTGCGTCGGTCCAGCCGCCAATGCCGGTTTCGCGGTCTTGCGTGATGTTCGAGGCGACCGCGCGGAAGCCTCGCTCCTCGAAAACGCGCCCTCCTGCGAGGGCCATGCCCTGCACGGGCTGCATGCCTGGGCCGAAGGTATGGTGGCAGGCGCCGCAGGCCGCGACGACCTCGCCCAGATAGCGGCCGTGTTCCAACAAGTCGTTGGCTGAGGCAGGTTGGGCGGCGGCCAAAGCGGTGGCTAGAGCGATGGCCAAGCGTGCAGCATACGCGCGTGTGTGCTTCATCTTGATTCCCCCGACTTCGCCGGGAGGGTAGGCGTGTCGGGATCTGATTGCTATTCGGAAGATGCTGTCAGTCATTGAGTCTTGAATGCAATGAAGCTGTGCTGCTACCGAATCAGCCCCCCCAGCGGGCTCGACGGATCGGCACCCATGCGGCGGGGCATGCGGCCGGCGCGCCAGGCGAGGCGGCCGGCTTCGACGGCGGCTTTCATGGCGCGGGCCATGAGGATCGGGTTCCTGGCATGGGCGATGGCGGAGTTGAGCAGGACCGCGGTGCAGCCGAGTTCCATGCCGATGGCGGCGTCGCTCGCGGTGCCGACGCCGGCGTCGACGAGGACGGGGACTTTGGACTGCTCGATGATGAGGGAGAGCATGGCGGGGTTCTGGATGCCCAGGCCGGAGCCGATCGGGGCGCCGAGCGGCATGATGGCGACGCAGCCCATCGCTTCCAGGCGGTGGGCGGCAAGCGGGTCGTCGGCGCAATAGACCATGACCTCGAAGCCGTCCTTGATCAGCGCCTCGGCGGCTTCGAAGGTGCCTGGCATGTCGGGGTAGAGGTGGGGCGGGGGGCCGAGGACTTCGAGCTTGACGAGGTTCCAGCCGCCGGCTTCGCGGGCCAGGCGCAGGGTGCGGACGGCTTCGCGGGCGGTGTGGCAGCCGGCGGTGTTGGGCAGGTAGGTGTATTTCTTGGGGTCGACGTAGTCTTGCAGCATCGGGGCCTTGGGGTCGGACAGGTTCACCCGGCGAACGGCGACGGTGACCATTTCGGCACCTGATGCCTCGATGGCGGCGGCGGTTTCCTCCAGGTCCTTGTACTTGCCGGTGCCGACGACGAGGCGCGAGCGGAAGCTGCGGCCGGCGACGGTCCAGAGGTCGTCGGCGTCGCTCGTGATGGCCTGGTCCATGGGTCAGCCCCCTCCGATGAAATGCACGATCTCGAGGCTGTCGCCGGGTTCGAGCCGGGTGGTGGCGTAGGTGGAGCGAGGCACGATGGCCTCGTTGCGTTCGACCGCGACCTTGCGGCCGTCCAGCCCCAGCGTGGCCAGCAGGTCAGCGACCGTCATGGCGCTCGCGAGCGGGCGGGGCTCGCCGTTCAGGGTGAAGCTCGGCAGGGTGAAGCTCGGCAGGGTGGCCTGGCTGGCGTCGGTCATGCGGGAAGTATGGGCATGCCACTGCCTGCCGACAAGAAACGCCGCGCCCGCCACCTGCCCGGCGCGTGCATTGAAGCCATACGGCGCCGCGTGCTAGGGGACCGACCCATGGCCACCCTTCCGCTGATCGCAGTGCTTAACGGTCCGAACATGAACATGCTCGGCCTGCGCCAGCCGCATTTGTATGGCAGCGCCACGCTCGATGACGTGGAGGCGTTGTGCGCCGAGGCGGCCGAGGGGCTGGGGCTGGCAATCGACTTCCGCCAGACCAACGGCGAGGGCGAGCTGATCACCTGGGTGCATCAGTGCCGCGGCCGGGCGGCCGGCATCGTGATCAACCCGGCTGGCTACACCACCACCTCGATCGCGTTGATGGACGCGCTGTTGGCCACCGAGTTGCCGGTGATTGAGGTTCACATCACCAACATCCACCGCCGCGAGGAGTTTCGCCAGCACTCCTACGTCTCGAAGGCGGCGGTCGGCGTGATCTGCGGCCTGGGCGTGGGCGGCTACGCGCTGGCCCTGCAGGCCATTGCGGACATCCTGGAGCAGCAGCCATGAGCCACAACAGCTTCGACCCCAAGACGGTGCGCGCCCTTGCCGAGATCCTGGCCGAGACCGGGCTCACCGAGATCGAGGTCGAGAACAAGGAGGGGCGCATCCGCCTCGCGCGCACGCCGGCCGTGGTGATGGCGCCGATGCAGGCGCCGGTTGCCGCTTCGGTGGGGGGGGCGGGTGCGGTCGTGGCCGCGGCGATCGCGCCGGCGCCAGCGGCCGTCTCCGACGATGCCAAGCATCCCGGCGCGGTGCTCAGCCCGATGGTGGGGGTTGCCTATCTCTCGGCCGAACCTGGGAGCGCGCCGTATGTCACGGTCGGGCAGACGGTGGCCGTCGGGCAGACGTTGCTGCTGATCGAGGCGATGAAGACCTACAACCAGATCCGTGCCCAGAAGGCCGGCACGGTGATGCGCGTGCTGGTCGAGACCGCGCAGCCGGTGGAATACGGGCAGCCGCTGCTGGTTGTGGAGTAGGGCCTTGTTCAACAAGATCCTGATCGCCAACCGCGGCGAGATCGCGCTGCGCATCCAGCGCGCCTGCCGGGAGCTGGGCATCCCGACCGTGGCGGTGCATTCCACGGCGGATGCCGAGGCGATGCATGTGCGCCTGGCCGACGAGAGCGTGTGCATCGGGCCGCCGCCGGCGCGGGACAGCTACCTCAAGATTCCGGCCATCCTGTCGGCGGCGACGATCACCGGGGCGGATGCGATCCATCCGGGCTATGGGTTCCTCTCCGAGAATGCCGATTTCGCCGAGATGGTGGAGGCGCATGGGCTGACCTTCATCGGGCCGTCGCCGGCGCATATCCGCATGATGGGCGACAAGATTGCCGCCAAGACCGCGATGGCCTCGCTCGGCGTGCCGCTGGTGCCGGGCAGCGCGGGGGAGGTGGTGGACCTCGACGACGCGATGGTGGTGGCGGCGCGCATCGGCTACCCGGTGCTGATCAAGGCGGCGGCGGGCGGCGGCGGGCGCGGCATGAAGGTGGCGACCTCGGCGGAGGGGCTGGAGGAAGCGTGGCGCCTGGCGCGCGCCGAAGCCAAGGCGGCGTTCGGCAACGACGCGGTGTATATGGAGAAATACCTCGACCGGCCGCGCCACATCGAGATGCAGGTGCTGGCGGACAGCCACGGCAACGTGGTGCATCTGGGCGAGCGCGACTGCTCGCTCCAGCGGCGCCACCAGAAGCTGCTGGAGGAGGCGGGGTCGCCCGCGATCACGCCGGCGCAGCGCGACGAGCTTGGCGAGACGATACGGGCGGGGCTTTCGAAGCTGGGCTACCGCAACGCCGGCACGCTGGAGTTCCTTTACCAGGACGGGCAATTCGCCTTCATCGAGATGAACACGCGGCTGCAGGTGGAGCATCCGGTGACCGAGATGGTCTGCGGCGTGGACCTGGTGCGCGAGCAGATACGCATCGCAGCGGGGCAGGCGCTGGGCTATGGGCAGGCCGATGTTAGTTTCAGCGGGCATGCCATCGAATGCCGCATCAACGCCGAGGATCCTGAGACCTTCGCGGCGAGCCCGGGCAAGGTGACGGCGTATCATCCGCCGGGCGGGCTTGGGGTGCGCGTGGATTCCGCGCTGTATGCCGGGTATTCGGTGCCGCCGTTCTACGACAGCATGATCGCCAAGCTGATCGTGCACGCGCCGACGCGGGAGGAGGCGATCGCGCGCATGCGGCGCAGCCTGGCGGAGTTCGTGGTGGTGGGCGTTAAAACGACATTGCCGCTGCATGCGCGCATCCTGGAGGACAAGACCTTCCAGAAGGGCGACTACACGATCCACTGGCTGGAGCGCTTCGTCGCAGGGCGGTAGGCGGGACGGATCAGGGGCGGCGGGAGCCGACGTCGACCTGCATCGGCAGGCGCAAATTGAGGCTGGGTGCCAGGGTGGAGCCGACCCCGCCGCTGCGGCCGCGGCGTTCGAGTTCGCCATTATAGGCGGAGCCCGGTGCGTAGCCGTCTCCGGCCGGCGCCCGCCCGGTGTTGGTGCGTGTCAACCCGGGCGAGACCTGCATGGCGCTCGGTTCGCGCGCGGTGCGTGGGGCAATCAGGTTTGCGTTGGGCACCGGGGCGGGGACGAAGCGCTGGGGGCTGCCGCGGCCCTGGTTCAGCAAGGGCATGGCGCCTGGCAGCAGCGTGGGCGTCGTATCGGCCCAGGCTGGGGCGGCCCAAGCGGGAACGGCCACAAGGACTGCAAGCAGGAGGAGCAGGGCGCGGGCCATCAGATCCCCGCCGGGCGGGCGGTGCCGGCTGGGTCCTCTGGCGGGTTGCCGGCTGGCGCGCCGAGCGGGCCCACGGTGTTTTCCCGCCAGGCATCGAGCGCCCAGCGGACGGTCGGGAAGGCGATGCGGTCCCACGGGATGTCGTTCCAGTCGAACAGGCCGACTTCCAGGCTTTCCGGCCCGGCGGCGAAGCGGGGCTCGGCCGGGTCGGCGAAGCGGGCGCGGAAGATGATCTGCACCTGGCCGATGCGGCTGATGGAATACACGGCCAACACGCCGTCGAGCGCGATGTCTGCCTCGGCCTCCTCCTGCGCCTCGCGGATGGCACCGGCCTGGATGGTTTCGCCGAGTTCCATGTAGCCGGCCGGCAGCGTCCAGTAGTCCCGTCGCGGCTCGATGGCGCGGCGGCAGAGCAGGACGCGGCCTTGGTGGGAGACCACGGAGCCGACAACGATCTTGGGGTTTTCGTAGGCCACATGGCCGCAATCGCGGCACACGTTGCGTTCGCGGTTGTCGCCTTCAGGGGTGCGGCGCTCGAAGTCGGGCATGGGACGCAAGGTGCCCGTCTGGAGCGGCGAATTCAATCCCGGATGCGCGCGGCGGCAATGCGTGCGCCTCAACTTTCGGTCACGCCGGCATCGCTGGTCACACCAACCGCCTGTGACGTCGGCCGATGAAGAACCGGGCGTCGGCGGCCGGCATGAGTCTTCTTTTGCGCGCTGCCGCCGGCCAACCCGGCGCGCGATATCAGCCGCCCGAAATGCCGGCAGCGTCGGCATTTCGGGCGGTTGGCATCAGACCGAAAGATCCAGCAGCGATCCGCGTGGCATCGGCCGGCCAGGGATGGGCGTGGGCGGGGCCGCGCCGGGGCTGAGGAGTTGCTGGGTGGGCCGCGACTCGCTTTGCGAACGCACCCGTTCCACCTGGGCGGTGGCGTCCACCGGCGGGCGTTCCGACGGCGGCGGGGTGCGCACGGGGCGCAGTTCGGCGGCCGAGAAGGCGGAGAGGGATGTGTTCGAGATCATGCGGAGTTACTACCGCGGCGGCGATGAATCCCTGGTAAACGGGCCCGAACGTTATTTCAGCCCAGGGCGGCCACGCCGGGCAGGGTCTTGCCTTCCATCCACTCCAGGAACGCCCCGCCGGCGCTGGAAACGTAGGTCATCTGCTCGCCCACCCCGGCATGGCGCAGGGCCGAGACCGTGTCGCCGCCGCCGGCCACGCTGCGCAGGGCGCCCGACTGGGTGGCAGCGGCGACCGCGCGGGCCAGGGCCACCGTGGCGGCATCGAAGGGCGGTGTCTCGAAGGCGCCGAGCGGGCCGTTCCAGACCACGGTCTTGACCGACGCCAGCCGGGCGACCAGGGCGGCGACCGAGGCGGGGCCGACATCGAGGATCATGGCATCGGCCGGAACGTTCGCGACCGCGACGGTTTGCGTGGCGGGGTTCGGCTTGAACTCGGTGGCCACCACGGCATCGACCGGCAGCACGATCTCGCAGCCTGTCTGCCGGGCCTTGGCCACGATTTCCAGCGCGGTCGCGTGCATCTCGGCTTCCTGCAGCGACTTGCCGACGCCGGTGCCTTGGGCGGCCAGGAAGGTGTTCGCCATGGCGCCGCCGATCACCAGCACATCCACGCGGCCCACCAGGTTGCCCAGCAGGTCGAGCTTGGTGGAAACCTTTGCGCCGCCAACGATCGCCATCACCGGGCGCTCGGGGTGCAGCAGCGCCGCGCCCAGGGCCTCCAGCTCCGCCTGCATCAACCGTCCGGCATAGGCGGGGCGCAGATGGGCCACGCCCTCGGTGCTGGCATGGGCGCGGTGGGCGGCGGAAAAGGCATCGTTGACGAAGATGTCGCAGAGCTTCGCCAGTTGGGCGGAAAAGCCGGGGTCGTTCTTTTCCTCCTCGGCGTGGAAGCGGGTGTTCTCCAGCACGGCGATGTCACCGGGCTGGAGCGCGTCGATCGCCTGTTCGGCGGGGATACCGATGCAGTCCTCGGCGAAACGTACCTTGCGGCCCAGCACCTCCGCCAGCGCGGTGGCCACCGGGGCAAGCGACATCTCCGGCACGCGCCTGCCCTTCGGTCGGTCGAAATGGCTGCACACGATCACCTTCGCACCCTTGTCTGACAGCTCGCGGATGGTCGGGCACAGGCGCTCGAGGCGGGTGAGGTCGGAGATCTTGCCGTCGCGCACCGGCACGTTCAGGTCGGCGCGGAGCATGACGCGCTTGCCGGCGACATCTAGGCCGTCGAGGGTCTTGAAGGTCATGGCCACCCCGTCAAAGGAAGAAAGCAGTTCTTTTTTGGAAAAAAGAACCAAAAAACTTTTATCCGTTTGCGCGGTGTTCTCCGCGGAGAGGCGGGTGCAAACGGATGAAGTTTTTTTGCTTCTTTTTGTTCGCAAAAAGAAGATCCTTGCTTCTTACAGCGACCCGAACAGCGCCGCCGTGTCCGACATGCGGTTGGAGAAGCCCCACTCGTTGTCGTACCAGGTCAGCACCCGCACCAGCCCGCCATCGACGACGGATGTCTGGGTGGCGTCGAACACGCTGCTGTAGGCGACGTGGTTGAAGTCGCTGCTGACCAGCGGCTCGGTGTTGTAGCCCAGGATGCCTTTCAGCGGGCCGGACTCGCTGGCCGTCTTCATAGCGGCGTTGATCTCGTCCTTGGTGGGGGTCTTCTTCAGCACCACGTCGAGCGAGACGACCGAGACGTTCGGGACTGGCACGCGCATCGAGGATCCGTCGAGCTTGCCCTTCAGGTCGGGCATCACCAGGCCCACGGCGCGGGCGGCGCCGGTGCTGGTTGGGATCATCGACAGGTTGGCGGCACGGGCGCGGTGGAGGTCCTTGTGCAGGCCGTCCTGCAGCATCTGGTCGCTGGTGTAGGCGTGGATGGTGAGCATGTAGCCGCGCTCGATGCCCCAGGTGTCGTGCAGCACCTTGGCCACGGGCGTGAGGCAGTTGGTGGTGCAGGAGGCGTTGGAGATGACGGTCATCTCCTTGGTGATGGTCTGGTGGTTGACGCCGTAGACGATGGTGGCGTCCACGTTGTCGCCTGGGGCAGAGATCAGCACCTTGCGCGCGCCGGCCTGGATGAGGGCGGAGGCCTTCTCCTTGCTGGCGAAGATGCCGGTGCATTCCATCGCCACGTCGACGCCCTGGTAGGGCACCTTGGTCGGGTCGCGCTCGGCGGAGACCTTGATCGGGCCCCAGGAGCGCCCCTGGTATTTGATGGTGATGCTGTCGCCGTTGACCTCCACCTCGCCGGGGAAGCGGCCGTGCACGCTGTCGTAGCGGAACAGGTGGGCGCTGGTCGCGACGTCAGCGAGGTCGTTGATGGCGATGACCTCGACGTCCTTGCGGCCGCTTTCGACCATGGCGCGCAGCACCAGGCGGCCAATGCGCCCGAATCCGTTGATCGCGACCTTCACGGCCATGGCTTTGTTTCCCTTTTCGTGTGGAATGACGTCCGGATGCGCGTATAGCGGCAGTTGGGTGGGCTTGGAAATGCTGCCGCCGGCCGCTCAGCGTCCCAGCTGGCGGCGCACGGCGGCGGCCGCCGCCTCGGCGGTAATGCCGAAATGGCGGTAAAGCTCCGCTTCGGGCGCGGAGGCGCCGAAACCAGGCATGCCGATGAAGATGCCATCGGTGCCCAGCCAGCGTTCCCACCCCATCGACACGCCGGCCTCGATGCCCACGCGGGGGGCTTCGCCCAGCACCGCCTCGCGCCAGGTGGCGTCCTGGGCGGCGAACAGCTCCCAGCACGGCAGGGACACGACCGCGGCCTGGATGTTGTCGCCGGCCAGCAGGTTGCGCGCCTCCATGGCGATCGGAACCTCGCTGCCGGTGGCGATCAGCGTTGCCTCGCGCGGGCCGTTGGCTTCGGCCAGCACATAGCCGCCGCGGGCGCTGCGGTTCTCCGCCATGTCGGCGCGCAGGGCGGGCAGGCCCTGGCGGGAGAGTGCGAGCATGCTCGGCCCGTCGGTGCGGCGCAGCGCGAGTTCCCAGCACTCGGCGGTTTCCATCGCGTCGGCGGGGCGGAACACATGCACGTTCGGGATCGCGCGCAGGGCGGCGAGGTGCTCGACGGGCTGGTGGGTCGGGCCGTCTTCGCCGAGGCCGATGCTGTCATGGGTCA
>JANPIH010000199.1:0-50677 GCA_031424895.1 Rhodospirillales bacterium
GGTGGCGCTGGTGAAGGTTCGGGCGCGGCAGGCGCGGTTGTACTGAACGGGCGTTCAGGCGCACGCGGGCAGTTTACTTCCGCAATGGTGCGCCCGCGCGCATACTGCGGTAGGTGGAGGTTCTGGGGGGAAGGCGATGCCGATCCAGGTGGTGAACGGGGCGCAGCTGATGTGCAGCTTCGGGATGGCGCCATCGGCGCTGACGGTGCTGCCGGTGCGGCGCGTGAATGTGGCCAACCAGCCTTCGGCGACGATCATGGACCACAAGCCGATGGTGAACATCAAGCCGTTCGGCAGCTGCATGTCGATCGCCAATCCCACCGTGGCCTCCGCGACCTCGGCGGCGATGGGGGTGCTGACGCCGATGCCATGCATTCCGAACACGCCTTCGCCGTGGACACCCGGCGGGGTGACGGTGAACAATACCAACGAGGTGACATTGGACAATCCGTCGATGTGCAACTGCGTGTATGGCGGAGTAATCACGATTGCATTTCCCGGCCAGACGCAGACCTTCGTGCCGTGAGGTAGCGACGCGCCATGGCCAAGCTCACCCAGGACGACAGGACGCTTCGGTTCGACTCGTCGGCGGGATTGCCGAAGGACACGCTGCTGCTGTTGGCGGTGATCGGGCAGGAGGGCATCTCCCGGCCCTATACCTACAAGGTCGAGCTGTTGTGCGAGGACATCCACCGGGTGATCGACCCGGGCACGATGATCGGGGCCAGCGCTTCGATCGGGATGCGGCTGGACACCGACAAGCCGTTTCGGTTTCGGGCAGGCTTCGTGCGCGGATTCCAGTCGGCCGGGATGCGGGGCAAGAAGTTCCGCGTGTATCGGGCGGAGATCGTGCCGTTCTTGTCGCTGCTTAACTTCTCCAGCGATTTCCGCATCTTCCAGGACGTGACGGTGGTGGATGTGCTTCAGGCGGTGTTCAAGGAGCACGGGCTGAACCTGGTGGATTTCTCGCGGCTGAAGACCGGCGATTTTCCGAAGATGGAGTATTGCGTGCAGTGCCGGGAGACGGCGTTCGACTTCGTCTCGCGGCTGATGGAAGAGAACGGCATCTTCTATTTCTACCGCCACGAGGAGACCGGCAGCACGCTGGTGCTGGGCGACGAGGGCTTCGATTTCGACAAGCTGGACCCGTTCGACCTTTCGGCCGGCAACGACCAGAAGGAGGGGCGGATCCATGCCTGGGAGCATGCGTTCGACCGGCGCACCGGGGCGTGGAAGCTGGGCGATTTCAGCTTCACGCGCCCGGCCGATCCGCCGGTTTCCCAGGAGGCGAAGACCCAGGTCAAGATTCCGGCCGCCAACAACGTGTTCAAGCGCTACGACTTTCCGCAGCACATCGAGATCACCGGCGATTTGCAGCGCTTCACGCGGATCCGCATGGAGGCGGAGGAAAGCCAGGTGCATGCGGTGCAGGGCGGCAGCCAGGTGCTGCCGATGGCGGCGGGGTTGCGGTTCAAGCTGGCGGAGCACGAGGCGTTTCCGGAGGAGAAGGGCAAGGCCTATCTGATCACGTCGGTGCAGTTCACCGCGATGGACACCAGCTACGACAGTTCCAACCTAGGGCAGGTGCTGAGCGGCATCGTGACGGGGTTGTGGAGCACCGATGCCGCCAAGACGCTGGGCATGGCGGCGGCGAACGAGTCCAAGGATGCGGTCGGCGGGGTGAAGGATGTGCTGGCGCGCAAGCTGAGCACCACGCTGGACAAGATTGGCGAGGCGGCGAAGAAGGGCATCCTGTCGACCATCATCAGCTTCTTCACTGACCCGCTCATCGCGTTTCTCAAGAGCCAGCTTGAGAAGCACAGCGCGTTTTCCAACACGTTCATCTGCATTCCCGGCGAGGTGATGTTCCGCCCGCCGCGCACCACGGCCAAGCCGCGCATCGTGGGGCCGCATACCGCGACGGTGGTGGGGCCGAATGGCATGGAGCGCCCGGGCGGGGCGGAGATCCATACCGACCAGTGGGGCCGGGTGAAGGTGAAGTTCCCGTGGGACCGCGATACGAAGAGCGATGCGAAGGGGCAGACGTCGGCGTGGCTGCGGGTGACCGAGGGGTGGGCGGGCGGCAAGTGGGGCACGCAGTTCCCGCCAAGGGTGGGGCAGGAGGTGCTGGTCGAGTTCATCGACGGCGATCCGGACCGGCCGATCGTGACCGGGCGGCTGTACAACCCCGGCAGCCAGCAGCCGTTCGACCCGCCGGGCAGCACGCCGGCCACGCCGCCGGCCGGGCCGTTCCGGCCGGAGAGTGCACAGGTTCAGACCACGCAGCGGCGCAGCGGCATCAAGACGCAATCGACGCCGCGGCCGGACGGGGCGAAGTCGCGCTTCCACATGCTGCGCTTCGACGACAGCTGGCACGAGGAGCAGTGGCTGATGCGCTCCCAGGGCCGGATGGATGTGACGGCGTTCAGCAATTATTTCGAGCGGGTGTACGGCAACCGGCACATCAACATCGGCGGCAAGGACCCGGACACCGGCAAGGGCGGCGGCGCGTTCGTGATGACGACCGGCGGCACCTATGACCTGCATGTGGGCGATGCGCGCTATGAGGCCGTGGATGCGGCGATGCAGGTGAGCGTGAAGGCCGATGTTGCGTTCGACTTCCAGGCGAAGTGGAACAACATCGTCAGCACCGAGGCCACGATCAACGCGCAGAAGGTGGTGGTGGAGGCGAGCCAGAAGATCACGCTGAAGGTGGGTGGGAACTTCGTGGTGATCGATCCCGCCGGGGTGTGGATCAAGGGCAGCATGGTGCAGATCAATTCGGGCGGGTCGGCCGACAGCACCAGCAACGTGACGATCACCGAGCCGCTGGATGCCGCCATCGCCGACCCCGGCGACCCACCGAACTGGATCGCGCTGCATCCGCCGGGAAAGGGCGGCGGGCGGCGGACGCATACAGCCGTTGCGCGCCACGGTGTCAGCCTGACGCCAGGGCCGAATGGCACCTGGCAGTTCACCCCGGGCGTCTTGATCAACAGCACCGATCCGGCCTATGTCGACGCCGTCGCTTCCGACCTGGCGCGGATGAACGACACGCCGATCGGCAAGGCGACGCTCGACAGCATCGCGGCCTCAGGCAAGACGACGACGATTCAGCCGCGCAAGCCGGGAACGACGGTCCTCGATACCGGCGAGGCCGACGCCAACTCCGCCAATGCGAAGAACGGCACCGGCAGCGACAGCACGATCAGCATCAATCCGAGCGACTTCCCCGCACCCGGCACCAAGACCGCCGCGCCGTCCGATGTCGCACTGTTTCACGAACTCAAGCATGCCGATCACAGTGCCCATGGCACCGACCAGTCGCTCAAGACCACACGCGGAAACGCGGCCAACGGATTCACCAACGATGAGGAATTCGACACGATCAAGGACGAGAACACGTATCGCGATCAGCGCGGCCCTTGGCCTGGCCAGCCCGCTGATTCTCATCGCAAAGATCATAGCTTCGCCGGCCTCTGACGCCGCACAACGGGGAAACGCCGCCATGGCCACCGACGTCCGCGACGGCATCACGCTGACCTGCGCGCCGGAGAAACAGGACGAAGCCATCGTCTTCACCTACAGCATAGCCAATGGCGGCCAGGCCGACGCCTATGTCAGCGACGCCGGCACCCGCATCGATACGGCCGCGCGCACCGCCAGCCCGGACCCGGACGCGGTCTCGGTGTGGCTTTCGACCGACCGCTTCGCCACCGTTCTCAAGGGGGTGGCGGCGCTGCCGGAGGATCGCGCCATCCCCGGCGTGGTGATGCCGCTGATGGTGAAGCTGGCGCCGGGTGCCCGCGTTGAGCGCACCCTGATCCTGACGCTGCCGCTGGCCGAGCACAGCCCGTACTACAGCGTGGCCAATCTGCGCGAATACCGGCTGGGCGAGATCGAGGGGATCCGGCTGGCAGTGGACGTGTTCGCGCGGGTGCCGCCAGGCTTTGTGGCCAATCCAGTGGCCTATGC
Organism: Rhodospirillales bacterium; assembly: GCA_031424895.1. GTDB lineage: Bacteria > Pseudomonadota > Alphaproteobacteria > Acetobacterales > Acetobacteraceae > CAMDGX01. The sequence goes on from JANPIH010000199.1 coordinate 3,976, forward strand.
GCCCGGCCACGTCGATATCGGGGTGGTCGGAACCCTGCCGCTGCTGACCCGGCTGTCATGCCGGTTTCCGGCGCGGGGGCTGCATCTGATGGTGCGCACCGGCGCCTATCCGCGCCCAGACTGAGAGCCATGCCCAGCACCAGCGCCACGGCCGGCGACATCACGCTCACCTGCGACATTGCCCGGGTCGAGGACGACATCGTGTTCAGCTACACGGTTGCCAACCAGGGCCGTGCGACGGTGCTGGTGATGGATGCGTATCCGGTGCGCGATGCGGGGACCGGCAGGATGACTGCCGAGCCGGGCGCCACGACGTGGCTGGGGGCGGACGGGCAGGCGCACGTGCGGAAGGGCACCGCGCCATTGCCGGCGTCGGCCGATCCCGAGGCGCCGATCCTGGCGCTGGGGGTGTGGCTCGATCCGGGCAAGACGCTGGAGCGGCGACATGCCGAGCGGCTGCCGCTGGCGGAGCACAGCCCCTATGCGCCGCTCGGCATCCTGACTGAGTATCGGCTTGCGCCGATCCAGGGCGTGGCGCTGACCGTGGAGGTGCTGCCGGCGTTGCCTGGGCTGGTGGCGGAGGCGCGCGACGTTGCGCGCGGTTGGTGGCGGGTTGTGGACCCGGAGGCGGCGGCGGGGCTGCGGATGCTTCTGACCTGTTCCTTCCGCGCCCGTGGCCTGTTCATGCTGGTGCGCAAGGACGACTATCCCCGACCTGTGTTCGCGCCGCCGGCGCCCGCGCTGGACGGCAGCGTGGTTTGACCGAGCACCCAGCCCTCCCAGCGTCGCAGCCAGGGATCGGGCGGGGGCGCGTCGGGGCGGTGGCCGGCCAGGACGTTGATCACGGCGAGCACGCCGAGCACGCAATCGAGCTGGTCCTCGCCGTTCGGGCGGGCGCCGAAGCCGTCGGCCATGGCGGCGGACAGGGCTGGCGCCGGTGCCACGCGCAGGCGGGCCATGGCGGCGGCGAGCGGTTCGGCCAGGGCGGCGCGGTCCCGCTGGCGGCGCTTGCTGCCGGCGAGTTTCAGGCCCAGTTGGCGCAATGCCTCGGCGGGGTAGGTTTCGGCCACGGCGACGGCACCCGGGGCGAGCAGGGCGCGGAAATCGCCGTCGAACGGCCACAGGCGGGGCGGGTGCGGGCTGGCCAGGGCGGGGAGCAGCCAGTCGCGCCAGGCGGAGATCGCGGCCTTGCCGGTCTGGTTGGCGCCCAGGGTCCAGAACAGCGGCGCGCCGGCGGGGCGTTCGGCCGTGGCGCGGTCGCACAGGCGCGACAGGCCCGCGGGACCGTCGAGCCCCAATGCCGCGGCATGGGCGGCGCGGGTCATGCCGCGCAGGCCGCGGGCGGGGTAGAACGGGCGGTTGGCGCCAATGTCCTTGAGTTCGGCGCAAACGTCGAAGAAGCCCGGGCGGGTGGCGAGCCCGCGCAGGAAGGCGGGAAAGTCGCCGGAAAGGCCGTGCCGGGCGACATAGCAGCGCGGCAGGCCGAGCGGCAGGTCCACGCCGAGCGCCACCGCGCCGCCGCCGGCCCATGCCCGCAGCCGTGGGCAGAGCGTGGCGACCTCGCCGACCGGTTGCGGCGCGGCCAGGTGCCAGGCATCGCCGTCGCGGCGTGCCACCGCCAGCCAGCGTTTGCGCGCATCGATGCTCCAGTCGGCATGTGCGGCAATGGTTGCGGCGGGCACGGTGACTATGGGAGCGTGGCGCACAGCGCCCCACCTGTTCCGCGAAAAGGCACAGAACCATGACCGCCGATGGCCGCTATGTTGCCCCTGCCCGATGGCTGCACTGGCTCACCGCCGGTTCGATCCTGGTGATCCTGGTCACAGGAATCTGGATGGTGTTCTTCGAGCCGACGAACGAGGCGTTCAAGTACCGTCTCTACAACATTCACGAGAGCTTCGGGGTGCTGGTGTTCCTGATGGTGCTGGCGCGGCTGTGGGTGCGGTGGCGCAACCCGCCGCCGCCACTGCCCGAAATGCCGGGATGGATGAAGCTGGCGGCCGGGCTGAACCATGGGGCGCTCTATGTGCTGATGGTGGTGCAGCCGGTGGTCGGGTTCCTGGCGACCAATGCCTGGGGTTTCCCGCTGAAGTGGTTCTGGGTGGTGCCGCTGCCCTCGCCGATCGGCCGGCATGAGGTTCTGGCGCCGATCCTGTCGCAGATCCACTGGCTGGGGGCGCTGGCGATGCTGGCGCTGCTGGCGGTCCATGTGGCGGCGGTGCTGCAGCACACGTTCATTCGGCGCGATGGAATCCTGGCCCGGATGGCCTGAGCCGTCAGGGCAGCGGCTTCTGCGCCTTTTCGAGCAGGCGGGCGAAGAAACCGGGCTTCTTCGGCGGCGGCGCGGGCCTGGCGGCATCCTCGCGGGCGCGGACCTCCTGCACGCGTTCCTTCTCCTTGGCGGCCAGCCACTTGTCCAGGCTCATGCCGGCCTTGGCGGCCCGCTTCGCCTCGTAGGCGCGCTGGCCCTCGGTCATCGACTTCGTCATGGCATCCTCGCGTGCTCCGGCGTTATTGGCAGTGCTGCGGCGCGGCTTCAAGGGGGATTGGGCTAGGCCTCGCCGCGGCGGCGCAGCAGCCAGCGCCCGAACAGGCCCAGCACGGCATGGATGGAGATGCCGGCGGCGGACAGCAGCATGAGGGCGGCGAACATGCGCGGGATCTGTAGCCGGTAGCCGGATTCCAGGATGCGGTAGGCCAGGCCCGAGGCGAAGCCGCCCGCGCCGGCCACGAATTCCGCCACCACGGCGCCAACCAGCGCCAGCCCGCCCGAAACGCGCAGGCCGGCCAGGAAATACGGCAATGCCGCCGGCAGGCGCAGCAGGCGCAGCGTGGCCCAGCCGCCCGCGCCGTTGAGGCGGAACAGGTCGAGCAGTTCGGGCGGCGGGGAGGCGAGGCCGATCGCGGTGTTCGAGAAGATCGGGAAGAAGGCGACGATGGTGGCGCAGGCGACCAGGGCGGCGAAGGGGTCGCCGACCCAGGCAATGATCAGCGGGGCGATGGCGACGATCGGCGTGACCTGCAAGGCGACCGCCCAGGGCTGGATGGCCGCGCGCGCCCAGCGGCTGGCGGTGATCGCCACGGCCATGCCGACGCCGAGCACGGTGGAGACGGCCAGGGCGGTGAAGGTGACGACGAGGGTGGAGGCCAGGGAGCTCAGCAACAGCGTGGGTGCCGCCACGAACGCCCGGACGATGGCGATCGGGCCGGGGACGAGGTAGGCCGGCACGCCGGTCGCCCAGACCGCGCCCTGCCATAGGGCGAGCGCCAACAGGCCGGCGATGGCTGGCGGCCAGCTCATGGTTGGTCGATCGCGGCGCTGGGCGCCGGAACCATCGCAGCGCGCAGCACGCCGGTGACCTCGCGAACCAGCGCGCCGTAGTCGGCGGTGAAGCGGGTGGCGTGCTCGGGCGCCAGGGGCGAGGCCAGTTCGGTGGCGATGCGGCCGGGGCGGGGGGTCATGACCACGATGCGGCGGGCCAGGAAGGCGGCCTCGTAGATCGAATGGGTCACGAAAACGACGGTGCAGGACAGGCCGCGCCAAAGTGCCAGCAGGTCGTCCTGCAGCGCGTGGCGGGTGAATTCGTCGAGTGCCGCGAAGGGTTCGTCCAACAGCAGCACCCGCGGCCGGCCGACCAGGGCGCGGGCGATGGAGACGCGCATGCGCATGCCGCCGGACAGTTCGCGCGGGCGGGCGCCCTCGAAGCCCGACAGGCCGACGCGGGCGAGGGCGGCGCGAACGTCGGCGCGGGCAGCCTCCCGTGGGATGCCGCGCAGGCGCAGCGGCAGCCAGACATTCTCCTCGGCGGTGGCCCAGGGCAGCAGCGTCGCGTCCTGGAAGACGAAGCCGATCTCCCCGGGCCCTGGCGCGCCGCCCGCCCAGCGCAGGGCGCCGGTGTCAGGCGCGTCGAGCCCGGCGATCAGGCGCAACAGCGTCGACTTGCCGCAGCCGGAGGGGCCGAGCAGGGCGACAAAATCGCCCGGTTCGATGGCGAGGCTGGCGTCGCGCAGCGCCTCGGTGCCGTTCGGGAAGCGGCGGCCGACGCCTTCGATGGCCAGCAACGTCATCGCCTTGCTGCGGCGCCGACGATCCAGTGCCGGGCCTCCTCGGCCGACCACCAGCTGACGACCAGATGGGGGGCGTGGGCGGCGATGCGGATCGCCTGTTCCGGCTCGCTCTCGACGAAATGGGTGCAGCCCCAGCGGGTCGCGGCCTCCGCCTTGTAGCGGGCGACGGAATCGAGGTCGGTCGGCGTGCCGGGCGGGCGCATCTGCAACGGCAGGCCGCCATGGCCGTGGCGGGCGAGCCAGGCTTTTGTCGGCTGCTCGTCGATGTCCGGCCGGCCTGTGATGACCACGGCGCGGTCGGGGGAGAAATCCGGCAGCGTGGCGAAGGGCGCCAGTTCCGCGCGGTGGGCGAGGGCCGTCGCGAGATCGGCGGCGTAGTCGTCGCGGGTGATGTCGGGCAGGAAGATGCCGTCGAGGTCCAGGCCGAAGAACGGTGCCTCGTGCGCCCGGTCGGCGGCCTCGCCCAGGGCGCGGCGGGCGCGGGCGGAGGGCGTGGCCTCGCCGCGTTCCCATGGCAGGCGGAAGAACTCGGTCATCGGGTGCGACAGGTCGGGGACGAGGCCGGTGGTCTGCGGGTCGTGCACGATGGTCAGACTCAGGGTCTCGCTGCCGGCGGCGGCGCAGTCGGCCAGCACGGCGCGCATGGTGGCGCCGGTGGCGCAGCAATCGTCGACCACCAGCAGGCGGCCATGGGGGCGCTCGCCGAGCCAGGTGATGGCGTTCGCCCGCCGGTCCCAGGCGACCATGGCCATGGGGAGTGCGAGCATGGCGGCGGCCATGGTGGCCGGCACCAGGCCGCCGCGCACGATGGCCACCACGGTGTCCGGCTTCCACGCGGCGGCGCGGTCCATCAGGGCGGCGACCATGCGCTCGGCCTGGTCGTAGCCGATGAAGTGCGGCATGCGGCTGGTGTCCAGGCCCTTCCAGGCCCCCCCCTTGTCGCCAAGACCTTGCGCGGTCACCGCTTCAGCTCGATCCCCACCCGCCGGTTAACGAAGCGGCTCGTGTAGGCCTTGGAGATGTCGATGCCGGGCTTGTGCACGCCGATGGCCACCTGGGATTCGTAGAACGCCTTCCAGCGTTCGTCGGTCATGGCGCCGATGCCCAGCGTCAGCGCGTCGCCGGAATCGAGGATGCCGCGCTCCTTCATGACGCGGTGGCCGTAGTCGATCAGGTCCTGCGACATCTCGGGGTTGGCCTCGCGGATCAGCCGGTTGGCCGGGGCGGGGTCGCCGTAGAGGTAGGAGTACCAGCCTTCGATCGAGGCATCGATGAAGCGCTGCACGAGGTCCGGCTTCTGCTCGACGAGGCGGCGGGAGGTGGTGACGATGTTGGCGTAGCCGAGATAGCCGGCATCGGACAGCATCAGCACGCGCGGCACGATGCCGGTTTCTTTCTGGATCAGGAACGGCTCCGAGGAGACGTAGCCCTGCTGCACGAGGTTCCGGTTGGCGATGAACGGCGCCATGTTGAAGGTGTAGGGCCGGATCTGGCTGTCGGTGTAGCCGTATTTGGCGGCGAGGAAGCGCCACCAGCCGGCGCGGGTGTCCGCACCTATGGCGATCGTCTTGCCTTTGAGCGCTTCGAAGCTGTCGTTGCCCATGTTCGGGTGGGCGATGAGCACCGCCGGCTCCTTCTGGTACATCGCGGCGACGGCGAGATAGGGCAGCCCCTCGGCGGCGAACTCGATGGCGCGGCCGCCGGCGAGGTTGAAGTCGATCTGGCCGGCGATCATCAGCTGCATGTGGTTCACCTGCGGCCCGCCCTGGCGGATTGTGACCGCAAGGCCGCGCTTGGCGTAGAGGCCGGTGGCCACGGCCTGGTAGTAGCCGCCGTATTCCGCCTGGGCGACCCAATCGAGCCCGAAGGTGATACGTTCCTGCGCGCGCGTGGGTGCGGCCGCGGCCACCGCCACGGCCAGCATTGCCAGCGCCACGACATTCCTGAGTTTCATGTATCCGCCCCTACCGATCCGACCGGCCGAGCATGTTGGCTTGCCGCCCCTCTTGTCGAGGGCTGCGGCGATGCCTGCATGCGATGGCACTCCACGGAACCCGCCGCGGGCCCATTCCAGGGCGTGCGACATGCGGGATGGATCAATTTTGTTTTCTTGTCCGCCCGCTGGGTGATGAGCGAAAATCAAGACGCGCCTGTTGCCCATAAAATCGTGACATCAACCAAGATGGCCGGACGCTTAATGTCGATCACTTTTTCGAGTGACACGATTTCAACTGTTCGTCAGAAGGAGGCCGACACACCGCGATGGTTTGTCGTTTCGGACGTTGACTTCTTACGCTTCACTTATGATCGATTTGGCTCCTGGCCGCAATATGGTCATTGGGACGATCGAACATCTGCCCGGGAGACCCTCCGCATGGCTACGCTGACTGTTGGCGCCGGTAAAAGCTTTTCGACCATCGCATCGGCCATTTCGGCATCGTCCGGAGGCGACATCATCCTGATCGACGCCGGCACCTATGCCAACGATTTCGCCTATATCGGCCATGACCTGACGCTGAAAGGCGTCGGCGGGCTGGCGAAGCTGGAGGCCATTGCCTCGCCGCCGAACGGCAAGGCCATCCTGACGACCAATGCCAATGTCTCCATCGACCACCTGGAGTTCACCGGCAGCGCCGTGGGCGACGGGAACGGCGCGGGCATCCGCTACGAGGGCGGCAGCCTCACGATCAGCCACTCCTGGTTCCACCACAACCAGAACGGCATCCTGGCCGCGTCATCGCCCGGCGGGCTGATCTCCATCGACCACAGCGAGTTCGACCACAACGGCAACGACGACGGCAAGACGCACAACATCTACGTCAACGAAATCGCCCGCCTGACCATCACCAACAGCTTTTTCCATGATGTCAGCAAGGGCCACCAGATCAAGAGCCGCGCGCAGGAGACGATCGTCACCGGCAGCCGGCTGATCGACGGCGCCACCTACGGCAGCAGCTACAGCATCGACCTGCCGAACGGCGGGGTCGGGACCATCACCGGCAACTACATTGAACAGGGGCCGCTGGCACCCAACCGCACGCTGATCCACCTCGGTGGCGAACCGTATGGCTTCCACCCCAACACCAGCCTGACGATAACCGGCAACACCTTCGTCAACTACGCCACCAGCGGCCCGCCGACGCTGCTGCGCAACGACTTCGTGCTCAACGGCGTCCCTGCCCCCGCGACGATCAGCGGCAACACGATCTATGGCATCACGGCCGAGCAGATGCTCCTGGGCAATGGCACCATCGGGCAGAACAGCTTCCCCGCCGGGGCCTTCCCCACGCCCGACCTGTCCTCGCCGATCGATGCCGCGTGCTTCCGTGTTGGCACCCGCCTCGCCACGCCCGACGGGCCGGTGGCGGTGGAGGATCTCGACCCGGGCGACGAGGTGACGACGGCGTTCGGCGCCGTGCTGAAAGTGCGCTGGATCGGCCATCGCACGCTGAGCTGCCGCCGCCATCCGCGGCCATGGGACGTGATGCCGGTGCGCATCGAAGCCGGCGCCTTCCGCCCCGGCGTGCCGCGCCGCGACCTGTGGCTTTCGCCCGACCACGCGCTGTTCGTGGACGGCGTGCTGATCCCGGTGCGCTACCTGATGAACGGCGCCACGATCCTTCAGGAGGAGACCGACGAGGTCACCTATTTCCATGTCGAGACGCAGAACGCGGCCGGTGCTGCCAGCCACACCGTGCTGATGGCCGAGGGCCTGCCGGCCGAAAGCTACCTCGATACCGGCAACCGGCGCGCCTTCGCGAACGGGGGCGGACAGCTTCAGCTCCATCCGGATTTCGCGCTCGACATCTGGAAGCGGGCGGGGATCGCGCCGCTGGTGCTGGAGGGGCCGATCCTGCGGGCGGTGCGCCACCGCCTGGCGCTGCGGGCCATCGCCATGGGGCATCGCTTGGTGAACAACCCGTGCCTGACGCTGGAAGTGGACGGGCGCGTGGTGCCGCAGCAGCCCGGCGACGGACCGCCGGTGTTCCTGCTGCCGCCCGGTGCGCGGGAGGCGCGGCTGCATTCGCGCGTTTTCGTGCCGGCCCATGTGATCGCCGGCAGCGACGACCACCGCACCCTGGGGGTTGGCGTTACCCGTCTCGCGCTGGATGGGCAGCCGGTTGACCTTGGCGCGCTGCGGGAGGGCTGGCACATGGCCGAGCCCGGCCACCGCTGGAGCGACGGCGCCGGGCGGATCGTGCTGGATGGTGCGCGGCGGGTGGAAGTGGAAGCCGGTATCCCTGGCCTTTACTGGGAGCGCGAGGTGCCACCCTTGGCCCCGCCGGCGCATGCCTTCGGATCGTGGCGGCCAATGGCGATCTAGACAAGGAAGTCGCGGGCCGGCCTTGCCAAGCCGCCGGCCCCGTCGCAACTGTGGGGGATGAGCACGCCCCCACCCCATCCCGCCTACGGCCTCTCGGCCACCATCTCGTTCGGCCTTGCCGGGCGGCGCGCCATCGTGACCGGGCATCGTGGCGGCATCGGGGGGGCGGTCGCCGCCCTGTTCGCCGCCGACGGGGCCGAGGTGATCGGCCTCGACCTGCCCGACTTCAACCTCGCCGAGGCCGACTCCGTGGAAGCCCGCGCGGCGGCGCTGATCGCCGAGCGTGGCCCGGTGGACATCCTGGTCAACTGCGCCGGCATCACCGTGCTTGGCAGCGTGCTGGAGACCGACCTGGACGAGGTGCAGCGCGTTTTCGCCGTTAACTTCCTCGCCCCCTACGCCCTGATGCGCGCCGTGCTGCCGGGCATGATCTCACAGCACAAGGGCGCCATCATCAACGTCGCCTCGGACCAGGCGCTGATCGGCAAGCCGCTGTCGGCCGCCTATGGCGCCAGCAAGGCGGCAATCGCCCAGCTTTCGCGCTCCGCGGCGCTGGACTGGGCGGCCCACGGCATCCGGGTCAACGCGGTCGCGCCCGGCAGCACGGACACGGAGATGCTGAACCAGGTGATCGGCCAGCTTGCGTCACGGTATCCCGACCGCTTTCCAACCGATTCGGCCGGCGCCTATAGCGATGCGGTGCCGATGAAGCGGTTCGCCGAACCCGGCGAGATCGCTTCCGCGATCGCCTTCCTGGCCTCCGACGCCGCAAGCTTCGTCACCGGCGTGGTGTTTCCGGTGGATGGCGGCACGACAGCGGCATGAGGAGCGCGGCATGAACGGCCCCACCACGCGCCTCGCCGTCGTTACCGGCGGCACGCGCGGCATCGGCCTGGCGATCGCCCGCCGCCTGGTGTCCGATGGCTTCGGGGTCGTCGCCGCGTCCCGCTCGCGGGTGGACGACCTGCCTTGGGGAATTACCTGGGCCAGTCTCGACGTTACCCACCGCGCTGGCGTCGACGCGCTGTTCGCCAGCCTGCCAAGGCTCGACCTGCTGGTGAACAATGCCGGCCTGGCCGGAGCGCAGGACCGCGACGCGGACGACGCGCTGTGGCACGCGATCCTGGCCACCAACCTGACCGGCGCCTGGTATTGCAGCCGGGCCGCGCTGACGCGCCTGCCGGACCGCACCGGGCGGATCGTCAACATCGCCTCCGTGCTCGGGCTGCGCGGCGTGCCGGACCAGCCGGCCTATGTCGCGGCCAAGCACGGGCTGGTGGGCCTCACACGCGCGATGGCGATGCAGGCGGCCCCGCGCGGCATCACGGTCAATGCCATCTGCCCCGGCTGGGTCGAGACCGCGATGGCGGCCCAACGGTATGCCGAGATTGGCATCAGCGCGGAACAGGCCGCCGCCGGCGTGCCGATCGGCCGCGTCGCCTCCCCGTGGGAAGTGGCCGACATGGTTGCGTTCCTGGCGCGGGCCGGCGCCGGCAGCATCACGGGACAGGCGATCCCGATCGACGGCGGAAGCACCGCCCGTGCCTGAAGCGCGGGTCAAGGCCGCTATCTGGGTTTCCATGGCGCTGCGCATGGGCAATGGCGCGGGGCGCTATGGCGTGGTGCTGCGCAAGGGCGACCCCGATTCCGGCGGCATCCTGGTTGTGCTGCACGGCCCACGCGGCCTTTCGGTGTTGAGCCAGATGCGCAGCGCCGAGGGCGAGGCCGCCTGGATGCGGGCGACCGGCCCGGACCCGGTGGACCAGCCCACTGCCGATGCCTACGTGGCGCGCCAGACCGGGTTCGACCCGGATCTGTGGGTGCTGGAGTTCGAAAGCCCCGACCTGCTGCCGCCGTTCGAGGCCCGCATCGTGTGACGGCGCGCAGCGGCGTTGAGTACGATGGGGTGCGTCAGACGGGGGTGCGGTGGCGCCAGTGCTCGGCCTCGATGGTGCCGAACAGGGTGACGGTGCCGACGCAGCTGGCACCCAGCTTCTCCAGCACGCGCTGCGAGCCCCGGTTGCCGGGCATGACGTAGCTCACGAGCGTTGTCAGGTTCTTCTGCAGGAAGGCCCAGCGGTGCAGGATGCTCGCCGCCTCGGTCGCATAGCCGCGGCCCCAGTATGGCTGGTCGAACCCGTAGGCCAGCTCCGGTCCCTCCCATTCGTAGGGATGCAGGATACCGGCGCGGCCCATGAAGCGGCCCGTCGTGTTGTCCACCACCGCGAACATGCCATAGCCGCGCAGCGTCCACTGCCCCAGCATGCGCGCCATGCCGTCCCAGGTTTCGGCCCGGCTGCGGACAACGCCGGTGCCAAGGGTTCTCATCACCTCGGGATTGGCCTGCATCGCCGCGAAGGCGTCGAGGTCGGTGGTCTGCAGGCCGCGCAGGGTCAGCCGGGGGGTCAGCAGAGTGGGGATCGATGTCGTCATGCCGGCCGCCATAGCATGAAACGATGGAGCAGGCTTCGCTTGCCGGCGAAATCGGATAGTCTCGTTGGTGGAGGAGAATCGGCCCCGGTGGGTCGGCCGGCCTTCAAAGCCGGTTGGGGCCGCCATGCAGTCCCGGGTGGGTTCGACTCCCGCTCTCCTTCGCCCGCCCTGTGGCGTGGGTATCGTGAGTCTCGGTGAAGCCACAGGCTGTGTCTTTTTAGCCACAGCAACGACTGGAAACGGCTGATAACACTTTGGTGAGCCGCTGCGGGCTGGTTCGGCTGCGTCTCGAAGGCTAAATACGACTTTACGGTTCGGGTGCTGACGCCCTGGAATCATCACGCCGCGTTCCCATGCCGCTTCACGGAATGGGCACATTGAGGAGAAGATACACATGAACTTGCGCAATGCGCTGATCGCCGCTGCGATTGTGGCCGCCCCGGTCGCAATGGCCCCGGCTGCCGTCCAGGCCCAGCCCCTCAACGGCGTCTATGTTGGCGTCGGCGCTGGTGTGAACTACCTGACGGAGACCAACATCCGTCGCCCCGGCACTGGCAAGATCAAGTCGGACATCGGCTTCGTGGGCCTCGGCAGCGTCGGCTATGCCTTCGGCAACGGCTTCCGCGTGGAGCTGGAGGGCAACTATCGCTACCAGGACGTGAAGGCGAACGGCGTTGGCGGCCGGGTCCAGAGCTACGGCCCGATGGTCAATGCGCTGTATGACTTCGATGCCGGCTTCGGTGCGGTGATGCCGTATGTGGGCTTGGGCGTCGGCTACCAGTGGGGCGAAGTCAAGGGCGGCGGCACCAACGGTTACTCCAAGGGCGCCGTTGCTGGCCAGGGCATCCTCGGCGTGGCTTACGCAATCCCCGACGCGCCCGGCCTGGCCGTGACCGCCGAGGCACGCGTTCTCGGCACGTTCGAGAAGGTGCGCTATGGGCGGGTCGGCTCCACCGATCCCCAGATGAACGTGTCTGGCCTGCTTGGCCTGCGCTACAACTTCGGCGCAGTGGGCGCTCCGATGGTGGCCGCTGCTCCGGCTGCGGTTCCGGCCCCGGCGCCGGCCCGTTCCTACCTGGTGTTCTTCGACTGGGACAAGTCTGACCTGACCCCGCGCGCCCGCCAGATCATCGCGGACGCGGCCCAGGCTTCCACCCGCGTCGCCACCACGCGCATCGAAGTGGCCGGCCACGCCGACCGCACCGGCACCGCGCAGTACAACCAGGGCCTGTCGCTCCGCCGCGCCAACGCGGTGGCAGCCGAGCTGGTCCGTCTGGGCGTTGCTCGCACCGCGATCGACATCCAGGCGTTCGGCGACAGCCGTCCGCTGGTGGCCACGGCCGCCAACGTTCGCGAGCCGCAGAACCGCCGCGTCGAGATCGTTCTGCGCTAAGCAGAACTACTCCCACGGCTCAGGAAACCGGCCCCGAAAGGGGCCGGTTTTTTGTTGCCCGACCATCGGCCGGCAACCGCAATGCAAAACGCCAGGAAGGGTGACCTTCCTGGCGTTTCCTCGTTGCAGCGACGCGAAGCAGTGCCGCGTCAGCGGCGGGGCGCTGCCGGGCGGGACTGCCGCGGTGCCGGTGCGGGCGTCGCAGGGCATTCCTCGACATTGAACGGCTGGGATATGGTGCGGCCAGCTGCAAGCGCGGGCACCTCGGCCGAGGTCTTCATTGCGGCGACATCGGCATAGAGCTGCTGCCCATCGCGGCAGAACCGTGCATTGTCGATGATCCGGCGGCGAGACTGGGCGTTGGCCAGGTTGGTGATGTACTGGTCGTGCTCGGTCTGTCCACGCCGGCCGTAGTTGCGGGAGAACCACCCGTTCAACGCGCGCTCCTGTGGCAGCAGTGCCGTGCGGTGGGCCGTAATGAAGCTGTTGTACTGGTCAGTCGAATCGCAGGCCAGCGCGGTGACCATCAGCCGGCTTTTCAGCGCCGCCACCTGAAAGGCCGCCTTCTCGATGGGCCGGGCGCAGAATGGCGCGTTGGGCACCGGCTCCTCGGCAACGATAGGCGGTTCCGCGGGCGGCGCCGGCGGTGGCGGAGGGGCACACTGGGTCAAGCTGAGAACGAGAAGGCAGGCAAGTGCGGGGCGCATCGACCACTCCAGTGCGGGCTTGGGGCGTTGGACTTCGCCCAGTATAGGCTTGAGCGCCTTCCATACAGGGGGGGGCGTGGCCACGACAACTGCCGATGGTGGGAGCAAGCGACGGATGGTTCGCATGGCTGCGCCAGCGCAGAGTGCAGGGAGCCGAACACCATAAGGAGACAGGGCCATGAGCACCCTGGACGACACACGCTGGAACCTGGTGGCAACCCGCACCCAAGCCGATTTCCTCTATGCGGTCGCCACCATGGGGATCTATTGCCGGCCGGGCTGCCCCTCCCCCCGGCCGCGACGGGAGAACGTGCGGTTCTTCACAACCGTCGATGACGCCGAGGCCGCCGGATTCCGCGCCTGCCGCCGGTGCGACCCGAAGGGCGAGCGCGAGGCGATCGCGCGCGCGGTGGTGCGGGCAGCCTGCGCCACGATCGAGGCGAGCGAGGCCATTCCGTCGCTGGAGGCGCTCGCCCGGCAATCCGGATATTCGCGGTTCCACTTCCTGCGCCTGTTCCGCGACCACACCGGGGTGACGCCGCGCAGCTATGCCGAGGGGGTGCGCGCCCGGCGGCTGCAGGCGGCACTCGCCCAAGGGGCCCGCGTCGCCGATGCCATCCAGGAGGCGGGATTCGGCTCCGAATCGCGGGTGTATGAAGATACCGGCCGGCTGCTGGGCATGACCCCCGGCGCGTTGCGGCGCGGTGGCGCGGGGGAGGTGATCCGCACCGCCATCGCCGATTGCCCGTTCGGGCGGCTGCTGGTGGGTGCCACGGATTCCGGCGTGTGCTTCCTCGGCTTCGCCGAGCCGGACGACGCATTGATGGGCGACCTGCGCCACCGCTTCCCCCGCGCCACGATCGTGGCGGGGGACGCGGCACTGGCCGATACCATGGCCACCGTCCTCGCCTTCATCGAGGAACCGCGCCAGGCGCTTGCGCTGCCGCTGGATTTGCGCGGCACGGCATTCCAGGTGCGCGTGTGGGAGGCGCTCCGGCAGATTCCGCCCGGGGAGACCCGGACCTATGGTGCGCTGGCGCGGATGATCGGGGCGCCGAAGGCGGTGCGGGCCGTCGCCCGTTCGTGTGCCACCAACCCGGTGTCGCTGGCCGTGCCGTGCCACCGCGTGGTCGGCAGCGACGGAGGCCTGACCGGCTATCGCTGGGGCGTGCCGCGCAAGCGGGAGATGCTGGCGCGCGAGCGCCTGGCTGCGACGCGGCCACCCGCATGATGCCGGCAGGCCGAGAACGCATAAAATCGCGGCGTCCCGAAGGTCGCCGCGCGCGTGTGCTCAGATACTTGCAGGATCAGGCGGGCGCCGAAGCGCCCGGCAGGTCTCAGCCGCGGCGGCGACGGGCGTAGCCCAGCGCCAGCAGGCCGGCGCCGAGCAGCGCCATCGAGGCGGGCTCCGGCGTGGCGATGCCGTAGTTGTAGGTGACGGTCGCGGTGGTGACGGCGTTGGTCAACTGAGTGACGTTGATGTTGCCGCCACCGCCGCTGAACGTCGTCCCCGTGACGGTGTAGAAATCGATGGCGAAGTTGCCGCCACCCGGGGCCTGGTAGGCCGCGAAGTTGCTGTTGTTCACCAGCGGTCCGGTCGAGCCGTTGAGGAGAAGGTTGTATGGAACGCTGCCGCCGTTGGCCGCAAGGCTGATCGACCCGGTGCCAAAGGACGACAGGAAGGTGTTGCCCGGAGCGGCGGTGAAGCTGAAGCCGGGGAGGGCGCCGACGCGGTGGCGGAAGTTGACGTCAAACTCGAAAATCTGAGCCTGATTGGCAACGTTGGTCAGCGTCAGCGGCCCGGTGATCTGCCCCGTGATGGTCAGCACCATCGATGTCAGCGGCCCCAGGGTGCTGTCGAACTTGGTGCAGTTGAACGAGACGGGAGTGGCTTGCGTGCCACGATCAGTGGTGCCGTTGTCGAAGCCGCAGGTGCCGTTGATCGTGAGGGCGGAAGACGGAGCGGCCATCGCCACCGTGCCAACCAGCGCAATCGCCGCGAGCTTGAGAAATGTGTTCAAGAGACTGCTCCTAGAAACAAACGCATTTGATGGAAGCTATAAGCAAGCAGTGTGCCACGATCGTTTTCCGTTTGAATTCAATGGTCTGTTTGGCGCAACCGCGATCACCGGCGCCATTTCGTAAAGTTTCCCGACTCCCGGCCGAACCATCTGTGTGCCGCCATGCCGCCGACAGCCGGGCGGCCACTCGCCTGCATCACCCCAAGCGATTGATAAAACACAGGTTATTTTGCCGTGCCGACCTTTCGGGCCTGAACCTTCGGCGGCACCCGCTTTACGGTCCTGTAAAGAATGCTGACAGGCGCGCGCCACTCCAAAACATGGGCAACGGGTTCCGACACGGCGCAAACACCAAATGGCAGTCGGATCAAACACATGCATGGCCAGCAGGAGGCTGCGGGCACGCCGCCGCCATTCAGGTCGGACGCGCCATGGCATCCTGGACCGCGGCAGCCAGCCGCTCCCGGAACAGTGCGGGCGAGAAGTGCAGCGCCGCCTCACGGCACCGGGCCGGGTCGAAGCCAGCACTCTCCAGCCGCAGCACGGCCGCGATGATCGCCTCTGGCGCCTGGCTGTGGAACAGCACCCCGGTTCCCTCCGCCACGATGTCGCGCGAGCCGCCGCGGCCGAATGCAACCAGCGGTGTGCCACAGGCCAGCGCCTCGGCCAGCACGATGCCGAAATCCTCCTCGCCCGCGAACACGAACGCGCGGGCGGCGCGCAGCAAGCCCACCAGCTCCTGCTGCGGCACGGCGGGGCGGAAGGTGATGTTCGCCGCCCCGGCCGCCGCCGCGCGCACTCGGCCACGCGCCGGTCCGTCGCCCACGATCAGCAGCTTGCGCGCGGGCATGGCCGCGAACGCCGCGGCGACGAGGTCCACCCGCTTGTAGGCCACGTGGCGGCAGGCCACGAGATAGGTGTCGCCGCGCGCCCCACCAGGGGTGAAGACGTTGATATCAACGGGCGGCGGCACCACCAGCGCATCCCGCCGGTAGGTTTTGCGGATGCGCCGCGCGATGTAGGTGGAGTTCGCCAGGAACAGGTCCACGCCATTCGCCGTGCCCAGGTCCCAACGCCGCAGCCGCGCCAGCAGCAGCCGCGCGGCCATGCCCCGCAGGCCCCGGTCGAGGCCGGATTCGCGCAGATACTGGTGCTGCAGATCCCAGGCATAGCGCATCGGCGAATGCACGTAGCTGACATGCACCGTGTCCGGCCCGGTCAGCACGCCCTTGGCCACCGCATGGCTGTTCGACAGCACCAAGTCGTAGCCTGAGAGGTCGAGTTGCTCCATCGCCAGCGGCATCAACCCCAGGTAGTGGCGAAACCAGCTTCGGGCGAACGGCAGGCGCTGGATGAAGCTGGTGCGCGGGGTGCGGCCATGAAGGAAGAAGCGGCGGTCGGCGGGCAGGAAATCCACCACCGCGAACAGGTCGGCCTCGGGATAGCAGAGCAGCATCTGCTCCAGCACCCGCTCGGAGCCCGCATACTCCTGCAACCACTCATGCACGATGGCGACCTTCATGGCGCCTTGTGCTTGCTGGCAACGTCGGCCGCAAGAGCGGCGAGGCGGCGGGCGGCTGCCTCCCAGGTAAAGCCGGCCGCGCGCGCCCGCCCGGCGGCACGCAGCCGGTCGGCAAGCCCGGGTTCGTCCAGCACCCGCGCGACCGCGGCGGCGATGTCCCCCGGGTCGGCAGGATCAACCAGCAGTGCCGCATCGCCGCATAGCTCCGGCAAAGACCCCGCGCGGGCCGCCACCACGGGGCATCCGCACGCCATCGCCTCGACGGCCGGCAGCCCGAAGCTTTCGTCCAGGGACGGGAACACGAAGCAGGCGGCGCCCGCGTACAACGTCCGCAATTCCGCATCGCCGCGCCGCCCGATCCACCGTGCCGGCGCGGGGAGGCCGGCGGCGTCCGTTCCGAAAACGCGGCGGTCGATGTCGCCGATCAGCACAAGGTCCATCTCGCGGCCAGCCAGATGTGCGGCGGTGGCGGACAGGGCGGCCAGGTTCTTGTGCCGGGCCAGGCTCCCGACCGACAGAACATAGGGGCGCTCCAAGCCAAGCGCGTGGTGCAGCCCCGGGAGCAGCGGTTGCCGCAGGAGATGCTCTGCCCCTTCGCCCAGCACCGGAATGGCAGCGGGGTCGAGCCGCAGATGGTGGGCCAGCTCACGTTGGGCGAACCGCGACACTGTGGCAATGCAAACACCACGCCGCACAAGGCTGCGCTGGAGGGTGCGATAGAAGGTGCCGAACTGCCAGGCGTAAGCCTGTGGCATCGTAAACGATCGGGCGTCGTGCAGCACCACGATCTGCCGGCCGAGCGCAAGCGGCGCGGTATTACCGAGATTGAGTAGCACACCGCCTCGGGCATGCCACGGCAGTTCCAGCTGCTCCCAGGCATGACCCGACAGCAATCCGACACGGCGCGGCGCAATCCCTGGATCGTCGCGTGCAGCCCGTGGGGCGATGACATCGCAATCGGTGAACCGCATCAGGGCGCGCGTCACCTCCAACGCAAAGCGCTGAACGCCGGTCATCTTCTGGGTCAGGTAGCGAGCATTGACCTTCAACTGCACGGTGCCGGTCATGCGACGTGCCCAGCATCACCGGATGGGAGATCGCGTGGCGGCACCGGGTGACGCAATCGCAGTACGGCCCGTTCCTGGCCAGCTTGATGTTCGGCTCGGGCGGCTACGGCGATCAGCACGCCAACCAGTACATGAAAATCCAGCCCGTTTATCGCCGGGGCGGAAACCGCGGCCGCTACGATCTGCCCCAAGATTGCCGCCGAAAGCCCCTCCAACCCCATCAGCATCTTGACATTGGTCGACAGGCGTCGCGCACGCTGGACCTGCCGGGCAACACGAACGACGAACCAGGCCAGCAGAGCGCAGCCATAGATGCCGAGATTTCCCAGCAGACCCGGTATCAAGCTGGACGCCCGCACGCTCCCCCAGCCTGCCCCCAGCCCGTAGCTGGGCCACAGCACCGCAAGACTGTCGATATCCCATCTCGTACGGTTCGTGAAGGAATCGCCCTCCGCCTTGTTCAGGCTCATCCGTGCCACCATCGCCAGCGACTCCTCGATCCGAGTCGACAACGTGGACAGGCCTACGGCAATCACGATGGCCAAGGCAGCGACCGGAAGCCCATACAGCAGGATGCGGCCCGCCAGCCTCCGGGGGGCCAAGGCGAGCGCGTAGACAGCCAAACCGGCAATGCCGATGCCCAAAACAGTGAAGCCGGTGGTTGAGGTGGAGCACAGCAGAGCGATCAGCGCCAGCGGCAGCAACCCGGCAGCCATCGGGTTGCGGAAGCCACGCAGCACCAGCCACGTGCAACAGAAGATCGTGCCCGAAAGATAGAAGGCCAAAGCCGCCGGCTCGCTGAATGGGCCGTTGATCCGCGGGACGAGCCCTATAGTCTGGCCCGGAAAGATGACCCATCCTGGATTGGAATACAGGAAGGCCTCCGGAAACCATGCTCCGGTCAGCTTGTGCACCAGTTGCCACCCACAGATCGCGACGACAACGTAGCCGGCGCCCAGGTAGGCGCGGAGCACCCGAGTAACGTCGAACCCACGCCGCGCGAAGAACAACGCACATCCAGCAACCAGCGCGGTATCGATCAGGAGATAGAAAGACTGGGTGACATTGCCGCCGCCTGGTGCCAGCGGCACCGCGATGTCGTAGGGCGGGGCCAGCTTCTGCGGCCACACGGTGAAGCTGCCGGCGAACAGCCGTGGCACGAGAATGGCGGTGACCAGCGCATAGGCGGCCATCAGCATGAAGGGCTCCAGCGTCCGCCACGCCCGGTCGGCGGCCGGAAAGCGCGCGCCCAGGAAGAACTGCAGCGCGACATAGGCCAGGAACAGGCAAGCCGGGATCACCCCGGGCGGCAATCCGTAGCCGCCGATCACCAGCGGGGTCGCCGCCCCGAAGGCTCCGGCCAGCAGCACCAGATTCAGCTGCCACGTGGGTTGCAGGATCGCCGCGGCGCAAAGCGGCAACAGCGCGTAGCCGAACATCGTCAGCTGCATGGCAGGCAAGGGGCGCCCCCCCCTCCCCGCATTCCCCGGCAACCGCAGGCGAAGCCCGGCGGCGCGGCGCGGTGCGTCAGCGTAGGTAGCTGCCATATTTGCGGTGGACATAGGCGTGGCTGCCCTCGGAGGCCGCCAGCGCCCGCAGGTTCGCCTGCGTCACCACCACGCCGGCCACCTTGGCGCCATACACCCGCAACTGCTTCAGCGCCTGCAGCACCAGCATGCGCGGCGTGCGGCGCCAGCGCACGACCATCACCACGGCATCGGACATCAGCGACAGCACCCGGCTGTCCACCACCGCCAGCACCGGCGGCGAATCGATCACGATGATGTCGTAGTGCGCCCGCGCCTCGGTGATCAGCGCCCGCAGCGCATCGGAGGACACGATCGTTTGCACGTTCTCGCGCGCGCCGGCCGCGGTGATCACGTCGATCTGCGTCGCCTCGTCGCGCTGCACCAGTTCCGCCACCGCCTGGCCGGGCACCAGGGCTGCGACCCCCTGGCGCGGCGCGATGCCCAGCGTGGTGGCGATGCCCGGCCGGCGCAGGTCGCAATCGACCAGCAGGCTGCGCCCGCCCGCCCGCGCCACGCTGCGCGCCAGCGCCACCGCGAAGAACGTCTTGCCCTCGTCGGGCAACGCAGAGGTGATCAGCACCACCTTCGGCCGCCCGGCCACATCGGCCATCTGCAACGCGCCGCGCACCGTGTTCACCGCCTCCACGAACGCCACCTCGCGGTCGTCCAGCATCAGTGCCGTGGAGCGCTCGCGTGCACGCGGGATGAAGCCCAGCGCGGACAGCCCGGTCTCCTCCTCCACCTGCTCGGCGGTGCGAAACCCGGTCTCCAGCCGGTCGCGCACCAGGGCGGCGATCACCGCGACCAGGCAGGCGGCGAAGAAGGACAGCACCAGCAACTGCCGCTTGGTCGGCGGCGCGGCAGACAGCGGCACGGTCGCCGGCGACACCATCGAGGCGTCCGGCTGCTGGCCGTCGCGCTGGTTGGAGTTCTGCTCGGCGCGGTTCAGTGTTTCCGTATAGACGAGGCGGGCGGCGTCGGCCTCGCTCTCCAGTTCGCGCAGGCGGATTTCAGCCCGCCCCTGCTCCGTCACCTTGCCCTGAAGCTCACCCATGCTCTGCCGCAGCGAGGCTTCGCGCGCCCGTGCGGCGGCGACCTCGCTCATGATCGAACCGACGATCTTGGCCACCTCGTCGTCGATGCGCGCGCGCACGTCGCGTTCCTCCGCCCGCAGGGCCACCACGGCGGGGTTCGCCTCCAGCCTGCTTTGGGCAAGATTGGCCTGCCGCGCGCTGATCTCCGCCTGCTGCGTGCGCAGCCGCTGCACCAGCGGCGAGGCAACCACTTCCGGAATGGCATACAGGCTGGCGCGGCCGCGCTGGGCCTCGCGGATCTGCTCCAGGCTCACCTCGCGCTGCAAGCGCGCGGCGGTGGCCTGCACCAGCTGGGTGTTGATCTGACCCAATTGCTGGCCGAGCACGGTCGCCCGGCGCTCCCCGGTGCCGGTGCCGGTGGCGGCGGCGGTGCGGTCCTCAATCAGCCCGGCCTGTTCGCGATAGTTCGCCACCCCGCGCTCCGCCTCGCGCAGCTTCTGCTTGAGCGGCGCGATGCGCTGGTCGAGGAAGTCGTTGGCGCGCTGAACGGCGCTGTCCTTCAGCTGCTTGTTGAAGGCGAGGTAGACCTCGGCATAGGTGTTGGCGATCCGCGCCGCCAGCTCGGGGTCTTCGGTGCGGGCCTGTAGCGCGATCACGTAGGAACGGCTGTCGTTCGAAACCGTCAGCTTGTCGTTGCCCAGGATGGCGGCGGCCCCGCGCAGCTTCTCGTCTTCCGTCAAGGCGCGCGGCGGTGGCGGCGGCTGTCCGGCCAGGGCCAGCAGCGGCGCGAACTGCGCGGCCATCCCCCCGGGCGGGCGAACCAGGGCGCCGGCGAACTCCGGCTCGCGCATCAGGTCCAGCCGCCGCGCGACATCGATCGCCAACGCCGGCGAGCGCAGGATGTCCACCTGCGTCTGCACCTGCAACAGGTCGGACTGGCTGCCGGTGACGATCGCCTGCAGGTCGGTCATCGCATTGCGCCGCGTGTCGATCAGGATCAGCGCGCGGGCGTCGTAGGCAGGGATCAGGCTGGCGATCTGCACCGCGGCCCCAGCCATCAGCACCACGACGACACTGAAGATCAGCAGCCGCCGCCGCCACAGCACATCGATGACGCGGAAGGGCGACACCGTTTCGGGCGCCCGCGCCTCGTTCAGGATATCAACCTGGAGTCCGTCGGAAGGGCGGGTCAGGGACATGCCGTCACGCCGCGCGCGGTTCTGCCCCGGCGCGCGAAACCTCACGCGACGCAGGGTCGGCGCAAGAACGCGGGACGGCGGCGTCGCTCATGACCCGATGGTGTTCCCGTGGCGCTGGAAGAAACCGAGACGAGTGCAGAGAATACCGGCATTCCCTGCGAAGGTCCAATGTCTGCTCCCGCAGTGCGGCGCGCCCATCGCGGGGCCGGAGCGCCGGCGGCTGAATGACGAGGCCTGCAACCAAAAGGCGAGGCAAAAAATATCGCAATGCCTCATTTATCGGAAATAGACCCACAAGACGCCGATTGCAAGCCGCGCGCGACGGGGCGACCATGGCAGGGTGAAGCGGAAGCGCGGAAACAGCTGGAAGGGTTGGCAGGCAGCGCGGGCCGGCGCGCTGCTGCTCGGCCTTGCCGCCATGCCGGCGCAAGCTCAGCTGGCCGACCGCTACTTCCCCGCCGGCGTGCCCGGCTTCGGCGCCGCCACCGGCGTCACCGTGCTGTCCCGCGCACGCCAGGCCTACGAGCCGCCGGGCGTGCGCCTGGGCGGCGTCGTGGTGCGCCCGACTTTGTCCACCGGCCTTGGCTTCACCAGCAACGCGCTCGGCCAGCGCGGCGGGCGGGGCAGCGCGCTGGTGCAAACCTCCGCCAGCCTGCTCGCCGGCACCGACTGGGGCCGCCATGCCGTCGGCGGCTATCTCAGCTTCGACGACCAGCGCCTGCCGACCGCCAGCGCCCAGTCCGCCACTGCCTGGACCGCGGCCCTTGGCGGCACCGTGGAAATCGGCCAGGACCGCCTGGTCCTCGGCGCCGCCCATCTCGACCTGTTCCAAACCGCCCGCTCGCTCGACGGCCTGCCGATCGACCGCCCCGGCCGCTTCCGGGTGAACAACGCCCGCGCCAGCTATGCCTGGCGTGCCGGGCGCCTGTCCGTCACCCCCGGCCTGTCGCTGAGCGACACGCGCTACGACGATGTCTTTGTCGGCGGCCGCCGCGTGGTTCAACGCTACCGCGACCGCACCGCCATCCAGGGCAACCTGACCCTGCGCTGGGAACTCGCCCCGCTGCGCGACCTGGTGCTCGACCTGCGCGCCGTCGGTTTCGACCACGCCCGCCGCGAACCCGGGCGGCCCAGCCGCGACGCCACCACCGTCGCGCTGCTCGGCGGCATCGACTACGCCACCGATGCGGTCTGGCGGCTGCGCGCCCTGGCCGGCCTCCAGCGCCGGGCCTTCGCCGACCCGACCCTCTCCCCGGTCTCCGGCCCGATGGCCGAGGCCTCGCTGATCTGGACGCCCTCCGGCCTCACCACCGTGACAACCACCCTGTCGCGCCGCATCGAGGACGCCGCCGAAGTGTCGGCCGTCAGCTACACCTTCACCGGCGCACGGCTGGCGGTGGACCATGAACTTTATCGCAACCTGCTGCTGGCCGGCTCGCTCGACCTGCAACAGGCGGAGTATCAGCAGCGCGGCGGCCGCGACCGGCTGGTCGGCGTCGGGCTGGGTGCCACCTGGCTGATCGACCGCCGCCTGCGCGCATCGGCCACCTGGGACTGGACCACCCGCCAGCGCCAGGGCCGCCAGCGCCAGGGCGGCGCGGTGGAGGAAGGCGTGGCCCTGCTGCGGCTGCGATTTGCGATGTAGGATGGGCTACGATGACACACCGAATGCCGGAACGGGCGGAGCGCGCATGACACGTGGCGGATGGCGAATGGGCTTGGGCCTCGCGGCACTGCTGCTGCTGGCCGCGTGCAGCCGGGTGAAGGACCTGCCGCCGCTGCCGGAGGGTGGGGACGCCGCCTACCGCCTCGGCGTCAGCGACCAGGTGCGCCTGCTGACCTTCGGCGAGGAATCGCTGTCGGAGATCTTTCGCGTGAACGACGCCGGCAACATCGCCCTGCCGCTGCTCGGCCCGACCCGCGCCCAGGGCCTGACCACCGACGAGCTGACCCGCGCGATCACCGCGGAACTCGGCAGGCGCGGCCTGGTCCGCGACGCCAGCGTCTCGGTGGAAGTGGTGGAATACCGCCCGGTCTTCGTGCTCGGCGAGGTCAACCGGCCTGGCCAGTATCCCTTCCAACCCGGCATGACGGTCCTCAGCGTGGCCGCCGTCGCCGGCGGCTTCACCTACCGCGCGGTGCAGGACCAGGCCGCGGTGGTCCGGCTGATCCAGGGCAAGCCGATGGAAGGCCGCGCCACCCCGCTGACCCTGCTGCGCCCCGGCGACGTGGTGACGATCTACGAGCGGCTGTTCTGACGGGCGCCGCGCCCCGCGTCACCAACTGCCCGCTTTACCAACTGCCCGCTTCACCAGCTGAACGCGTAGCTCAGCGACAACGCCGTGAACACCTGGTTCGGGTCGCCGCGCCCGCTGCGCACCAGCGGCGAGTCCGCGGCGCCGTTCTGCAACCGGCTATACTCCAACACCCCGGTCAGGCTCAGCCGGCTGGTCAGCGCATAGGTCGCGAACATCGCCGCCCCCACCGAGGTCACCCCGCCGCCAGGCTGGTGCACCGTGTAGCCGGTGCGCGCGGCCTGCTGCGAGTCCACGCCGAAATACCGCCGCGCAAAGCTCTCGTCGCCGAGGTTCAGGCGCGGCCCGAACGACAGCACCATCCCGTCGATCGGCCGCACCACAGCATCGGCGCGCAGCTCGGCGACGATGCCGTCGTGATCGCCCACGCCGCGCCTGATCTCGCCGCCCAGCCGCATAAACCCGGAACGATATTCCAGGAACCCGCCAACCTCCGGCGTCCAACCCACATTGCCCATGCCGCGCAGCACGGCGTTGGCGCGCTCCTGGCGCGGAAAACGCAGCCGCACCACCGGCCCGGCCCGCCAGCCCGCGGTGTTGATGACATTCACCCCCACCGACGGCAGCCCGCCGGCGGTCGACAGGAACAGCGTGTCGCGATAGCGCACGTCCACCACCGGGGCCGGCATCGCCACGATGCTGCGCGACCCCGCATAATCGGGCCGCAACGCAACGCCCATGCCCAGCGCGATGCGCAGGTTGCCCTGGTGCACGGCGCCCGGCTCGGTCACCGGATCCGGGGCGGCCACGGAGGGCGCCTGCGCCCGTGCCAAGGCTGGCACCAAGACCGGCGCCATGGCCGCCGCCATGACGATGAACGCAAGACCGGCCCGTCGAATGCGATGTTCCACCACCAACCCCCAATACCGGAAAGATCGGGATATCGCGGGCGTTTTGCAATGCACAACCAACGCTGGAACCGGCGTTCGGCGATCAACTCCGTGCGGTTGCATCATCCCGTACCCAGCGTGCGCCGGGCCGCCGTCGCCAACTCGTCCGCCCGCTCGTTCATGACGTCACCGGCATGGCCGCGCACCCAGCGCCAGTCGATCCTGTGCGGCTTGGCCGCCTCCAGGATACGCCGCCACAAATCCATGTTCGCCACCGGATCGCCCGCCGCGTTGCGCCAGTTCTTGCGCACCCAACCCTGGTGCCAGCGCGTGATCCCGTTGCGCAGATATTCGCTGTCGGTATGGAGCACCACCTGGCACGGCCGCTTCAGCGACTCCAGCGCCATCGCCGCCGCCGTCAGCTCCATGCGGTTGTTGGTGGTCGCCGGGTCCGCGCCGGACAATTCCCGTTCCGCCTCCCGGAAGCGCAGGATCGCCCCCCACCCCCCGGGCCCCGGGTTGGGCCTGCACCCTCCGTCGGTCCAGATCTCCACCACCGTCTCCGTCGCCTCGGACACCAGGTCAGATCCCGATTGCATGCTCGTTCCGCGCGGTCTGGAAGAAGCGCAGCCGGCGGATGTATTCCATCGGGTCCTTGCGCGTTACCAGCGCCCCGGCCGGCGTGTTGATCCAATCGAACAGCCGGGTCAGCGCGAAGCGGATCGCCGCGCCGCGGCACAGCACTGGCAACGCCGCCCGCTCCGCCGCCGACAGCTCCCGCACCGCGCCATAGGCCCGCAGCAGCGCCCGCGCCTTGGTCACGTTGAACCCATAGTCCGGCTCGAAGCACCAGGCGTTCAGGCATACCGCGATGTCGTAGGCCAGCAGGTCGGTCGCCGCGAAGTAGAAATCGATCAGGCCCGACAGCCTGCCATCCAGGAAGAACACGTTGTCCGGAAACAGGTCGGCATGGATGTGCCCGGCCGGCAGCCCCCTTGGCCAGGAAGCCAGGATGCCGCCCAGCGCCGCCTCCAGCTCGTCGCACAGCGCGGCGGTGGCACCGTCGGTTCCCGTCGCGGCCAGCGAATCGCGCGCCCGCCCCAGCAGCGGCCCCCAGCCCGCCGGCCCAAGCGCATTGGTCCGTGTCGCCGCATAGCCGTCGGCGGCCAGATGCAGCCGCGCCAGCGCCTCGCCCAGCGGCGCGCAATGCTCCGGGCGAACCCGCCGCGGCCACACGCCCGGCAGGAACGTGGTCACCGCCGCATGCCGCCCGGCCAGCCGGCGCAGCGCCTGCCCGTCGCGCCCGCGCACCGGCTGCGGGCAGGTGATGCCGCGCGCCGCGAGATGCTCCATCAGCCCCAGGAACCATGGCAGCTCGGCCGGGTTCACCCGCTTCTCGTACAGCGTCAGGATGAAGTCGCCCGCCGTGGTGCGCAGGGAGAAATTGCTGTTCTCCACACCCTCCGCGATGCCGCGGAACGCCACGGCCTGCCCGATATCGTATTCCTCGAGAAACGCGACCAGCGCCTCGTCGGTCACTTCGGTATAGACGGCCATGGCGCGCTCAGCCGGCGCCCGGGCGCGGTCCGGCGATCACTTCGCCAGCCCGGCGGGCAGCTTGAACACCACGTCCTCCTGGGTGACCACGCGCTCCTCCACCGTCAACCGGAAACGTTCGCGCAGCCGGTCGAGCAACGCCTCCACCAGCACCTCGGGCGCCGAGGCCCCGGCCGTCACGCCGATCGTCCGCACCCCCTCCAGCATCGTCCACTCCAACGCCGCGGCCGTCGGCAGCAGCAGCGCACGGCGCGCACCCGCACGCTCGGCCACCTCCCGCAGCCGCTGGGAATTGGAGGAATTGGCGCTGCCGATCACCACCACGAGGTCGGAATCCGCGGCAATCGCCTTCACCGCCGCCTGCCGGTTGGTGGTGGCGTAGCAGATGTCCTCGCGCTTCGGCCCCTGGATCAGCGGAAAGCGATCGCGCAGCGCGGCGACGATCTCGGCCGTGTCGTCCACCGACAGCGTCGTCTGGGTGACGAAGGCCAGCTTCGACGGATCGGCCGGCTGCACCGCCCGTGCCTCCTCCACGCTCTGGATCAGCGTCATCGCGCCCGCCGGCACCTGGCCCATCGTGCCGATCACCTCCGGATGGCCGGCATGGCCGATCATCAGGATGTGGCACCCGCCATGGCCGTGATGCCGCTCCACCTCGCGGTGAACCTTGGACACCAGCGGGCAGGTGGCATCGAGATAGGTCAGGCGGCGCCGCTCCGCCTCGGCCGGCACCGCCTTCGGCACGCCATGGGCGGAAAACACCACCGGGGCATCCTGCGGCACCTCGGCGAGCTCCTCCACGAACACCGCGCCCTGCGCCTCCAGCGCCTCGACCACGGTGCGGTTGTGAACGATCTCATGCCGTACGTACACAGGCCGGCCATGGCGGCGCAGCGCCTCCTCCACGATCCGGATGGCACGGTCCACGCCGGCGCAGAAGCCGCGGGGGCCGGCAAGCAGAACGTGGAGCGGCGGCAGGTCTGCCGTGGCCGGCAGGGCGGCGGCTGGGGTGGCTTTGTCTTGCATGTTGTCCATCGGGCGGGTCGGCGCCAGTATGCCCGCGCCGCAGGCGGCAAACAATCGGCCTGCTCCGAATGTTGGCTCGCCCCCATCGCCGCCCCGTCGCCGTCCTGGAGAGTTCCCGATGCCCCGCCTGGCCGTTTCCCTGCGCCGCCTCTCCGGTGCCGTCCTCGCCACCGCCATGCTGGCTGGCTGCGGCAGCGGCGAACTGCAATACGCACCCGCCTGCCCCCAGCTGTCCCTGCTGGCCGAAGGCACGGAACTCACCCGCTTCAACGGCCCCGGCCGCGACGTGACCGACCGGGTGCTGGAAGCGCGGGTGACCGGCGTCGACGCCGCCTGCCGCAGCGGCCGCAAAGGCGACGTGCTCGCCAGCATCACCGTCCGCGCCAACCTGGCGCGCGGCCCGGCCGCACAGGGCCGGCTTGTGCAGGTGCCCTACTTCGTCGCGGTGATGGATGGCGAAGCCATCCTGGACCGCCAGGCCTTCCTGCTCGACGCCACCTTCCCGCCCAACGTGAACACCGTCCGCGCCGCGGGCAGCGAGCTGGAACTGCGCTTCCCCGGCACGGCGGAGCGCGGGGCCGGGCGCTACCGCATCATCGTCAGCCTGCAACTGACCGAAGAGGAGCTGGCCTATAACCGCCGCGGCACCCAGCGCTGATCAATCGAACATGCCTGGCCCCGGCCGGCGCGAGCCGGGGGTAGTTTCTCACTTGCGAGAAACATCCCAAAAATTCGACATTTTGACAGAATTTTAAACGGGTCGCGCGATATGGACGCTGGTCAGTTCCAGGGGTTCGGCAGCGTGCCCATTACATTCACCAACACCATCTACGGCCCCGGCCGCTGGGGCGTGATCTACATGTTCCACCATCTTGGGACGGTGGACTACGTGAGCCCAGACCGGATCGTGCTCAACGGCACGATCAGCCAGATCGGCGACACGGTCGGCGTCATCTACAACGACGCAAGCTTTCTCTTCACCGTCACCGCCTACGACAACGCCGGCGCGCTGGTGCTGCAGTTCGGCAGCAACCTCTACGTCATTTCCAACACCAACCTCACCCGGGGCCAGGTGCTGAACCTCACCACCAACGGCCCCGGCGACTACGCCCCGCCCCCCTGTTTCGTGGAGGGCACCCGCCTCCTCACCCGCCAGGGCGAGGTCCCGGTCGAAGCGCTCAAGCCCGGCGACGACATGGTCGCGGTGCTGGCCGGCCAGCTGCTCCCGGTCATCTGGGTCGGCCGCCGCGGGGTGGACTGCACAAGCGAGGACCGGCCCGCCGAGATGTGGCCATTCCGCGTCCGCGCCCATGCCTTCGGCCCCGGCCGCCCACATCGCGACCTCTATCTGTCCCCCGACCACGCGGTCCATGTCGACGGCATGCTGGTGCCCATCCGCTACCTGGAGAACGGCGCCACCATCCTGCGCGAACACCGCGACCGCGTTGCCTACTTCCACGTCGAACTCGCCCGCCACGACATCGTGCTGAGCGAGGGCCTCGGCAGCGAAAGCTATCTCGACACCGGCAACCGCGACGACTTCGTCCGCCTGCGCCGCGCCCCCGGCGAAACCCTGGCCCAAGCCGAGGAAGCCGCCCGCCAGATCTGGGCCGACCGCGCCTGCCTCCCGCTGGTCAGCGAAGGTGCGACCCTGCGCACCGTGCGCACCAAGCTGGCCGCGCGCGCCATCGCCCTGGGCCACGCCGCCACCGACGACCCGGGCCTGGCGGTGCGTGCCGGCGGCATCGACCATCGCGGCGTGTTCGATGGCGAGGCCTGGCACTTCACCCTCGATTCGCTGCGCGACGATGCCCGCCTCGTCTCGACCGCCTTCGTCCCGGCGGTCATCGCACCCTCCGCCGCCGACCGCCGCTGCCTCGGCGTGCCCGTCACCCGGCTGATGGCCGACGGCCGCATCGTGCGATTGCACCACCCCGCCCTGTCCTCCGGTTGGCACCAGCCGGAACAGGCCCTGCGCTGGACCGCCGGCGACGCCGCCCTGCCCCCGGCACAGCGCCTGTCGGTGGTGCTCGCCCCGATCGGCCGCACCGCCGCCCACCCCCGCCTGGCCGGCGCCACGGCCATGCCCGCGCCCCACCCCTCCACCCCTCCCGCCACGGCGCTTGAACGCCAGCCGATGTTCCGCCATACAACAGGGGTTCGGATCAGTCCGGGCGGAAGAGAGCGGCCATGGGGGGCAGCAATGCCCTTCGTACCGCCGCCGAAGGCGCAACCGGCCCCCGGAAACGCTCAGGCACCCAAGACCGCCCGGAGGCACGGACCTCTGGAAAGCCGGCCAGTACCCCTGGCCGCACCGACGGAGTAAGGCTGCGGCTCCCTTCGGGGCCCTGTCCGAATCTCTCAGGTCCCGCAGACAGAGGGGGGTCGCAATCCACCGGCATGTCGCCGGCGGGCGACCTGTGTGCGGAGCGACCCCATGTCCGACGATACCCTCCAAACCACGCCGCTGGACGCCCTTCACCGCGAGCTCGGGGCCAGGATGGTCCCCTTCGCCGGCTACGCGATGCCCGTCCAATATCCCGCCGGCATCCTCAACGAGCACCTGCATTGCCGCGGCGCCCTGCCCAACAGCGGCGCCGCCCTGTTCGACGTCTCGCACATGGGCCAGGCCAGCCTCCGCGGCCCTGGCGCCGCCGCCGCCCTCGAACGCCTGGTGCCCGGCGACATGCAGGGCCTCGCCCCCTGGCGGCAGAAATACACCCTGCTCACCATGGACCATGGCGGCATCATGGACGACCTGATGGTCGCCAACCTCGGCCCCGACGCAAACGGGCACGACCACCTCTTCCTCGTCGTCAACGCCAGCCGCAAGCACATCGACCTGCCGCACATCGCAGCCCACCTGCCCGACGGGCTAAGTCTCGAACCTCACGACGACCGCGCGCTCCTCGCCCTGCAAGGCCCCGCCGCCGCCGGCGTGATGGCCGCCCTGGCCCCCGAACTCGCCGCCCTGCCCTTCATGGGCGTCGCCGCCGTCACCCTGGCCGGCGCCGCATGCCTGGCCAGCCGCTCCGGCTACACCGGCGAGGACGGCTTCGAGATCTCCATCCCCGCCGACGACGCCGAGGAGGTGGCACGCCTGTTGCTCGCCCAGCCCGGCGTCATGCCCGCCGGTCTCGGCGCCCGCGATTCGCTGCGCCTGGAAGCCGGCCTCTGCCTCTACGGCAACGACATCGACGAAACCACCAACCCCGTCGAAGCCGCCCTGATGTGGACCATCCCCAAGCGCCGCCGCGCCGAGGCCAACTTCATCGGCGCCGCCGCGATCCTCGCAGCCCTGGCCGCCGGCCCCGCCCGCAAGCGCGTCGGCATCCTGCCCGAAGGCCGCGCCCCGGCCCGCGGCAACACCCCGATCACCGACGAATCCGGCACCCAGCTCGGCGAGATCACCTCCGGCGGCTTCGGCCCCAGCCTCAACGCCCCCTGCGCCATGGGCTATGTCCGCGCCGACCTCGCCGCCCCCAACCTTACTGTTCCGGGCACCGCCGTGTCGCTCCTGGTGCGCGGCAAGCCGCTCCCCGCCCGCATCGCCGCCACGCCCTTCGTCCCCCACCGCTACGTGCGCTGAACCCCACCGCCAGGTGCCTTGAACAAGGAATTCGTCACATGACCGTGCGCTATACCAAGGAACACGAGTGGGTGCGGCTCCAGGACGGCATCGCCGTCGTGGGCATCACCGAGCATGCCCAGGACGCTCTCGGCGACGTGGTTTTCGTCGAACTCCCCGAACCCGGCCGCGAAGTGGGCGACGGCGAGGCCATCGCCGTGGTCGAAAGCGTCAAGGCGGCATCGGACGTCTACGCCCCGCTCGCCGGCCGCATCACCGAATCCAACCAGGCCATCGTCGACGACCCCGCCCTCGTCAACCGCGACAGCGCAGGCGAAGGCTGGTTCTTCAAGATGGCCCTGGCCGACGAAGCCGCCTTCCACGCCCTGCTCGACGAAGCCGACTACGCGGCCTTCCTGGAGACCCTGTGATGAGCGACGCCCTCAAGGAACTCGCCGCCCTGGAGGCGAGCGACAGCTTCGTCGCCCGCCACATCGCCCCCACCGAGGCCGAGATTGCCGCCATGCTCCACGCGGTCGGCGTCGCCAGCCTCGCGGAAATGGCCGCCCGCACCGTGCCCGGCACCATCCGCATGCAGCAGGCGATGGACCTCCCTCCCGCCATCGACGAAGCCGCCTCGCTGGCCGAACTGCGCGGCCTCGCCGCCCGCAACACCGGCGAGAAGTCGCTGATCGGTGCCGGCTACCACGGCACCATCACCCCCCCCGTTGTCCTGCGCAACGTGCTGGAGAACCCCGGCTGGTACACCGCCTACACCCCCTACCAGGCCGAGATCGCCCAGGGCCGCCTCGAAGCCCTGGTCAACTTCCAGACCATGATCACCGAACTCTCGGGCATGGAAATCGCCAACGCCTCCCTGCTCGACGAGGCCACCGCCGCCGCCGAAGCCATGGCCATGGCCCACGCCCTCTCCAAGGCCAAGTCCGACACCATCGCCATCGCGACGGACGTCCATCCCCAAACCCGCGCCGTCCTGAAAACCCGCGCCTGGCCGCTCGGCATCACCCTGGTCGATGTCGCCCCGGGAGACGCGGTCGGCATCGCCGCCGCCAAGCCCTTCGCCGTCGTCCTGCAATACCCCGGCACCTGCGGACAGGTCCGCGACCTCTCCGGCGAAATCCAGGCCGCCCACGCTGTCGGCGCGTTGGCCATCGTCGCCGCCGACCCGCTCTCGCTCACCCTGCTGACCTCCCCCGGCGAAATGGGCGCCGATATCGTCGTCGGCTCCGCCCAGCGCTTCGGCGTGCCGATGGGCTTCGGCGGCCCGCATGCCGGCTACATGGCCACCCGCGACACCTACAAGCGCGCCATGCCTGGTCGCCTCGTCGGGGTCTCGGTGGATGCCGCCGGTGCCCCTGCCATGCGCCTCGCCTTGCAAACCCGCGAGCAGCACATCCGCCGTGAAAAGGCCACCTCGAACATCTGCACCGCCCAGGTTCTCCTGGCCGTCATGGCCGGCATGTATGCCGTCTGGCACGGCCCCGAAGGCCTCAAGCGCATCGCTCGACGGATCAACCTCCAGGCCCGCCTCCTCGCCGCCGCCGCCACCCAGGCCGGCCTGAAGCTGCGCCATCAGGCCTACTTCGACACCATCGCCATCGAAGCCGGCAGCCGCGCCGAAACGCTCATGGACGCCGCCGTGAAGGCCGGCTTCAACCTGCGCCGCCTCGACGCCACCGGCGTGTCCATCGCGCTCGACGAAACCGTCACCCGCGAAGACCTCACCCGCCTCGCCCTCATCCTCGGCGGTGAACTGAAATCCGCCCCCGCCTCCATCCCCGACGCCCTGGCCCGCACCTCCCCCTACCTCCAGGCCGCGGTGTTCAACACCCACCACGCCGAGCACGAGATGCTCCGCTACCTCAAGCGCCTGGAGGACAAGGACGTGGCGCTGAACCGCTCCATGATCCCGCTCGGCTCCTGCACCATGAAGCTGAACGCCACCGCGGAAATGATCCCCGTCACCTGGCCCGGCTTCGCCGACATCCACCCCTTCGCGCCCGCCAACCAGACCCGCGGCTACAAGGAAATGATCGACCGCCTCTGCGACTGGCTGAAGGTCGCAACCGGCTTCGCCGGCGTCTCCATCCAGCCCAACGCCGGCAGCCAGGGCGAATACGCCGGCCTGCTCGCCATCCGCGCCTGGCACGAAAGCCGCGGCGACCACGCCCGGGACATCTGCCTCATCCCCTCCAGCGCCCACGGCACCAACCCCGCCTCGGCGGCCATGGCCGGCTACCGCGTCGTCGTCACCGCCTGCGACAAGGACGGCAACATCGACATGGCCGACCTCGCCGCCAAGGCCGCCCAGCATCGGGACAAGCTCGCCGCCCTGATGATAACCTACCCCTCCACCCACGGCGTGTTCGAAACCACCATCTCCGACATCTGCCAGCTCATCCACAGCCATGGCGGCCAGGTCTACATGGACGGCGCCAACATGAACGCCCAGGTCGGCCTCACCTCCCCGGGCCGCATCGGCGCCGATGTCTGCCACCTCAACCTGCACAAAACCTTCTGCATCCCGCACGGCGGCGGCGGCCCCGGCGTCGGCCCGGTCTGTGTCGCCGAACACCTCGTGCCCTTCCTGCCCAACCACCCGATGCGGCCCGACGCCGGCCCGGCCACCAGCTACGGCCCCGTCTCCGCCGCCCCCTACGGCAGCGCCCTGATCCTGCCCATCAGCTACGCCTATATCCGCATGATGGGCGGCGCCGGCCTCACGCGGGCCACCGAGGTCGCCATCCTGAACGCCAACTACATGGCGCACCGCCTGCGCCCGCACTACCCGATCCTCTACGTCGGCGCCTCCGGCATGGTCGCCCACGAATGCATCATCGACTGCCGCGGCTTTGCCGCCACATCCGGCATCCAGGTCGAAGACATCGCCAAGCGCCTGCAAGACTACGGCTACCATGCCCCCACCATGTCCTGGCCCGTCGCCGGCACAATGATGATCGAGCCCACGGAAAGCGAAAGCAAAGCCGAGATGGACCGCTTCTGCGACGCCATGATCGCCATCCACGGCGAAATCACCGACATCGAGCGCGGCACCCTCGACAAAACCGACAACCCGCTGAAAAACGCCCCCCACACCGCCCGCGAAGTGATCGCCGAAACCTGGCCCCACCCCTACTCCCGCGAACGCGCCGCCTACCCCCTCCCCTACGTCGCCGCGTCGAAATACTGGCCCCCCGTCAAACGCGTCGACAACGTCTACGGCGACCGAAACCTCGTCTGCACCTGCGCACCGCTGGAAGCCTACGCACAGGCAGCCGAATAGAAAGCGCCTTCTTTTTCTGAAGAAAAAGAAGCAAAAAGACTTTATTCATTTGCGCCTCGCGAACCAGGAGATCGCGGGGCGCAGACGGGCAAGGCGATTGCTTCTCACAAGTCATCTGCGACAATTGCGGCCCGACCACCAGCCAGCCCGGCCCGTCACCTCCCACCGCCCATCTTCTCCCTTGCCTTGCTCCTCCGTGTCTCTGTGTCTCTGTGGCCCCTTTTTCTTGCGTCCTTACTTGCTTCCCTCCTTCCTGCCACCCTCGCCACCTAGCCAAAAAATCCGCAAGAATCCCCTTTCACCGGCCGTGAAAGTTATATATAATCACCTTATGTCATATATTCCCTCCACCCCAGCAGCCGAGCCTGCCCGCCCGAGTGCCAAAGGCACTCGGGCGACGCACGCCCGGATTCTGGCGCTTTTGGAGGTCCTGGTCCTGGCGTTCCTGCTCCGCCTGCCCCGCCGCCATGCGCGACCCTTCCTGCGGCTCCTGGCAAACGGACGTGACATCCCCCACTCCACCCTCGCCGCCTTCGCCCCCGACGCCCCGCCCCACGCCCCCTTCGTCGCCCTCGGCCTCGTCCCCGACTGGATCATGCCCGGCTATCGAAACCGCGGCATGCGCTCCACGCCCAACCTGCGTCCGCGCTCCCCCGAACGCCGCACCGCGCGCGCCCCACCCGTGCGCGCGCCTCGAACCGTTCCCACGCCAAAAACCCCCTCCCAACGGAGGGCGCCCAGCCGCGTCTTATTTTATTCCGACATCAGATTATTCTACCCGCAGGCCAGCAAACCCCTCACCGCCGCCCCGGCAACACCATCAGGTGCAGCAGCGGGTCCCGCCGCGCCTCGCGCTCCGCGCGCTCGGCATCGCTGCGCGCCATCAGCGTCTCGAACCCTTTCGCGGTGCGCAACGTCTCGGTCAGCACGGCCCGCACCGTCTCGCACTCCGCCTCGGCCCGCTCCGCCTCCTCCCGCGCCGCCAACAGAAGCGCACCAGCACCCTCCCGCCAGGCGGTGAACGTCGCCCCGGCCACACGCGGGTCCGCCGCCTGAACGAACGCCCGCTCCCGCACCATCGCATCCGCCAACCGCGCCGCCGCCTCCAGCCGCGCCGCATGCGCCTGCTGCGCCCCGGCCAGCGCCGCCCGGTCCCGCGCCTCGCGCAGCTTCAACGCCCGCCCCACCAGCGCCCTCGTCGCCGGCGTCACGCCCCGCCTCCCACCGGACGGCGCAGCCCACGGCACGAAACCGCCAGAAACACGTCGATGGCCGGCACGCACTGGGGCATGGCATCCACGCACAGCAAACTGTCCGTCCAGCATGACGGCCCAAACCTGAAGAAGCGGTGAATCACCCTGCCGCCACGCCGATCGAGAATGACGAGTCCGATGCCGCGCTGGCCTAGCCGTCACGACAAACGGAGCGATCTCATTCCCAAGGCGACCGCCGCGCACGTCCATCAGCGGGGGCGTGGCGCTCACCCAGTCTGGCCCCAGAGGCGGGGTCCGGCATCCGCCCAGTCGACGGGATAGCTGGAGGAGAAGATGGCGCCGGCGGGCGGGTGGCCGTGGGTGCGGCGCGGATACTGCGCCATGACATGCTCGAACTGCGCCTGGGCGCGGGCGTTGTCGGCGGCTTCGTCGCTGCCAGGGATGATGCGGTTCTCCATGACGAAGCGGCCGTCGATCACCACGGTGGAAAAGTCGCGGCCATGGCCGGTGAGCAGCATGGTCTGGACCGGGTCGATCACCTGGCCGGTATGGGGGCGGTCGAGGTCGAACACCGTGATGTCGGCGCGGGCTCCCGGCTGCAACCGGCCGAGATCAGGCCGGCCGAGCGCGTCGGCACCGCCGAGTGTCGCGGCATCGTAGTAGTCCTCGCTGCGCACGGCGAGCGGCGAGCCCGCCATCACGCGGGCCAGGATCATGCCCAGCTGCATGTTCGCCACCAGGTCGGACGGGGCGGTGTCGGTGCCCAGCCCGATCTTGAGCCCCATCGCCCGGTAGCGGCCGAAATGGTCGATCGCGCCGCCGCCGCGGCCTGAAACCAGCGGGCAGTGGACGATGGTGGCGCCGGAATCGCGGATGATCTCAAGGTCGCTTCCCGGCCGGTCGATATGGCGGGAGCCTGAGACATAGGTGCCGTGCGGCAGCAGCGTGCGTTCGGTGAGGTAGCCGAGGCTGGCCATCCATTCCGGCGGGCTCATGCCGTGCTGCTTCAGCACCAGCTCGTATTCGATCCTGGACTGGCAGGAATGCTGGCGCACCGGCACGCCGAGCGCACGGCCCGCGGCGGCGGTGCGGCGCAGGAGTTCGGGCGTGCAGGTCTCGATGCGATCCGGCGAGAGCATGGTGCGGACCAGGCCGCCGGCGGTGCCCTCCATGCGCTCGCAGAAGCGGATGGCCTCGGCGAGTTCGGCGAGGCCCCGCGCCTCCTGGTAGTAGGTGCCGATGCTGCCGTCGGCGTCGACCACCTGGTTGCCGGTGCGATAGGCGGGGCCGAGATAGACGCGCAGGCCAAGGTCGGTCGCCTCGTGGGCGGCATCGGTGAACTCCTCCACCGTCTCGCCCCAGGCGCGGTAGAACAGGGACGCAATTGGCAGCGCCGTGGTGATGCCGTTGCGGATCAGGCCGGCGAAGGCATGGCGCTTCTGGAAGCGGAGCTGGTCGCGGGTGTACATCTCGACCGGTCCGGCATCGATATAGTCGCGCGGCCAGACGCGGCCCTTCCGCCAGGCGGGCTGGTTGTCGTAGCTCAGGATGGTGGTGTCGAGGTCGGCCAGCGCGTCGAGATCGACGAAGCCGGGGCCGATCAGGGCGAGGCCGTGATCGACGCGGCGCGCGACTGCGCCGGCATAGCCACGGCCGACGAAGGAGATGGCGCCGTCGTCGAACACCACCTCGCCGTTCTCGATCAGCACATGGCGCCCGCCGCGGTGGCCCATCACCCAGCGCGCGGTCATCAGCACCGGGCCGTTCGGCCGGGCTGCCGCCTGCGGCAGGGTCACGGCGCGGCCTTCAGGCAGGCGCCGTTGCGCGCCACGACGCGGCCGCGCTTGACCACCAGCCGGCGCGGCGGGTGGGCGACGACGGCATGGGTGATGGCCTCGCCGTCGACCACCACGAGGTCGCCGGCGCGGCCGACGGCCAGCCCGTAATCGGTAATGCGCATAATGTCCGCACCGCCCTGGGTGCAGACATGAAAGGCGAGCTCCACATCCTCGTCGCGGCGGAAATTGTTGCGCAGGCCCACCAGCATGGCGCGTTCGAGCATGTCGGCGGTGCCATACGGGCCCCAGGTGTCGCGGATGCCGTCCGAGCCCGAGCAGACGCGGATGCCGCGTTCCAGCAGGGGCTTGACCGCCGGCACCGGGCGGCTGGCGGAGCCGGTGGTCATGATGCCGATGTCGAGGTCGGCGATGGCGTCCACCAGCGGATTGACCAGGGCGGGGTCGGGGCTGCCAAGGCAGAAGGCGTGGCTGATCACCACCCGGCCCTGCATGCCCAGGGCACGGGTGCGCTCGAAGATCAGATCCATCGAGAAGGCGCCCATCTCGCCCGGTTCGTGCAGGTGTATGTCGAGCGGCTTGCCGTGCTTCTGGCACAGGGCGAACACGGCATCAAGCTGGCCCTTCGGGTCGCGGTCGATGCCGCAGGGGTCGATGCCGCCGACGATCTCCGCCCCGGCGGACAGGGCGGCGTCGAGCAGTTCCAGCGTGCCGGGCCGGCGCATCAGGCCGGATTGCGGGAAGGCGACCAGCTCGATGTCGATCACCTCGCGCCAGGCGTCGCGCGTGGCCATCACGCCCTCGATGCCCCACAGGCCGTGGTCGGTGTCGACGTCCACGTGGCTGCGGATATGGGTGGAGCCATTGGCCGAGGAGATGGCGGCCTGCCGGGCGGATTGGCGGGCCGGGTCGATGTCCAGCTTGCGCTTCAGCAGGCGCTCGTTGTCGATCTTGTCGAGAAGGCCGGGGCCGGCGTCGTTCGGGCGCCAGCCCATGCCCCACAGCGACTTGTCCAGGTGCGTGTGCGCCTCCACCAGGCCGGGCAGGACCAGGGCGCCAGCGGCATCCTCGACCGGCGTGCCGGGCGGGGCGGCGAGGGTGGGCCCGATCGCGGCAATCACGCCGTCGATGACCAGCACGTCGGCCGTGGTGCGACCCAAGGGGCGGCCGTTGCGAAGCAGAAGGGAAGCGCCGGGCATGGTCATTCCTCCACCGGGCCTGGATGCCGGTTCGTTTGCGCGTGGGGTCGATGGCGTCGTGCGCCAGGTTCGCCGACGGCAGGATGAGGCCGGGCTGCACCGAGGGGAAGACCACCACCGGAAGCGACTGAATGACCGAAAGTGGACGTCCTCGGCGGCCACGCCCGCCGGCGCGGCATCCACGCACAGGAAGCTGCCGCGCCAGCATCACGGCGCACACCTGAAGAAGCCGTGAATCGCTCCGGCCGCCACGCCATGGTCTTGTCGCCCCACGCCGCCAGGAGAGCCAAGCCGTGAGCCTCACAGCCCCCCGCCGTACCATCGTGCTCGGCCCCCTCCTGGTCGGCCTCACCGCCACCGTCCTGCCCCGCCCCTCTCACGCCGCCGACCGCCTCGAAAGCTGGAACGACCCCGCCCGCCGCCGCGCCGTCCCGGTCCGCCTGCGCCTGCCGTCGGGCAACGCCCCGGCGCCGGTGGTGCTGCTATCCCACGGCCTCGGCGGCTCGCGGGACGGCCTCGCCTATCTCGGCACCGCCCTGGCCGAGGCAGGCTTCGTCGCCGTCCATGTCCAGCATGTCGGCACCGACACCGCGATCTGGCGCGGCCAGGCGGACCCGTCGGCCAGCATGGCCGCGGCCGTGCTGGACCTGCGCCGCGCCGCCGACCGCCTGCGCGACATCACCTTCCTGCTCGACGCCCTGCCCCTCCAACCCAGCCTGCGCGGCCGCATCGACCCCACGCGCATCGCCATCGCCGGCCACTCCTACGGCGCCTGGACCGTCACCCACATGCTCGGCCAAAGCCTGCCCGGCGGCGCCCTGGTGGAACAGCAATTGGGCGTCGCCTTGCCGGACCCGCGCCTGTCCGCCGGCATCGCCCTGTCGCCGGTGCCGCCGATCGGCATTCCGCCAGACCAGGCCTATGGCCGCGTGCAGGCACCGATCCTGCACGTCACCGGCACGCTCGACCGCGGCACCATCGAGGCGGCGACCGCGGAAGACCGGATGGTCCCGTTCCAGAACATCGCCGCCCCCGGCGTGCTCGTGGTCCTGCGCGGCGCCGGCCACGCCGCCTTCGCGGGCGAACCGTCCGCCGGCCCGCGCTGGAACGACCCCACCTTCCACGACCGCACCGCCCGCCTCGCGGTGCTGTTCCTGCGCGCCACGCTGCTGCGCGATCCCGTGGCGGGGGCCCTGCTGGCGCGCGGCGCCGGCCTGGCAACCGGGGACCGCGTCGAAACCCGCGGCACGCTCGGTTGACCCGCAACCGTTGCATCCATGCAGCACATGATGGCGCCGGCGAGGCGTCCCTGATAAGTTGAACGTCATGCAGCCCTCCCGCCCGCTCCGGCGTTCCCTTCTTCTGCTCCTGGCCCTGTTGCCGGCGTGCGGTGCGGCCGAATCGCCCCCAACGTCGGCCGCCCCCCTGGCGGACGGCATGGTCTCCACCGCCCCCTCGGTGGCCACCCCCCCACCGATGCCCCGGCGCCGCGCCCCCGTCCCGCCGGGCTCCGCCGCCCTGCTCACCGGCCGCTTCGCTAGCAGCCAGGGCGACCTCGACACCGCCGCCCTCGCCTATCAACGGGCACTCGCCGCCGATATGGCCAACGACGAACTGCGCCAGCAAGCCTTCCTCACCAGCCTGATGGCCGGCCGCCCGGAGGCGGAGCGGCTCGCCGGCCTGCTGGCCCGCAACCAGGCCGCCCAGCTGCTGTTGGCCGGGCGCGACGCCAAGGCCGGCGCCTGGGCCCAGGCCGAAGCCCGCTTCGCCGCCCTGCCGCGGGAAGGGGCCGCCGATGTGATGCGCCCGATGCTGATCGCCTGGGCCCAATACGGCCGCGGCCAGCCCGATGCGGCGCTGGCCACCCTGCAACCGCTGATCGACAACCGCAGCTTCCGCGCATTCTACGCCCTGCACGGCGCCCTGATCGCCGACCTCGCCGACCGCCGCTCGCTCGCCGCCCGGCTTTATCGCACGGCGCGCACCGAGTTCGGCGGAACCGCCCACCTCCAGCTCGGCCGCCAGGTGGCCAGCTGGGAAGCCCGCCACGGCAGCACCGCGGAGGCCGAGGCCGCGCTGCGCGCCATGGTCGGAGGCAACGATGACCTCGCCCTCGCCCTGCCGCGCCTCCTCATCGACGTCGCCACCCCCCCGGTGCGCAACGCCCTCGACGGCCTGGCCGAAACCTACGTGGCCATCGCCAGCGTGCTGCGCGGCCAGGACACCGGCGACTTCGCCCTCGCCCTGACCCGCCTGGCCCTCCAGTTGCGCCCCGACCACGCCGTGGCCCGGTTGCTCGCCTCCGAGATCGTGGCCAACGGCAAGCGTCCGGAAGCTGCACTGGAGCTGCTAGGCACGATCGCCGCAGACGACCCGCTGCATCCGGTGGTTCAGATGCGCCAGGTCCGCCTTCTGCAGCGCCTGGACCGCAGCGACGAGGCACTGCGCCTGCTGCAGGACGTCGCTCAGAGCCACGCAGACCGACCCGAGCCAGTAGGCCTGATGGGCGACATCCTGCGCGTCAAGCGCCGGTTCCCCGAAGCCGTTGTCGCATACGACAAGGCAATCGCCCTGTCCGGCCCGCCGCAGCCGGCCCACTGGCCACTCTACTACGACCGCGGCATCGCCCTTGAACGCTCCCGCCAATGGGACCGCGCCGAGGCGGACTTCCTTCAGGCGCTCCGCTTCGCCCCGGACCAGCCCTTTGTGCTGAACTACCTCGGCTATTCCTGGACCGAACAGGGCCGCAACCTGGACCG
Source organism: Rhodospirillales bacterium (assembly GCA_031424895.1). Lineage (GTDB taxonomy): Bacteria > Pseudomonadota > Alphaproteobacteria > Acetobacterales > Acetobacteraceae > CAMDGX01. The sequence goes on from JANPIH010000199.1 coordinate 44,841, forward strand.
CGCCAAGGAGATGATCGAGCGCGCCGTCCAGCAGCGCCCCAACGACGGCGCCATGGTCGACAGCCTCGGCTGGGTGGCCATGCGCATGGGCGACACTGCCGGTGCCGTGCGCCTGCTGGAACGTGCCGCCGAGCTTGAACCCGGCGACGCCACGATCAACGGCCATCTTGGCGATGCCTACTGGGAAGCCGGGCGGCGGCTGGAAGCAATCTTTCAATGGCGCCGCGCCCTGAACCTCAAGCCGGAGCCCGAGGAAAAGGAACGGATCGAGGGTCGCCTCCGCCCTGCCCAGCAGACCCTGGGCATCACCCCCTGACATTCCCGGCACACTGACCGCCGTGCGGGATGCACCAATGGAGGTGGAGCCCGCCCGGGCCAAGGTGAACTTGTTTCTCCACGTCGTCGGCCGCCGCGCGGACGGGTATCACCTGCTGGACAGCCTCGTGGTCTTCCCCGCCATCGGCGACAACCTGCGCGCAGCACCCGACGACCGGCTGTCGCTGACGATCGAAGGCCCCTTCTCGTCGGCACTGACAAACGAGGCCGACAACCTCGTCCTGCGCGCCGCGCGCCGCCTTGCCAATGCGTCTGGTGTGAGCGCGGGCGCACGGCTGGTGCTGGAGAAGAACCTTCCGGTCGCCAGCGGCATCGGCGGCGGCAGCGCCGACGCCGCCGCGGCCCTGCGCCTGCTGGCGCGGCTGTGGAACGTCCCGGTGCCGCCCGGACTCGCCGCCACCTTGGGCGCCGACGTCCCCGCCTGCCTTACCCAAGTCCCCGCGCGCATGGCGGGCACAGGGGAGGCGCTGTCCTCCGCTCCCGCCCTGCCGCCGTTCGGCATCGTTCTGGTCAATCCCGGCATTGCGGTTGCAACGCCCGCGGTGTTCCACGCCCGTGCGGTCGCCGGCACTGCGTTCTCGGCCGCCGCTGTGCTGCCTGCCGCCTGGTCGGACCTGTCCAGGATGGCACGCGATCTTGCCACTACGGGCAACGACCTTCAGGAGGTTGCCGTCGCGCTCTGCCCAATGATCAGCGTTGTGCTGTCGGCCTTGGCCACACTGGCAGGCGTCCGCCTTGCGCGCATGAGCGGCAGCGGCGCTACCTGCTTCGCACTGTTCGACACGCCAGATATCGCTGAAAATGCCGCCGCGAAGCTGGTCCGTCCAGATTGGTGGGTGTGGGGCGGGGCGGGCAACGTACCATCTCTGCGGGGGTGATTTCCCCGCGGACGTTATTGCCTTATGACCAGACTCAGATGGGGCGTCGCCAAGCGGTAAGGCAGCGGATTTTGATTCCGCCATGCGGAGGTTCGAATCCTCCCGCCCCAGCCAGCGCCTTCAGGGAAAGCGATCTCCCCGGATTGCCGGCACCAGAAAAACGCGTGGTTTCAGAAGGGTTTGCCGGAGGGCGATTTGACTGGCATTGCGCCGGGAAGGCCGAAGATGCGTCTCTGGAAGGCCAAAGTCTCCGGACGGTTTGCCTGTCGCGCTGAAGAATGGCGGTAAAAAACTTTTCTATATCAATGAATTGCGCAAGGGGTACGGTTTGCCGGTTCGCATCCCTTCTGCATGCCGAATCGAACGAAAATCGAATATTGGTCAGGCCAGAGCAGGCTGGCCCCCTTAGGTGATCAATCGCAAAGCAATCTTTGTTCGTGCTTTGTGCCGAATCAATCACATGTTACATTCACAGAGAACATGAGGCGAGCAGTTGGCCCAGAGGTCGGACATCGAGTGGACTGACGCGACGTGGAACCCGGTGACGGGCTGCACCAAGGTCGGCCCGGGTTGTGACAACTGCTATGCTGAACGCTTCGCGGAGCGTTGGCGGGGCATTCCAGAACACCCCTACAAGCAGGGTTTCGACCTGACGCTCTGGCCGTCGAGACTGAAACAGCCCGCGCTCTGGAAGAAGCCGCAGATGATTTTTGTGAACTCGATGAGCGACCTGTTCCACAAGGACATCGACCGCGAATTCGTCGACAAGGTGTTCGATGCGATGGAGCAGGCGGATTGGCATGTCTACCAGGTGCTGACCAAGCGTAGCTCGCTCATGCGCAACTATGTCCGGAACCGGTATGAGGGCGGTCCGGTCCCGCGTCACATCTGGCTCGGCGTCTCGGTTGAGGACGCCGCCCATACGAGCCGGATCGAGCACCTTAAGCAGATCAACTCCGACGCACGGTTCATCTCGTTCGAGCCGCTACTCGCGCCGATCGGGGATCTCGACCTGCAGGGTGTCGCCTGGGCCATCGTCGGGGGGGAGAGCGGTCCTCGGGCACGGCCCATGGATGAGACCTGGGTTCGCCAGCTTCGAGACATCTGCGACCGTGACGACGTCGCGTTCTTCTTCAAGCAATGGGGCGGCGCCCGGCCGAAGTCGGGTGGGCGTCTGCTCGATGGCGAAGAATGGAACGGCTTTCCGTGGCGGATCGTTCCAGAACCCATCATTCGCGCATTGCAACCCGAGGATGCTTGATGCCGCCTCGGATTGAAGACTATCAGGGACGCGAACAATCGTTCGTCAAGCATTTGTTTCTCAACAAGTATCTCGAATCCGCGGCTTACAAGCTGTTCCAGGGCAGGTCGCCAGTTTTCAACTTCGTTGACGCTTTTGCGGGGCCCTGGCGAGTGTCGGACACAAACAAATTCTCCGACGCCTCGTTCTCTCAGGCTATCGAAACGCTTGATGCCGTGCGCCGGTCGCTGCTCGACATGGGGCGTCCCGGGCTCAAGGTTCGTTTCCGCTTCTGCGAGCGGAACTCGGCTTCGGTCGCCAAGCTACAGCAGTTTGCGTCCCAGAAGCCTGAATTCGATATCCAGGTGTTCTCCGGTGCTTTCGAGGACAATCTTGATGGCATCCGCTCTGCGTGTCGCGATGGCTTCACCTTCACGTTCATCGATCCGACCGGCTGGAATGTTGAGTCCAGCAAGGTTTTCGATTTTCTCAGAGCTCTGAACGGCGAGTTCCTATTCAACTTTATGGCCGAGGAGGTGAACCGGCATGCCGGTTGGGATGGCGTGGCCAAATCCGTAGGCCGTTTCCTGGCCGACCCTGCCTGGAAGGCTGCGTTCGAGGCGATGTCCGAAGGGGCCAATGAAACGAAGGTACTGCAGCTTCTGAAGAACAAGATGAAGGAAGCACGGGTCGCGACCTATCTGACGGACATGGCAATCCGAAAGCCGCGGGAGGATCGGATCAAGATGCGCCTTATCCTCGGCACGCATAGTGGTTTCGGGGTGGAAGTATTCCGGACCGTTCAGGAAAAAGTGGAAAAGGAGGCGGTCCGTACACGCCACATCATCCAGACCGAGGAAAGTGGGCAGCCGCAACTCTTTCCGGAGGATCAGATCATCGCGTTCGAGGCCGATCGCGACGGGGTCGGCTGTCCCGCCCACGTCGGCTGGGCAACCGAACTCCTGCTGCGTACGGTAACACAGAGGCCGGGGATCGCATTCGGAGCACTCGCAAGTCAGGTGATGGAGCAGGTTCCGGTTCGAACGACCCACCTGAACAAGATCGCAGCGGCAAGCCGGAAGGGTGGTCGGCTCCGGTACGACCTGCCCGACGGGAAACGCACGCCGGGGCCCGACACAAGGCTCTGGGCCAGCGAGACGCAGACGAACTAGTCAGATGAGCCGTATGCATCTCTCCTGTCACTGCTGCGCGGCCCGCACCCTTGGCACGTCGGTACCGTCTTCACCGACCAAGGACGCGAGTCGAGCCAGTGCTTCGGCTACGATGCGACCGTGATCGTGGATGCTCTGAATGATCTCGGTGGGCGATCGGTCATCGAACTTCGTGACGGTGCTCGGATTGACGGCCTTGAGGTCAAAGACAGCAGCGTCAATGGCCGACGCCTGAGCCTCGAATTCCCGCGCCTCCTTGTCTTTCTCATTGATCTCGTTGATCAACGCAGCCACTTCGCCGTCTGAAGCCTTCAGTTTCTTCAGACGTTTGAGCTTCTCCTTGAGGTCGATCACCTCGGCTCTGATTTCAGCTGCCCGCTCCAAATAGGCGGCATTTCTTCGCGAGCCCTCGCCTGGCGCGCGGCGAAGTCGACAGTCCAGGAGTACCGACTGTCGGCCGCCGCCTTGCTGCGCAGCGCCAGCAGTCGGGCGTAGGCCGGGAACGGCTTGCCAGCGTTCTCTTCCTGCTCCAACCAGTCGGCGGTCAGACTGGGGGGCAGCGCGCTGTCGGCGAGCGGCCTTCCTTCCTTGTCGAACCCGAAGTGTGCCAACGTGAGTGGCGGCTTCTTGCCGACCTTCACATGGCTCAGGTCATAGTACCAGATCCGCTCGGTCTTCCTGCCTTTGGTGAAGAACAGCAGGTTCGTCTTCACGCACGCGCCAGCGTAGCGGGTGGTGGTTACATATTGGTGACGGGGCGGGAGGGGCGGTGCCACGCGACGTGCGGCAACGGAGGTCCAGTGGGCGCCGGCCTTTGGCGGGTCAGGCGTGGCTCAGGGGTTCGGTGATCAGGGCGGGCTGCGGGGTGGGGCGCAATTGGGAGGCTTCGGCCAGGGCCTGGCGGGTGGCGCTGTTTGTGACGGTGGCGTCGTCCGGTAAGCTCAGGATGAGCGCGGCGAACCAGCCGGACTCTGTCTGGCGCCCGAAATTCAGCACGTTCGGGTGCAAGACAGAGGATTGGAGAAGCTGATCCCTATGCTTCAAGCCGATCAAAACGGATAGCTAAACCCCTCCGCGCGACAAACGCCCAAGCGGACGAGATAGTTCGAGGTGCCCAATGGCCAATGACCTTTCTGGCTGGCTTCACCCTACGACATCGCCGCATGTCGAATGTCCGACCGACGTGCGGCTAGCATGTGTGCCACGACGTCGCGTCGTCAGTCAGAACCCTGGTAAAGCAAGACGGAGGGATCGCCCGTGCCGATTCCCAACCGACCGTCGCTTACCTTCGGGCCGTTCCAGCTTGACCTGCGCGGTCGAAGCCTGACGCGCAACGACGTACCCGTGCCGGTCGGCGAACGAGCGCTCGACGTGCTCGCGGTACTGGCTGCGGCCGATGGGCAGCTTGTCGGCAAGGACGCGCTGCTCGACCAGGTCTGGGCGAGGGAGCGCGGCACGGCCGAGCAGCCCATCAAAGAAGGCAAGAACGCGATTACCTGGACCCGGCTGTCCTGCATGCGGTTCGCCGCCAACGTGGTGCGGCTGCAACTGCACGTGCTGGCGTACAACCTCGCCAACTTCCTGCGCACCCTGGCGCTGCCCGCGGAGGTCAAGCATTGGTCGCTGACCACGCTGCGCGATCGGCTGGTCAAGATCGGCGGGAAGATCGTCCGGCACGGGCGATCGATCACCTTCCAGATGGCCGAGGTCATGGTACCGCGCGCGCTGTTCCGGTAGATCCTCGCGGCAATCGCCGCGCTGCGTCCATCGCCGCCGTCCGCTCGATGTTGAGCGTCGCTGGCTGCAACGTTCCCGCAAGCCGACGGTTGCAGGACAACTGCGTCCAGATCGCACCCAAAAGGGCCAGTCTTTCGCTCCGACTGCGACCACCGACCGGTCAGACACGACGCGGGCGTCATCCGGGCGCCGTCACCGTTGCCAGAGCCGCCGAATTGCCGATAGGCTCACGGCTCGATGGACGAATTGGCCGGCCATCTGGGGAATGTCGGTTCAAGGCGCAGCGGCGCCGGCCGGGGCTGCCAGCGATCCTGCTGACGGGCTTCGCGCCGGATGCGGCCGAACTCGCCATGGGCGGTGCGATCAGGGGTTCCTTTTGCCTCCGTCGCAAGCCGATCGAGCGCCGGGTGCTCGCGGAGCGTGTGGCCATCCTGGGAGATGCATGGCCCGGGCAAAGGGGCCAGATGTCAGGCG